>NZ_CP023278.1:1295833-1619791 GCF_002896875.1 Nostoc sp. CENA543
AAGTTTTTCAAGATATTATTATTATTTCTCTGTGCGTGGGCTTATTTTTTGTCATGCTCATCCGCTTAGCCGATATGTTTTTGTCGTTTTTACGTCCATTAGATTTACGAGAAGTTACATCTGATATTTTATTTATTTTGATTTTGGTTGAGCTATTTCGTCTATTAATTGACTATTTGCAAACGCAGAAGATTTCTGTAGGCGCAGCAGCAGAAATTACTATAGTTTCTGCTTTACGAGAAGTAATTTTGCGTGGTGTATTAGAAATTCCCCGTGATCAGATTTTGGGTATTTCTATATTTTTATTGGTTTTGACGATGATTCTAGTAGCTTTACCTTGGATATCTCGTTTTTTTGAACACGTTAGAGTTGTCACACCAGAAACATTAACAGATAATACAGATTTATGATCATAAATATCCATGAATGCAGATTAATCTAGTAGTAAAACAGTTTGATTGATGTTATGTATAATTAATGTGCGATCGCGATTTACATCTGTGGAAATATTACCCACTAGCCGTTAATTATTAATCACTGCTTGGTTACAACAGAAAACTCATATTTTTTTCGCCGATGCTAAAAATACAGAAGTAGAATCCATTACGATAAATAATGAGCAATCAGCATCAATAAAAATGAACCAAGTTTTGATTAATGACACCACATTACGTGATGGTGAACAAGCGGCTAGTGTTGCTTTTAACATAGAAGAAAAAATTGCGATCGCCACATTTCTAGATGCGATTGGCGTTGATGAAATTGAAGTCGGTATTCCTGCAATGGGGAAGGCTGAACAAAACGCCATTGCTGCGATTTGTGAGTTAGGTTTGCAAGCCAAGCTATTAGGTTGGAATCGCGCCGTAATTTCAGATGTTCAAGCTTCCATTGCTTGTGGTTTGCAACGGGTACATATATCGATTCCCGTTTCTAACATCCAAATTAACGCCAAATTTCAAGGTAAATGGCAATTAGTGCTGCAAAAGCTCAAAGAAAGCGTAAGTTTTGCTGTTGATCAAGGGCTTTTCGTTTCCGTAGGCGGAGAAGATTCTTCTAGAGCCGAAGATAATTTCCTCCAAGATGTCGTGCTTTCAGCTCAAGCATGGGGAGCATCGAGATTTCGCTATTGTGACACCGTAGGGATTCTCGAACCTTTTACCATTTACACCAAAGTCAAACAACTCGTAACAGCTTTGGCTATTCCTATAGAAATGCACACTCACAATGATTTCGGTTTAGCCACAGCTAACGCCCTAGCTGGGGTGAAAGCAGGTGCTACATCTATTAATACTACAGTCAATGGTTTAGGAGAAAGGGCTGGTAATGCAGCTTTAGAAGAAGTCGTCATGGCTTTGAAACATCTATATAAATATAATTTAAAAATTGATACACAACGATTGATAGAAATTTCTCGACTAGTAGCATCTGCATCAGGTTACGGCGTACCACCTTGGAAAGCAATCGTGGGAGACAATAACTTTGCCCATGAATCAGGTATTCATGCTCATGGGGTACTGCAAAATCCCCACACCTATGAGCCATTTGCACCGGAAGAAGTTGGTAGTTCCCGGCGTTTAGTGGTAGGTAAGCATTCTGGGAGACATTTATTATCCAGCATCTTAGAACAGCATGGTATTATTCTCAACTCCGAAGATACTCAATCCGTCTTAGACGCAGTACGCCAAGCATCTGTGCAGAAAAAACGCAGTTTGACTACCCAAGAGCTACTATTTTTAGTGAAAATGCAACAAAATTCACAAGTGAGTTGAAACTTATAATTGATATGAATTTAAAGCGAAAAATCCCTGAATTATATGAAAATTCAGGGATTTTTTTGTGAAAAACTGATTTAAAAGTTACTTTTGGTTACAATGGGGGAATATTAAACAAATGTAAAGGATTATACCTGATATCTTGGGCATATTAACTGACTCTTATGAAAAATCCCATTCACTCTATCATCATAGGTTTTACATTACTGGGTTTGTGTAGTTGTAATGTGGTCAAATTTAATGACTCTGAGATAGCAGCTTTTGAACAAACACCCCAGGCAACTAATTCTCAAGCAGAAAACATCATCAAAATTAGCGGTTCTAGTTCAACCATAACAGTTTTAAAACTCTTGGCTAAAGAGTATCAAGCCAAAAATCCCGCAATTAAGATAGAGTTTACTGCTAGTAGCCAATCTGAAGGAGCAATCTCATCTCTCAAAAATAGTCTTGTTGATATTGCCGGTAGTAGTCATAAACTCAAACCAGAAGAAGATAACGGTAAAATTCAATCCCGTGAATTAGCAACAGATTTATTATTAGTAGCGACTCACAGTAGTGTCAAAGGTGTCACTAACCTGACAACCAAACAACTGCAAGCCATTTATCGCGGTGAAATCACGAATTGGCAACAATTAGGTGGCCCCAATGCCAAAATTATAGTTTTAGATCGGCCTGAAGACGAGTCAGCCAAAAAACTATTACGCAAATATTATTTAGGTAAAGAAACGACCACAACTCAAGCCGTGATTTTAAATAAAGAAGGAGAATTAATAGATACCCTCCAAAGCACACCCCATACCATTGGGGCATTTTCATTAGCAACTTCTATTATTAATCAACTACCAGTGAATCGTTTGAGTCTTAATGGTATTTCTCCCAAGATAGAAAACTTCACTAATGGCAAATATCAAATGGTACGCCACATAGAAATAATTTGGAGTAAAAAACCATCTCTGTCTACTCAAGGTTTTATTGATTTTGTCTTCAGTCAGGAAGGTAGTAAAATACTAGAGAAAAATGGCTTCGTTCCCGCTAAATAATTTGAATAGTTTACCATGCAGAGATTTTTCCGGCGGCTGAGTCTGAGCCAAAAAATTGTCATTCCCCTACTTACCATTTGTCTCAGTGTCTTTTTATTTGGGTTATTTGTGTTAGGACACTGGTTTGCACACAGCTTAGAACGTAATGCGCGCCAAGACATTGCAGTTTTTAGCAAACGGGTTGAGCAAGATTTGCAATATGAACAGGAAACATTAGAAACGCAAATTGAGCTAATTACTAATCGGGGTATGCTTACTCAAGCCTTGGAAAAGCGAGACCAAATCCTCATGATGCAGATTTTAATACCCTTAAAATCTGTGTTGAAATTAGACTTAGTTAAAGTTATTGATACTCAAGGTCAAATTCTCATAGATTTACGCAGTAGTTCCCTGTATGATAGTAAATTAATTGATCAAGCAATAGCTAATAGTGTTAGTAACGGCGCGCATTTAATTGATTTAGTCAATGTGGAAGGTGGGGAACAAGTCCTACAAGTGGTAACTAATAGTATTAAATCAGCATCAGGAATCTTGGGAGGCATGATTATTGGCAGAACAGTAGATGATACCTTGGTGCAGAAAATCGCTGCTGGTTCTTCCAAACATTTGCTCATCCAGACACCAAATCATGTTGTGGCCACTACTTTATTACCTACAAAACGTCAACCTTGGAAAATTCCTCGTCCTAATTTACCTGTCACTAGCATCGCAATTGGGAAGCAGAAATATTTAGCAAAAAGTATTGAATTTAGCGGCGTGAGTCAATCTTTAACTGCGACAGTTTTATCTCCCATTGCACCATTAGAAACTGCAAAATGGCGGCTATGGGAGCATTTGGGGATATTATATATCTTAGGTAGTGGAATTTTAGCGATCGTGGGTTTTTTAATTGCTAGAACAATTACCCGTCCTCTACAAGCTTTAACACAATTTGCACAACGAGTCACCCAAGAATCCGACTTTGATATTCAAGCCACCGTCATGACTGAAGATGAAGTTGGTATTTTAGCTATTTCCTTAAATCGGTTAATTAAACAAGTCAAGATATTGTTAGCAGAACAGTATGAGAACAACAGAAAGTTAGAATCTTATAATCAAACTTTAGAAAAAAAAGTAAACGAGAGAACACAAGCACTACAAAAGAAAAATATTGCCCTCAAAGATACATTAAGAGAACTGAAAAACACCCAGTCACAACTAGTCCAGCAAGAGAAAATGTCATCTTTGGGACAGTTAGTTGCAGGTATTGCCCACGAAATCAACAACCCAGTCAACTTTATCTACGGCAACCTCAAATATACAGAAGATTATACTCAAAATTTGTTGTCATTACTGGAGCTTTATCAAAAGCATTACCCTTATCCAGCGCGAGAAATTCAAAATGCTCAACAAGAAGCGGATATTGAATATTTAATAGAAGATTTGCCAAAAATTCTATCTTCTATGAAAATTGGGGCTAGGCGCATTCGGGAAATTGTCCTGAGTTTGCGAATCTTTTCACGTTTAGATGAAGCAGAATTCAAAACAGCCGATTTACATCAAGGCATTGATAGCACTTTGTTAATTTTACAACACAGACTTAAAGCCCAAGGCAACCGTCCAGAGATTAAAGTAGAAAAAAACTATAGCGATATACAAAATATTCAGTGTTTTGCTGGGCAATTAAACCAAGTATTTATGAATATCTTAGCCAATGCTATCGATGCTTTAGAAGAAGCTTTTGATCAGGGTTTGTGTCCCGAACCCTTTATTCGCATTACATCCATTCAAGAAGGATGCAATGTTGTAATTGCGATCGCTGATAATGGTACAGGCATTCCCCAAGAAGTGCAATCAAAGTTATTTGACCCATTTTTCACTACTAAACCCGTTGGTAAAGGTACTGGCATGGGTTTATCGATTAGTTACCAAATTATCACAGAAAAACATGGCGGTTCTCTAAAGTGCATTTCTACACCAGGAAAAGGAACAGAGTTTTTCATTGCCATTCCCATTCGATAATAAGGGCTATGGGTCACAGGAAAGAAACAGGTAAAATTTGTTTAAATACTCTGCTTCTGAAACTCAAGTTGGTATTTCCCATCGCACATGAATTACATTGCTGTTGTCACCACTGTTAGTAATCTTATTGAAGCGCAACGCATGGCGCGCACTCTCGTAGAACAAAAATTAGCCGCCTGCGCTCAAATATCCGAGATTGAAAGTTTTTACGTTTGGGACAACGCTGTTCAAAATGAAAAAGAGTTTCGTGTACTCTTTAAGACTACTGATGAAAACTACCCAGCAATTGAAGAAGCAATCAAACAACTCCATTCTTACGAACTCCCCGCCATTCACGCCTTTAAACTAGAACACATCTATACTCCTTACGCAGAATGGATAGAAAGTAACTCCTGTGGAAAAGGGGAGTGGTGAGTGGTGAGTAATGAGTAATGAGTAATGAGTAATGAGTAATGAGTAATGAGTAATGAGTGCTGAGTGCTGAGTAATGACTAATGACTAATGACTAATGACTAATGACTATTGACTATTGACTAATCAAAAATCCAAAATCAATAACGCTGCCCACACTATGCAGTAAAATTAATCCTTTAGATAGAGGAGGGCAAAAAGATGACTCGTGTCATCATCGTGCGCCATGGCCAAAGCACATACAATACCGAAAGACGGATTCAAGGACGCACCGACGTATCAACGTTAACCGAAAAAGGTCGCAGTGATGCCAGTAAAGTAGGCAAAGCCCTCAGTAATATTTCCTTTAATGCGATTTATTGCAGTCCACTCCAGCGTGCTAAACAAACAGCAGAGATCATTCATAGTGAATTAACCTCTGATGCGGGTAAATCTGCCGTTGTACAAACTTCTGATCAACTGCTGGAAATTGATTTACCTCTGTGGGAGGCTATGCTGACTACTGAGGTGGAACAGCAGTTTGCCGAAGATTATCGCATTTGGCATGAACGCCCCGACGAACTGAAAATGTTAGTTAACAAAGCTGGGGAAACTCAAGAACATTTTCCGGTGCTGACTTTGTATGAACAAGCAAGGCAGTTTTGGCAAGAAATCTTACCCCATCATCAAGGTGAAACTATTCTGATTGTGGGGCATAACGGCATTAATCGCGCCCTGATTAGTACGGCTTTGGGTATTCATCCTAGTCGCTACCATTCCCTGCAACAATCCAACTGCTGCATTAGCGTCTTAAATTTTTCTGGGGGTTTAGGCGAACCAGTACAACTAGAATCGATGAACCAAACGCAACACATGGGCGAAACTTTGCCTTCTTTGCGGCCTCATCATCAAGGGGTGAGATTGTTACTGGTACGTCACGGCGAAACTCAATGGAATCGGGAAACGAGATTTCAAGGACAAATCGATGTTCCTTTGAATGACAACGGTAGACAGCAAGCCCAAAAAGCCGGAGAATTTCTGCAAAATGTCGCCATTGATTTTGCTGTTAGCAGCACTATGGCGCGTCCCAAAGAAACAGCCGAAATTATTTTGCAACATCACCCCGATGTGAATTTAGAATTACAAGCCGGTTTAAGAGAAATCAGTCACGGACTGTGGGAAGGAAAATTAGAAGTAGAAATAGATCAAGAATTCCCTGGTGAATTGCATCTTTGGCGCACAGCACCGGCTACCGTGCAGATGCCAGAAGGCGAAAATTTACAGCAAGTCTGGGAACGGAGTACAGCCACTTGGCAAGCAATTGTAGAATCTGCATTAGCCAATCAACGCCAAACTGGATTAATCGTAGCTCACGACGCTACTAATAAAACCTTACTGTGTCATATTCTCGGTTTACCGGCGGATAATTTCTGGAATTTCCGTCAAGGTAACGGTGCTGTTAGTGTTATTGACTACCCTGCTGGAC
Source organism: Nostoc sp. CENA543 (assembly GCF_002896875.1). Lineage (GTDB taxonomy): Bacteria > Cyanobacteriota > Cyanobacteriia > Cyanobacteriales > Nostocaceae > Trichormus. The sequence goes on from NZ_CP023278.1 coordinate 1,302,523, forward strand.
TGAATGGTTTACCAGTATTACAAGCGATGAACATTACTTCTCATTTAAGTGGTGGTGTACTGGACAAAACCGCAGCTGGGGCATTATAGGTGATGACAATATATAAGTAACAGCCAACCCACGTAAACATAGCTCAAATGACCATTGAACTTCTGCAACAAGTAAGGGTGATTGACCCTGTTTCCCAAACTGACCAAGTATCTGATGTGTTGATTACGAATGGTGAAATCCAAGCAGTAGCCACACAGATTACTGATATCAGTCCTGATACTCAAATTCGAGATTGTCGGGGATTGGTTTTGGGAACTGGGTTAGTAGATTTGTATAGTCACTCTGGCGAACCAGGGTTTGAGGAACGGGAAACGCTGTCATCTTTGTTACAAGCGGCTGCGGCTGGTGGTTTTACTAGAGTTAGCATTCTACCCGATACTTCACCAGCTATTGATCACCCGGCATTGGTGGCGCAGTTGCAGAAGGGAATAGGGAGAGAAGGGGGAATTTCTTCCTTGTCTTCCTCATCTTTGTGTCTTCCCCGTCTCAATATTTGGGGGGCAATTACTCTAGATGTGGCGGGAGGGCAAATTACGGAGTTAGCAGATTTAGCGGCGGTGGGGGTTGTAGGGTTTACTGATGGTTTGCCCTTGAATAATTTAGGATTAGTCAGGCGGTTGTTGGAATATGTGCAGCCATTGGGAAAACCTGTAGCTTTTTGGCCTTGCGATCGCCATCTGACATCTAATGGGGTGATGCGAGAAGGTGCGGATGCGTTGCGCTTTGGTTTACCGCCTATTCCGGTGAGTGCTGAAACCAGTGCGATCGCATCTTTAATTGAAATAGTAGCCAATATCGGCACACCTATCCATATTATGCGCGTTTCCACAGCTCGCAGTGTAGAATTAATTGCTGCCGCCAAAGCGCAAGGTTTACCCATCACCGCCAGCACTACCTGGATGCACCTGCTATTAGATACCAAAGCAGTGAAAAGTTATCACACCAGCCTGCATTTAGATCCGCCGTTGGGTAATCCCAGTGATTTACAGGCTTTGCGCCAAGCAGTACGCGGGGGTATTATAGATGCGATCGCCATTGATCACGCACCCTACACCTACGAAGAAAAAGTCCAAGCCTTCGCCGAAGCACCACCAGGGGCAATTGGTTTAGAATTAGCATTACCCTTGCTGTGGCAAAATTTAGTGACAACTGGGGAATTTACAGCCTTAGAATTGTGGCAAGCTTTGAGTACAAAACCAGCCGAATGTCTACACACAAAAGTTAATCCCATCACTCCCCATCATCTAGCCGAACTCACTTTATTCGACCCTCAAAAAACTTGGCAAGTAGAAAGCAAAAATCTGCACAGTCTTTCTAGCAATACCCCCTGGTTAGGAAAAGAATTAACCGGACAAGTTATACAAACTTGGTGTTAGTTATTCAGTTTTTAATCAAATTTTCATTACATAACTTTTGATGCAATCAGAGCAATCAATACAACAAAACCTAGTGTTCTGCGAAAATAATTAACGCCTTGAAATAATTCCATCCACGCCCAAGTAAATAAGGAGCCATTCGCCACTACTTCTAACACTGTATTGATTTGGCCATTGGTGAAAACTAGAGCAAGTAAACTAGTTACTACCCAAACAATAAGCGGTAGATTAGGCATTTGAGCAATGACGATATTGCCATCACTATCACGAAAGGTTTTATCAATTAATGTATTTTCCATGATTTTACATCATCATAGTTATCTCAATATATTGAAACATTCTAATAAATCGTTGTTCTAGTATCTAATTGCTGAATTCAAGTAGTGAAATCTATCCATATAGGAATATATTGAAAGATATATTCCTCGTCTATTCTAATTAAGATGCTTTTGGTTGTCGCCAGATAACCAGTTTTAATGTAGAACAATAGCAAGTTTCCTGATTGATTTCTGTTTCATTGTCAGCTATCCAATCGTAAATTTTAGCCGCTTTTTTCAATGCCACTTTTTCTGAACGATAAAGCTGAGGAGTAGGACAGTAGGCTTCTCCATCAATATGGATAGCTGCAATATACCAATAGTCGCTACCTTCACCCTCTGGTAAAACTTCTATAAATCCGTTACTGTAAGACTCAATTATTCCTATGTTCATCTACAACCATCAAAATTTCAACTAAGACCACAAGATTGAGACACCAGCCATTTGAGGAACTACCAAAGAACAATCTACACTATCAAAATTGGATAGTTTAATTTTTGGAACTCCTACAGCAAGTCATAACTGGAATCATCAGGAAATACAATAGTGTTCCCTGCTAATGATTTTGTGTTCCTAGCCCACAGAAATCTGAGTGATAAATCACTTTTTTATGATTTATTTTAGTTTGGTCTAAGTATCATACCAATTCACAATTCGCAATTCGCAATTCGCAATGGACTAACGTCCCGCTACGCTAACGCAATTAAAAAAATTAGATGCAGCAAAACTTTCAGGGTTTATATCTGTATCAGGTTTTTCGTGAAATGGTATCACATGAAAAAAGCTGCCCCCATAACTGGGCTATAATTACTCAAAAATCATGACATATATCTTGGGAATGCAAATATAACAAGACTTCAAAATTGTCAATTAAAATTGTTGAACAAAAATTATTTCCTTGCTAAACTGAAAAATCTCTGAAAAAATTTGATAGTACCAAATACTGTATATCTGTAACGCTGCCAATATGCCACCATCATCACCTGTAGAATCATCATCTCCAGCACCTATTAATAGTAATTGGTACTTACTTAATGTTCGTTCCAAAAAACGAGAATCATTTTTGAAGTATCTTAATCTCGCCATCAAGCAAAATAATCTTCAGGAAGTGATTTTAGATATAAAAATCCCGCAAGATGCCGTTTATGAAGATATAGTCTTGCTAAATTTAAGTAACTTTAATACTGCCAATTCTCAACTGCAAAAAATTGATCATTTTCAAAGTCTTCAGCGTAAACCACTGACTCCAGAACAAGTTAAGCGAATGGTGGTTTAGGGATTGGGGATTGGGGACTGGGGACTGGGGATTGGGGATAAGGTAGAAGTAATAAGTAATGAGTAATGAGTAATAAGTAATGACTATTGACTATTGACTATTGACTCAGCACCGGCTAAACGCCGCGCTACCGCTAACAGCACTCAGCACTCACTACTCAGCACTCAGCACTCATTTCCTAACTAGATGCACTGGTATAGAACCGCAATGCAAACCGCCAGAAGTAAGTGGATATCCAAAATAAAGCTACTGACAATAAGGCTGTACCTATCAACCAATTAACTTGCACTCGTCCTAACAGAATTTCTGCGGGAATAGTAGTTAAAAATGCTACTGGTACTATAAAGGTGAAGAAAAATCGATAGGTTGCAGGGTAGGCTATCATCGGATATCTGCCTGCTTCCACTAAACCGCGCAACACTTCGGTAACGTTATAAATTTTTACAAACCAAATACTAGTCGCCCCCAACATAAACCAGAGACTATAAAGAATCAGCAAGCCACAAAATAGGGGTAAGAGACTCAGAAAATAGTTTTCCACCTTCAAACCCAGGCGTTGACCTGCATAAGCAATAATTATGCTGCCAAAAATTAAGTCTGGAACTCCCCAGGGGGAAATAGTATAGGTGGAAAGCCAAAACTGAGACCGAATAGGTTTGAGGAGAACAAAGTCTAAAGTCCCTTCTTGGACATGGCGGACGATGCGGTTAAGATTAGGTGCGAGGAAAATAGCCGAAAAGCCTTGCAGTAGAGTGAAAATTCCTAAAACTACCAAAGCTGCTTCCCATGACCAGCCAGCAAAGGTGTAGCCAGTGCGGTAAAACAAAAACAATCCAAACAGACTTCCCGCTAAATTACCCAAGCTGCTGAGGGTAGCAATTAAGAAGTTAATTCGATATTCTAATTCAGCTGCGATCGCAGCACTCCAAAACAGTCTAAGGACTTTCCAATATTTTCCCATGTTCTCAAGTCAGTCGCCTGATGTCATCTTAACAGGAGTGCTGAGTAGTGTTAGCGGTAGCGCGGCGTTTAGCCGGTGCTGAGTCAATAGTCATTACTTATTACTTATTACTTATTACTCATTACTTATTACTTCTACCTTGTCCCCAATCCCATAAGAGACTTTTATTAAATCTATCAGCCTTTTTTTGTCAAGTCAGGTTGACATTTTGTAACAAAGTTGTTAAATTTATTTACATAAGTTAACAAACAAAGAAAAAACATATGTATACCACCATTAACGAAGAAGGCATCCTTAACAACTACGCAAAAGAACCTGAAATCTATTACGCTACCTACCCCAACCAAGAACAGCAACGTCTCTACTCCATACAAGCTGCATATGCTACATTGCTCGTTGCTACTTTAGTCTTAGTTGCTTTAGGTGTGAGCTAAAATTTTAAACTCGGTTAAAGTTTCTCATCGTCATTCGGACTTCTCCTAATCACCCCAGTCGTCAAGCTGGGGTTTTTTGTTTTGGGTGTGAGGGTGTGGGGGTTTCTGACTTTTCACGGTATATGGAAAACCCCTCTCCAAACCTCTCACGCCAGTTGCTACCCTACGGGAACGCTCCGCGAACAAGTCGGCAAAGCCGCCCAACGCACTGGCTCCCCTACAAGGAGAGAGGCTTTAATTTTCCCCCTTCCCTGGTAGGGAAGGGGGTTAGGGGGTTAGGTTTTGCGTTAACTTTTTCACATAACGTGAAAAGTCAGGTGAAGGTTTAGGGTTTAAATCAAGGTAAAGTATTTTCAGCTTTGAACTAGTATAAGTTGTATCTTTCACCCTGCTAGTGCTTAGAACTACTTGACCGCGTATTTGCTGTGGTTTTCTACAATATATTTTGTATAATGGGGATTTAATGGTATCTAAGCAGTTAGAAAAGTCATAACTTGTGTGCGTGTTGTTCGTGCAAATGCTTAGGAAAAATTAATAATTTATACAAAAGTCTTGAGTCAACTATGGGTAAAGCAATAGGTATTGATTTAGGGACGACAAATTCTGTAGGTGCTTTTAAGTTAGCGGAAGTAGAAGTGGTGACAGCTAATGATAATACACCGCCAGATAGAAAACTGACGCGATCGCTCGTAGCCAACGACCAAGATAAATTATTAGTGGGAGACGCAGCATACAACCAGTTGCGGGCTGACCCAGAAAACGTGATTATTTCGATTAAGCGGTTGATGGGTAGGGGTTTTAATGATTCAGCCGTCAAGGAACAGCAATCAAAAGTTGGTTATAAAATTACCGCACCTAGTCAGGGGACTGATAATAGCATTGCGGTTTGGTTGGGAGGAAAAGAATACAGTCCAGAAGATGTTTCCGCCGAAATTCTCAAAAAAGTGGTACGCAACGCCCAAGCCTATCGCCAAGGAATTGGTCAAGAAGAAGTAATTGACCAAGCTGTAATTACTGTTCCGGCTTACTTCAATGACCAACAACGCTATGCAACCCGCACCGCCGCCTTAAAAGCAGGACTCACCCCCTTAGAACTACTCCCAGAACCAACAGCTGCGGCTATATCCTACGGCTTTGCACCAGATAGCGAAGATGTGAAAACGATTTTGGTGTATGACTTTGGTGGCGGGACATTTGACGCTTCTTTGATTACAGCCGCCGGTACTTCCTTTATTGAACAGGGGAAAGCCGGAGATTTATGGTTAGGTGGGGATGACATTGATACTCGATTGGTTAACTTTGTCAAAACCAGAGTGGCTGAGGAAGAAAAAATTGCTGATATCGATGGCTTAATTGCCAAAATGCCCTATTATCAACGGCTGAGATTTAACGCTGATTTGAAAATCGCCGTCGAACGCGCCAAAGTAGAGTTAAGCAGTGCGGCGAAAGTCACCATTAGCCCCGCAACGCAACTTTTAGATGAATTAGGAATTGCTATCCCTATTGAAGTAGACATCACACGGGAGCAATTTGAGGGGATGATTAGTCCTCTGGTAGACCGTTCAGTAGAAATTTGTCGCCTCGCTTTACAAGATGCAGAATATCACCTGGAAATGGTGGATATAGTGCTATTAGTTGGTGGTTCTTCCCAAATTCCCTTAGTACAACGCAAAGTTAAAGAGGCTTTTGGCAGTCAGAAAGTAGTTGTGCATCCTCGCCCTATGTATGCAGTTGCAGAGGGTGCAGCGATCGTTGCGTCAGGACAAACTGATAAAGTAACAACGGTATCCCGCGACTACTATATCAGGTTGGTAGACGACGATTATAAGGTGATTAACCGCAACGAAATTCTGCCTGTGAAAACATCCCACACCTTCAAAACTATGGCTGATGGACAACGGTTAATTCATTTTAAATTTCTTAACTCTAACGAGGTAAAACAGGAATTGGATGAGGTGGATAAGAAAGAAAGTATTGGGGATATGTGGTTGGGTTTAGATGTTGCTTATCCCAAGGGTACAGAAATTCTCGTCAATTTAGAGTTGGATGAGACAAATAGCGGTTTGACGATGACTGCTACCCTGAAAAATGACCCCTCCATCAAAGTTAGTTGTACCTTTTCTCATGGGAAAGCAGATGAGAAGATTTATCAAGAGTTAGAAGCAACAATTGCCGACCTCAATAGTCAAGATTTGACTCAGCTTGGTGTAGAAGAAGCGTTAAAATTAGCAGTCCCCGTAGTGCAGTCAGCTAACCAAATTTTTGATTATCGCACAGGCACAGAACGCACAGATTTAAGTACCCGTGCTAAAGCCAGTCTGCAAAAACTACAAGTTTCGATGTCTAGGGAATCTCTAGAAGCAGAATACCAGATGAATGAATGCGATCGCATCCTTAAAGTCTGTCCTTTTCTCATTCCCGAACCACAACAAGAAAGATTGCAAAAACTCACCCAAGATTTACGAACCGCCATCAACGCCTATGACCTATCCCGCATGGAATCTTACAGTGAAGATGCAAGACGGGAACTCAAAACCCTCCCTGATGAAGTGCAACTGATTCAAATTGCTTTGATGGCTATCCGCCAAGCCAAGCAAGTCGCACCCACCCAAGCCAGTGCGATGTCTGACAAACTATTTCGGTTACTAGATGAGTTAGAAAGAGGGAATAGCCAAGAAGCAGAACGTTTATGGCAAGAATTGCTACCTGATGTCGAACGTTGGTTAAATCAAGAATTACCCAGTAATACTATCGCCACAGGGATAACGCGATGACCTTAAACCTTAACTGTCCTGTGTGCAGCTACCAAGATATTACAGGTGATACTTGTCCTAATTGTGATACAGATGTGCGGGTAATTCGGATGCTGCAAGAATTACCTCCAGCCCCTACCCCATCAGCCAAACCATTCAACATTGTTCTGTTGATATTAATCCTCATTGGACTAGGTTTGGCGGTAGCGATCTTTTGGAGACTTTCACTACCCCAACCAAATACAGTAGTTGTTGCTGATCCGACTCCCACACAGACAACAAAAATTGCACCAGTCGCGGTGATTCCCCCCAAACCACCAGAACCCAAAACATACAAAGTACAACGGGGAGATAATTTAAGTGCGATCGCCCAAAAATTCTGCGGACAGCAAGCAACTTGGCAAATCATGCTAAAAGATAATCCCCAACTGCAAGGGCGAGAAAACTATATAGATGTGGGAGAGGTGTTAAAAATTCCTCACTGTCAGGAGGGGATGTAATGGGCTTTTTGCAAGGCTTAAATCAATTCACCAGAAATATTTTCGGGATAGGAATTATTGACGCTTGGCGACAAGCAGGCCAAACCAAAGCAGCTAACCAAAAAATCGGACAACTTACCCAAAAAAAGCACCTACGGGAAGCCATCACCATCGCTGAAACCACCCTCAGCTATTGGTCGAGGAATCCTAATTTTTGGGAACGTTGGATTTGTCGCTTACTCTTGGGTAATTTATTAAGTAGCCTGAATCAGCAATTACAAGAATATCGCCAACAAGTAGCAACAGCCGATAAATTAGCAGCTCAAGCCAAAAATCTACTCCAACAAGATACCGGTGATCCTTGGGAAACACAAGCCTTCGCCAACGCCATCAACTTTTATCAACGCTGTAGCAAAATTGTTCACGATGCAGGTATATTGCAAACTATTCAGCAATGTCAGCAGGAATTAGAAAAACGCCGACAGTTTCAAGACTTATACAGAAAAGCCCAAGCCCAGGCGGAAGACCGCTATTTTAAAAATGCAGTCGCCATTTATACCCAAGCTCAACAACTATATGCGACAGCAGATATCACTAAAGCCCTTGCTAACGCTACCGCCCAAGTGATTCAAGAACAAGCCTATGAAAATAGCCTGCAAACAGTGGAACAAGGGGAAAAGGCAGGAAAACTACGTAGTGCGATCGCGCTTTTAGAATCAGCCTTAGCTAAATTTCCCCGCAATGATGGGCAAGAGTTACTGCAAAAACTACAATCAATCCTCCAAGGTAGAGAACTTTTTCGTCAAGGTTTAGCCGCAGAGAAAATGGGTGATTTTACCTCAGCTATCTCTTGCTATCAAAATGCTCAACCATTTTTACCTGATACCACTAACTGCCGCATTCGACTAGCACTAGTAAAAATTAAAACTCAAGACTGGTCAAGCGCACTCTCTGACTTAGACGATTTATCAGGTGAACAGGCTATCTATCTCCGAGGATTTGCTTACGCTCAACAGGAAAATTTACAACTAGCCTATAGAGAATGGCAAAAAATATCTAGTCCGAATATTACCCAGCAACAAGAAATCCTCAAAATTCTCAGCCACAGACAACGCCTGACTTACTTACAAAATATCGAAGCATTAGTTACAGCCGAAAATCTGGAACAAGCAAAAAACAGTAGTACAGAATTCTTGCAAAAATTTGGTGCATATCCCTTAGTAGAGACCAACCTCACCCAACATATCCAACCCCGATTAGCAGCAGCTACTTGGCAAAGTACAAATTGGCAAATTATTACAGAGCAAACCGCAAAAGATTGGTTGGAAAATCCGAATATTACTACATTACATAATTGGGCAGTATCTAACTACTATCATGCTCAAAAAGATGACAATAAATTAATAGATTTAATTATTTCTTTATCTACGGGTTTAGCAAATTTAACTCAAGATACAGTTCTCAAAGATATTCCGTGGCTAGGCAATAAATCCGTTGATTTCGTCTTGGTTTTTCATCAACTAAAACACTTACTAGAAACAACAATAGATACCTACAAAGACAAAGATATCAATAGTTATCTAAAATTTCGTGACTATTGGAGGTTAGAATCCATCGCCTTAGAATTAATGGGACAACCAGCAATCAAGGGAGTAAAAATCAATGATGTATTTGTCACCCCTGGTTGTTATCAAAATTATACTTCCCTAGCTCAACCAACATCTATACAACAAATAGAACCTCATCAAAAAATATTGCATAGCTTATACACAACTTGGGGTTTAGCAGTAGCTGCTTGTATAGCTGGGGATATTCCCAGAGCAGTAAAATTAAAACCAACAACTAAATTAAGCGATAATTTAGAAAAATTTGCTCAAAAATTCGTCGCTTACTATGAAGGCTGTCATTACTTACAACAACAACAATGGCGTGAAGCCATGAGTAATTTAAAGACAGCAAAATCAGAAATTGCTGACAATTTAGAATGGCAACAAGAAATCGATAGACTTTGTATTTTACAACGTAAAAATATTGTAGAGTTACAAGAACATTTAGAGTTTGCCCAATCTTGGTACGATACATTAGACAGCCCAAATTCTAGAGCCTATTTAGCAGAATATAAAGCCGAACAAGTCAGAGAAGAACTCAGAAATAAACAAATATCTAATCAGAAAGCCCTACAAAAACTAGAAAGAGTCAAACTTATCGATGCAGAAAACCCCATCGTCTTAGATTTAATTCAGGTAATAGAGGATTTTATAGCACTAGATAAAATTCAAGAACTGTTAGAAAAAAATGATTTTGCCGGTGCAGTTAATTATGCTCAACAAAATGGTCAACCCAAGGTTAAAGCTAGATTAGCAGAATACTATATTGATATATTAATTGATGGATTTAAAAGTCGGAATTTGGGATTTGGTAATATTGCCGATTTAGGAAGATGGGCTTATGAACTGTGTCCTGATCATCCCAAGGTGCAAGATATTTATATAATCAGCCAAGAAATCGGAGAAATTAATTCTCTCATACAACGCGATCGCTCCAACGATGCTGTCTACCGTGCCAAATATTCAGAATATGATGCTGTTCGTTTGTACGTTGCTGACTATTTTATGATTACTGCGATGAATGGGGTAAAAAATAACACCTTTTCTAGTAGTGTAGTGTATCAATTATGTCGCTGGTGTTACGAACTGTCTCCTGATGATCCTGACTATCAAGAAATTTATCGCCGACTCAATATTATTTAAATCTATTTCAATTAAGGTGAGAAATGGAAAAAAATCCTTATGACATTTTGGGGGTATCGCCAGCAGCATCAAAAGCGGAAATTACCAAAGCCGTAGCAGAAGCGATGAAGCGCAAGCAATATCCTGTAGATGTGATTGCAAAAGCGCAAAAAAGCTTAATGAAGCCAGAAGAAAGAATCATGGCTGATTATTTACGTCCTATATTGCCACCCATTAGACGTTTCAAATATAGTGACTTATCAGCCTTGGCAGAGTCAGCCCCCACCTTAGCAATTTTGCCAGAATTTGACGGCTTAGAACAAGCGATCGCCCAAGCTAACCGAGAAGAAAATCGCGAACGAGAACCCCTCAACCTACCCTTCTCGGAATTATTCAACGAGGGTGTGACAGCTTGTCAAGAAGGACGTTATCCTAAAGCCATCAAATATTTAGAAGACTATTGCCATCAATCTCAAGAGCATAATACCCAAACTTACATTCAAGCCCAAATGTGGCTAATTAGAGCCTATCAGATGGGCGGACAGTTGCAAAGAGCGATCGCCCTTTGCCAGATGTTAGTTAATCATTCTCACCCCCAAGTCCAAACTTGGGCAAATAAAACCTTACCGATGTTATCAGGGATGTCTCGTGTCTAATCAACCATCAATTTATTTCCAGCTTACCAACTGGCTAAAAACCAAACTGCTGGGTGAACAACCAGAAATCTCCTCATCTTCCCCAGATGTCATCTCCCTCAGCCAAAACCGTTATCTTCTCACTCAAGAACAACGCGACTTGCTAATTCAAGAATTTAGCAACTTACAAAAGCAAAATATCGTCCTCCAGCAATCATTAAGAGAACAACAAACCCAAGCTACAGCCAATAGTGAAGACTTATTTTTAGAACTTTTAGAAGTTACCGATGCACTTGAATCTTTACTAAACTACCTAGAAAATAATCCCGAACCCAGTCCAGAAATTTTTCATCGCCTACCCAGGTCTGTAGGCGCAGTTCATCGTAAATTTCTCAGCGTATTAAGTAAACGTCAAGTCGTACCCATAGAATTACAAACAAACCAACCCGACTTTAATTTATGTCGTGTAGTAGATAGGGAAATTAGAAACGATGTAGAAGAGCAAACAATTACTAAGATCGTTCGTCAAGGCTTTATGATGGGGGAAAAAGTTTTACGCCCTACAGAAATCATTACATCTAAATCAGAGTAAAACGACCGAACAAAAACAAACTATTTCCAATAATGTAAAAATACTATGATTCATTTCGTAGTAAGGACTTTAGTCCTTTTCTGTGCGCGGAGCATCTCGTAAAGCCTACGGCATAGCTACGCTTAGGGCGCAGCCTATCGTAGAGAAGAGAGAACTAAAGTTCTCACTACAAACCTTTAATGATTAAGATTCATAAATTTCTAAAGGTAACTTGTCTGGGTCTTGAAAGAAAGTAAATTTTCTACCAGTAATTTCATCAACTCTGATATTTTCTACCGCTAACCCATGAGATTTTAAGTAAGAAACGGCATCGTCTATATTTTCCACCGCGAAAGCTAAATGTCTTAAACCACAAGCTTCAGGATTACTGACTCGTTGCGGAGGATGAGGAAAGGAAAATAACTCAATTTGAGTATTGTCGTTAACGCGTAAATCTAATTTATAAGAATTCCTCTCAGCGCGAAATGTCTCATGAATAATCTCAAACCCTAGAACATCTACATAAAAATCTTTCGAGCGTTCATAATCAGAACAAATAATTGCTATGTGATGAATACCACTAGTTTTCATATCATCCTTATTTACGCCTCTGCGCGAAACAAAAAATAATTATTCAAAAAGCCTATTGTATTTAATACAAATTCGTAGAGAATGAGTCTTCCACCACTGATTAAGAACTTTGTAGAATAGTCTTAGCCGCAATGCGAGTTTTCTTCAGGTCTGCATCTGAGAGTTCTTGACCTGATTGCAGACGGGTAGCAGAAGTCTGTAAAACTGTAGCAGCATTTTTGTCGCCAATTTGTAAAGCAGTTTTCGCCGCAGTTTGTAACATAGTAGCCGCACCAGAGCGATCGCCTTGTTGTAATTTAGTCTCAGCTAACTGAGTTTGGCGATATTTCGCCACAGCTAAAATCCACTGATGGACTTGAGAATTGAAGTCTGGTTGATAAGCTGCTAAAACATTGGCATACACAGGCCAAACCGGTGAAAGTAAACCCTCTTGCTGCATAGCTGGGTCATCATAGCGAATCTGCACATTGCCAATTACCTGTTCTCCTAGTGGTAACTTTCCTAAGTACAAATTTGTTAACACTACCCGTTCCACATCTTTCATCAAGTCCCCCAGACGCACAGCCAAAGTCCCATCACTGAGTTTTTCCACAGGTAACTCAATAATATCTGGTGTCACTTGGGCAACGGGTTTGAGTTCTGCTAACCTGACATGGGGTTGTAAGGATAGTTGCAAGTAAGCATTGGTTAACCCTACCGACTGTACTCGTGTAAATAGACGATTGAATTGATGGGTGGCTTGTTCTGGTCGCTCAATATGAGTCAGAGTCCCGCCACCAGCATCAGCGATTTTTTCGAGTAAATCTTGATTCCAGTGGTTGCCAAATCCTAATGTATTGATAGTGAGATTAATTTTGGCGGCCTTTTTCGCTAGTTCTAAACACCGCTTACCGTCATCATGACCAAATTCCCACTTCCAAATTTTCAGGCTGCTTTCTCCGTGACCATCGGTAAGCAGAAAAGCTTGGGAAACAGCACCTTTTGTCCCCTTCATCAACTCTGTAATTCCCAGTTGTAACCCCTCAGCAATGGAAGTACCACCACTAGCGGCTAGTTTTTGGCTAATTTGAGATTTGATGGTTTTGGGGTCAAGGACTGGTTGGTTAGGGATAATGACCACAGCAGAACCCGCAAAAGCGACAACAGAAATGCGATCGCGAGGTTCTAGTCTATCTAATACTCGCTCTACAGCCTGAATCACGGTTTTCAACGGCTGACCGTGCATCGAACCACTTTGATCCAAAATTAAGCATAAATTCAAAGGTAAATTATGCTCAAATTGATCAGCGATCGCAGAAATGGAAATTGCCAATTGACGCTGACTAGTAAGTTGAGCCGCATCAAGATTGTGATCACTTAAAGCTGAGAGCAATTTGACTTTCATTTAGGGGTATCTTGCAAGACAGTTTTCGAGACGATTCTGGTTTTCTTGCGATCGCTTTCTGATAAATCTTGTCCTGCTTGCAATTGAGTGGCTGAGGTTTGCAAAACTGTCGCCGCACCAGTATCACCCATTTGCAGAGCAGTTTTCGCCGCCGTTTGTAACATAGTAGCCGCACCGACGCGATCGCCTTGCTGTAATTTGGCTTCTGCTAACTGGGTTTGACGATATTTCGCCAAAGCTAAAATCGATTGCTGCACCTGGGGATTAGGTTCTGGTTGATAGACCCTCACAACATTGGCATAAACGGGGGTGTTGGGTGTAAATAACCCAGTTTGATTTTGAGAAGGGTTATCGTAGCGTACCTGTACATTCACAATTGGCTGTCTACCTTCTGGTAGCTGTCCCAGATAAATATTTGCCAAAATCACCCTTTCTACATCCTTCATCAAATCACCCAAGCGGACAGCAAAGCGGCCATCACTTTCTGGCTGTAAAGGTAACTCAATCGTATCTGGTGCAACTTGGGCGATGGGTTTGAGTTCCGCTAACCGCACATTGGGCATGAGGGAAAATAATAAATAAGCATTAGTTAAAGCGACAGTTTGTATCCGAGTAAACAAACGGCCAAATTCATCTACAGCTTGTTCTGGTTTTTGGATATAAGATAAACTCCCCAAACCAGCATCAGCGATTCTTTCTAAAATATCTTGATTCCAGTTATCACCAAATCCGAGTGTATTTAAAGTCAAATTAAAACCAGCCGCCAACTGAGCAAATTTTAAACAGCGATTATTATCACCGTGTTCATTTTCGCCATCAGTCAATAAAAACGCCTGAGAAACTGTTTCTTTTTTACCTTTAGCTAATTCCTCAATCCCCAGCCTCAACCCTTCATCGATAGCTGTACCGCCATCCGCCGCCAGACGGTTGATTTGTTTTTTGATTTTTTCTGGGTCTTCAATCGCTTGATTAGGAATTAAGACCTTAGCTCGATGATCAAAGGCTACCACACTCAGGCGATCGCCCGGTTTAAGTCTGTCTACTAACTGATTGGCTGCTTTTTTGACCGTTTCTAGGGGTCGTCCATTCATCGAGCCACTATGGTCGAGAATTAAGCATAAATTCAGGGGAACAGTACGGTCTTGCGGTTCTGCACCAGCTGAAACCGAAATTGCCAACTGACGCTGAGAACTAGCTTGGTTCGCGTCCAGATTAGCATCATTGAGAACAGGCTGTAAATTAACTTTCATAACCCAAACTTCCAAGGATATTTAACAAAAACAGGGGGGTAAGGGTGTAGGGGGTAAGGGTATGGGGGTGTAAAGGTATCATAAATTTCATCCCTTATACCCCTATACCCCTATACCCCTATACCCCTAACTCATTACATATTCTTGAATAACTTCAAATCGCTACAATAGTCCTACGGAAAACTTAATCAAAGCAATCTATTAATATTTTTCAGATAATATATTCAGAATATCTTAGAAGCCAATTATTGGCAGATGCCAAGCTATAGTGGCGATGAGCGAGAAAACCGCACTTGCAGATAGCTAGCGTCACGCTAGGATGTAATACAGTTAACGGCATAATTTCAGGCTATCACCTGCTATGGAAAGATCCCCCATTAAGGCTGTGCAAGCCTCTTACTACGGAGACAACCTCTACCGCACACCACCACCAGATTTACCCTCCCTACTCCTCAAAGAACGCATAGTTTATTTGGGAATGCCTCTGGTATCCCCAGATGAGTATAAGCGTCAAATGGGTGTGGATGTCACCAAGCTGATTATTGCCCAGTTACTCTATTTGAAATTTGATAACCCAGATAAACCGATATTTTTCTACATCAACTCCACGGGGACATCTTGGTACACAGGGGATGCGATCGGCTACGAAACAGAAGCCTTTGCCATTTGCGACACCATCAACTATATCAAGACACCTGTGCATACAATTTGCATCGGTCAAGCAATTGGCACAGCCGCACTGATTTTAGCATCTGGTACTAAAGGCTTCCGAGCTAGTTTACCTCATGCCACCATCGTACTGAACCAACCCCGAAGCGGCACACGGGGTCAAGCAACCGATATTCAAATCTACGCCAAGGAAGTGTTAGCCAATAAAGCTGCTATCTTGGATATTTTCTCCAAAAACACGGGTCAAACCCCTGAAAAAATTGCCAAAGACACGGAACGGATGTTCTATCTGACCCCCCAACAAGCCAAGGAATATGGACTGATAGACCGCGTTTTAGACAGTATGAAAGACCTACCCAAGCCCTTACCCATGATGGCTTAAATTGCTTACAATCATCCCTCACCCCCTCTCATTATTTCTATGCCTGTTGATGCAGCACTTCGGGTGCCTTATAACATTCCTGGTAGTACCTCCTGGCAATGGGTAAATATTTATACTCGTATGGCTCAAGAACGGATTCTCTTCTTGAACCAGCCACTTACTACCGACCTGGCAAATTTCCTCATTTCCTTCATGCTGTATCTTGACTCAGAGGATCAAAGTAAACCAATCTACTTCTACATCAATTCCTTGGGTGATCCTGTCATGGCTGGTATGAGCAATGAAATGGCGGGAATGGAGTCGATCAAAGCTTGTCTGGCAATTTATGACACCATGCAATACATCAAGTCAGAAATTGTCACCATTTGTCTGGGTCAAGCAGTCGGCATGGCAGCCTTGATTTTATCATCGGGAGCTAAAGGGAAACGAGTCAGCCTACCCCACACAAGTATTGCTCTTACCCAATTCCGCAGCGCAACTCGTGGTCAAGCGACAGACATTCAAGTGAATGCGGAAGAAGTGTTGCAAAAAAGAGCCTTAATTTTTGACATTTTCTCCCAAAACACAGGGCAGTCAAAGGAAAAAATCGCTAAAGATAGTGAGCGAATTTTCTACATGACTCCCCAACAAGCCAAAGAATACGGATTAATTGACCGCGTCCTGGAAAGTACCAAACAATTACCAAAACCCACTCCAGCGTGATCTAAATCCGTCAGGCTAACCCCAAAAGGCTTTCTGAGAAGACTGAGTGTCAGGGTGTAGGGGTATCAGGGCAGAGAATTTTGGATTGATGTCCAATGCCCCATGCCCTATGCCCCATACCCAATACCACTTAGTTCAACTCCCTAAGTTAGTCAAATTCTGACTTCGACAATTTTTTATCTTATAGTCTCAAATCAAATTTTCCTATGCCTATTGGTATTCCCAAAGTTCCGTATCGCCTTCCCGGCGGCAATTATGAGCAATGGATTGATCTCGAAGATCGTCTATTTCGGGAACGCATTATTTTCTTGACAGAAGAAGTAGATGATGGTATTGCTAATGCGATCGTCGCTTACTTACTTTATTTAGATTCTGATGATCAGACAAAGCCAATTTATTTGTATATCAATTCTCCTGGTGGATCTGTAACTGCTGGCTTGGCAATCTATGACACCATGCAGTACATTAAATCCGAAGTGGTGACAATTTGCGTCGGGTTAGCAGCTTCTATGGGTTCTTTCCTCTTAGCGGCTGGTTCAAAAGGTAAACGCTTGGCTTTACCCCACTCCCGAATCATGATTCATCAACCTTCCGGTGGGACTCGTGGACAAGCAACCGATATCCAAATTGAAGCGGCGGAAATTGTCAGAATTCGTCATCAGCTAAACCAAATTTATGCTGACAACACAGGTCAAGCTTTAGCCAAAATTGAAAAAGACATGGATCGGGACTTTTTCATGTCTGCTCAAGAAGCCAAAGAATATGGTCTAATCGATCGCGTAATTGACGAGCGCGTGTAAAATTGGGCAATCGGGAATTGGGAATCAGGACAAGGTAGACAAGTTAGACAAGGTAGATTTTTGTGCCAATGCCCCATTCCCAATGCCCCATTCGCCAAGACATAACAAAATCTGTCAATTATGAACTATAAATTATAAGATTATTCATTATTATTAAAACTTTCAGTTGGCAGCTAGTAGCTGATAGCTGGATATTCACTACTTATGCAGATCAAAATGGATCTCGGAGATTGCTACCGTTTATTGGGTTTAAGGTCGGGGGCCTCTTTTTCCGACATTAAAACCTCTTACCGACGATTGGCGCAGCAATATCACCCAGATATTAATCCTGGTGATAAGAAAGCGAAAGATAAATTTATTGCCTTGACTGAGGCATATAGATATTTATTGACTGTCGTTCCCCCAGAAGAGACACCCATAAAAACACAGCGATCGCCTACCGTGGGGCGCAGCTCATCGTCTAATGTGGGCGCATCATCACCGCCTACTAATCCATCTCCACGCACAGAAGCCAAAACCACTACAACGGAAACAGCCACTACAGCCACCGCTACCACGGAAAAACCACCAACCAGTCAACCGCCGAACATTGCGGAAATCGAACAAAGGCTAAAGTGGAAGACATACGAACAACTACAGCGATTTTTAAGAGAAAGACGATTTCCCCAAGCGATCGCCCTAGCTGAAGCCTTAGCCGCACGTTTACCCAAAGACGCAGAAGTCCGTCAATGGCAAGCGATCGCCTATCAAATTTGGGGACGCGCCCTCATTAATGAAAACCAACTCCTCAAAGCCAGAGTGTATCTCAAAAAAGCCTTGAAAACCGACCCCCACAACAAAGCCTTGTGGGAAGAAGTACAACGCGATTTTCAAAAATTGGAGCAGATATTTTAGTCATTAGTCAATAGTTAATAGTCATTAGTCATTAGTCATTAGTCATTAGTCATTAGTCATTAGTCATTAGTTAATAGTCATTAGTTTTTTCCGTGCTACCTTGTCCCCAGTCCCCAATCCCCAATCCCCAGTCCCCAGTCCCCAATCCCCAATCCCCAATCCCTACCTTTTTGCGTGAATGTAGTCTACAAAGTAAAATTGCGGAATTAGCTTGAATTTTAACCAGGCGTAAACGGTAAGGCTGAATAATCCGCTAATTGCTAGGGGTAAACCTAAATTTAATCTGAGGCTATCGGGAAGAATAGCCGCAATAGCAACGGCAGTGGCAAAATATGCCATGAGAAAGAATTGCGATCGCTTGATATTTTTCAAGGCATTACGGCAACTACTACAATGCTGAGTATGTTGTTTGTAACGGTCTAATACTAGAGAGCGATCGTAATTAATAGTCGAGTCGTCTACAACATTCATACCCACTTCTTGCCAAGGTACTCTTCCCTGACAATACTTATCAAACCACTTGCGAAACTCGATCACTAAACGATCTGCATTTGTGGGCATTCGGTACGCCGTTTTCCAGCTTTCCCGTGATTGTTTTTGCTGGAGAATTTGCTCTTGTTGACATAGCAAAATCATATCTCCATCTAAAACAGGGTTCCGGTTGTAGAGGTGATCCCACCACCGAGGTATTAAACGGTGCAGACTTTTCGCAAAATTACGGCTAAATTGAGCCACAATACGAGATTTACCTGGAGATACAGGAATACAATAAGTAATCAATCCTAGCCGTTTTCCTTCATTACCAAAGCTCATCCCATACTCTAAACGACAAGGTGGCTCAAAGGTAATTGTGCTTTTAAACCCTCTATTCATAAAGGCTTCAATTAATTCGGGTGTAGACTGCAAAATTTCCAGAGGAATAGGTGTTGCTTTGTCGCGATTCCCTTGCACTCCATGATGAGCAAAAGGTACATGACTAGGATCGGCAACATTTTCTACAAGAGTTTGCCAATCATAGGCTAAATCTCGTACAAACGAACTCCAAACAAAGCCTTGACTAGCATCTATTTGCGGCGATAAAGGTAAAGGTGTTTGCTCGGCTAATTCTGGGGAATGAATATCTGGCCAAACCCAAAGTAAATCATTTGCTTGTCGGACTGGCAAGGCTTGCACACAAAAATTATCTTGGTTTTTCACCACAATTTCTGGCTTCTCTGCTTGGGGAATGTGGGTACAAACGCCTTCAGCATCAAATTGCCAACCGTGGTAACTACACATTAAATTTCCTGTTTTGTCGTCAACGCGCCCCTCGCTTAAAGGTGCGAGGCGATGGGGACATTGATCTAAAAATACTCGGTAGGTATCGGAGGATTTAGGCTTCCAGATCACCAAACGCAACCCCAAAATCATCACAGGGGTGGGTATTTGGGGATCTATATCTTCAATAGGTGATACAGGGTACCAATGCTGAAAAAAATTGAATTCTGATGACATTTTTCGCAGAAATTAAACAAATTATGCAAAAGTGCATATAACAACCATTAAAAAGAAACGTTAGCTTTTTTGCTAGTGATCATCAGAAATACCATTGCACATCAACATCTGATCATGAGAAACTTTGTCACCATAGTCTGCATAGTTAACGAAGCTCGTACCGTCAAAACCGGACGATAAGAACTATATGTGCAATTCTGCCATCAGCATTACTGTCAAGTTGTTCGCTGTCTATCAAGAAACTTATGGAGTACCAGAACTAGTGTTAGAGTTTCCCTATGGTACACCTGTGAGTGCTGTGTGCGATCGCCTGATTAGCGAACACCCAGAATTAGCCAAATGGCGCGAAATCACCCGCTTCGGCATTAATTTAATCTTTGTCCAACCAGATACAGTCTTACAAAATGGCGATGAAGTGGTGTTAATTCCACCCGTTAGCGGTGGATAGAGGGTGCAGGGGAAGAAAAACTAATGACTAATGACTATTGACTATTGACTAATGACTATTGACTAATGACTATTGACTAATGACTACTACTTGACTTTGGCACGGAAGCGAACAAAACCATAGGAATTTGTTGGTGTGCCGGCACCAGTGGCTTGGGGTAGATTGGGCAAGTCTGGATTGCGGGTGATATTGACCACTACAGCACCATTAATATTACTACTAGAGCAGAAACTTGGTGTATTGGGGTCATTGGCTGGATAAAAAGTGCCGCGATCGCTATCAGCTGCATTACTTAAAAAGACTGTATTTGAACCTATACTCAAGACAATTCCTTGATCTGCACTAGCTAAACCACCATCATTAGGAGTTTGCTTATTAAAAGCTGTTTGCAGAAAAGTCAGATTATTAGGCACTAAATCACAAAAACGGACATTAGTGGCATTATTTTGACCATTAGAAAGAAAATAGATAGTGTACTCTAATTCATCCCCTGGTTTCACATTCCTAGCATGAATTAAGCCCCGTAAGTAACCACTTGGCCATTTGGTATCATCATCATCAGTATCACGTGGTGAAGCTACATATTGATCATCATCGGGACTAACATCACTGCGTCCATTGACAGTAGTGATGTAATCTTGGTTGTTAATGCGCGTAATCCGTTTGACTAGAATCAGATTAGACGTTGAACTAGAAGTAACAATATTAGCAACATCAGGAGGACTGGTATTATTAGTATTATCACCATCACCACCACCAGATACAGTTGCCATATTAGTCACACTAGTAGCTGCAATATTAACATCAATAGACACATTAATGCTGATATTAGGATAACTGCTACCTGCGGCTAAAACATCGCTACGAGTGCAAGCTACAATTTGTCCTGAAATTGTACAACTCCATCCTGTTCCTGACGCGGCTGTGGGAATAATCCCTGTTGGGAGAGTATCTGTAACTGTGACTTGAGTCGCATTAGTCGCATCACCGCCAGAGTTCGGGACGGTGATCACATAAGTACCTGTACCACCCTTAACAAAATCAGTTGGTGTATGCGTTTTACTAATTGTTAAATCAGGACTGACGATATTAAGAAAATTATTAGCCGCAACACTAGGAAAGAATGTCCATTGATCTAAACCTTTGGTGTCTCCAAATGAACCTGTACAAACTGTATTGGTGTTACCACCAGTAATTTGCCCAAAAGCACGCTGATTGGTGCTAGTATCAAATCCTGTAATTTGATTACTGAATCTAATAGTAGGTGCGCCCACACCGCAAAGAGGATTATTATTATCAATATCAGCTTGTGTTGCTCCTATATGGACGATAGTGCCATTTTTAGTTTTATATACTCGGTCATCATAAAAACCTGTGGTGGGGCCAAAGCCTGGTAAATCAGCAGGATATGAAGCTGGAGCATTGAGTAAAGTGACTGTTGGTCCACCGTAGTAATTATTTTCTGCATCTAATACCGGAAAGTGATATTCCCCAGCATTAATTCTGATAGTAAATTGATAGTTTTTCCCCACAGGAAAGAAATTGCCAGCATTATCTCTACCATCCCAAGTGGTGGTTTGCGTTCCCGATGAGTTCATATAACCCCTAATTACGCGGTTTTTGGGGTTTTTTGGGTCAAAATCTGTGCTACCACTGCCTTTGATCACTATTTCGTATGCACCTGTGACAGTACTATTGAAGCTAAAAGTACCACCATTACCGACTTTACTGTTATTACCAGACAAATTACCCACAAAACTAGCACTACCGACGATGGGAGCAACAGGTGCAGTAGTAATCCCAGTACTCTGGAAAGCACCAAAGCGGTCATAACGATTAATATAAGTCAAAGCGTTAGGATCAAGCAGGTTAAAAAATGTGGGAAATTGCGGACGTGCTAAGGATGCACCACCTTGGATATTAGATACGTTACCGTTAGTACCAACAACGTTACGGTACAAAGTTGAAACACCATCACTATCAAAAAAACCAACCTCGTTACCATACAGAATAAAACCGTTGGGGTCTAAACCTCTAAGTTCTGTTCTATATCTATAACCGTCTGTAGTAACGGGATAAACAGTTGCATAAACTGGCCTGCCATTATTTGCTGTAAATAATGCTAAATAGTAAGAAAATAAACGCCCAGTTGAATCTATTGTAGAACTGGTACTACTCCGAACGGTGACATCCCAAGCAGCCACACCACTGCCTTGAGTAGAGTCAAAATTACCAGCACCAGTTAAACCTATCTCTGCTGTGACACTACCATCACCACTAGCATTAAATCCTGCTGGGCCAAAGATGACAACATCATAAATGCCAGTAGAGGGGGCTTGATAGTAACAAGGCGTATACCCGTTAGTATTACCTGTGCCATCGATGCTTTTCGGACCAGCTAATTCTTGGGTTCTGCTAGTGATCTTTCCTTTTCCAGTTTGAGAAGTGCATTGAAAACTCGGTGAATTAGGAAAAGTTTCACTACCTATCTGACCTTTGACTAATCCAGGGTCGTAAACATAGATATCGCCAGTAGTTGTGACACCCAAAACAGTGCGAGTGACACCCACAGCACTAGAACCTAGTAGGATGTATTCACCTGCTTGAGCATAAACTTTTAATAATGTTCTTCTTGTGATTAAGTTACCTGTCTGTTCTGTCCGCCATTCTAAGTTAGCTCGAGATGCAGTTCCAGGGGAAGAAGCAGGATATAAACTGCGGCTGCCTTCGGCTTGGACGGTTTGGATACTAATACCTAAAATACCTACACAAAGAGCCGCACTGGTAGTAAAAGATTTGATATTTTGTATTTTTTTGCGTTTTTGCTGATTAGTTGGGCTGCGATTCATAATTTTATAGCTTTTAATTGTTAATTGTTGTTGGCTATAACCAAAATAAAAATATAATCTTGGCTTATTATTTTGTTGCTGCTGTTATAGGTTTTTGTAAGCCAAATCCATCGAATAATTCATTCAGTTTTAGCGTCAAACCCAAATAAGCACCACCGGCGGAACGCGTACCTGAAAAATCACGGTCATCGACTTTACCAAACGCATAACCAGCTGCTAGCCGCAAATTAGGACTTAAATAATAACCAGCCTCCACTACAAAACCCGTTTCTGTATAGTTAGATTGCCCAATTACACGCGCCTCACCCACCAAATCCCAGGTATAGCCCAGGCGATAAGTAGCACGCAATTGTCCGAGATTGACCGTAGTTGTACCGACTAAATCATTAGCTAAGTAGGAAGTGCTGTTTCGCAAAGCATACTTACCGTAAAATTCCCATTGCCAATTAGGAGCATAAATAGCCTCTAGTGCAAAGGTATGGTCTTGAGAACCTGTACCACTACCTAATAGAATTGTGTCGGGAATAGTTGCGGGATTTTGTCGATATTCATAACGCAACAAGGCGTTAAATTTATCATTTTTGGGGTCGCGGTAAGCCAAACCCAGTTTTAAGTTGACTGTATCACCCAGTCCTATAAGTTTTTGATTGGCAGAATTGGCTTGTTGATAGCGGAATAAACCTGTGAGTGTAGGAGATATTTTCCCCACGGCGGCGGCGGAAATTACAGTGTTAGAACCACCGGAAGAAGTGCGATATTCATAACGCGCGCTAGCTTGAAAGTCAGGATTATCAGAATATTCCAAGCCGACACTGTAACTATCACCACCATTAAAACCAATGCTAGAAGCACTTTGTCCAAAGGCGAAAGGTTGGGCAAATTGTTGACCTGCGGCGGTACGGTTGAAGAAGCTACCAAAAA
Source organism: Nostoc sp. CENA543 (assembly GCF_002896875.1). Taxonomy (GTDB): domain Bacteria; phylum Cyanobacteriota; class Cyanobacteriia; order Cyanobacteriales; family Nostocaceae; genus Trichormus. The sequence goes on from NZ_CP023278.1 coordinate 1,326,490, forward strand.
TGTGTTCATAAGCGAGATTCAGCCGCAAACCACGTGCAATCATCCAACGGTTATTCAGACCTATAGCACCTTGGGTTGTCAGTTCGTTAGCTCCACCGAGAATGGAATAACGTGCTGTTAAGGTTGTATCAGTACCAAGTTTATGTTCGCCGTTGATATTTAAGCTAGTAATTGAGTTACCGGCATTTTGACCACCACTGTAATATTGTTGGGCAAGGCTAATATTCACACCAGGAACAACCGCCCAATTTAGCCCCAAAATAGTTCTGTCTGGATACACGCTATCTTTGTCAGATGATAACGTCATCTCATTTTGGAATTGGAAGGTGAGGTTATGGGTTAAAGGATAGGTCAAACGACTCCGCAACTGCTCGGATGTCGTATTAGCGTTAGTAGTCGCCATTCTATCTTGGCGATCGCGGTGAATCCAATCGACATTTACAGTAGCTTTTCCTAATCTCTGTTGAATACCCGCCAAAATGGTGGTGAGAGAATTATCTACTTGAGTACCTGGTGTAGCTTGCGATTGTGGGGAAAATAATTCTTCAAACGTATCTAGAGGTTGGGGCGCAATACCAAAATTATCTTCGTGGTCATATTGCAGGCGAATATTTGTAGTTGGGGAAACTTTCCCTGTTAACTGTCCACCATAGCGAGTTTGACCAGGAACAAAGCTAACTGTGGCATTATTCGCAAAACCTGTATCAGCGTAGCGATAATAAGCACGGCCTTGTATACCTTTGAAAATCTCCCCTTGGGCTTCTAAACGGTAAGCTTCCCCACTTATATTGCCCATAATATCAGAATCATTGGTGGAATGGGCATATTCGGCAATTAACTTACCTTGCGAACCTAGAGAGATCATCGCATCTGCACCATAAAGTTCAAAGGCGCGGACTCCTTGGTTTTCTCTCAGGTAAGTCGCACCTAACCAACTCTCTTGATTAAGGATGCTGGAAAAGTTATATTGCAAACGACCTGCATAGATATTGCTATCAGAGTTATCACCATCGTATTGATAGCTAACAACAATGCGTCGTACCAAAACTTGTCCATTGCTATCAATATCAGTACGCAAAACAGGTTCGCGGAATAATAAAGTACCGCGATCGTAATCAATTTCATAATCGGGGCCTCTACTTAACTGTTTGCGTTCTAATACCGTACCAGGACGATTCAATTCCTCTAATTCAATGAAGACATTTTCACTACCAGGAACTAAAATCCGTCGGGAAAGGAAATAATAGCCACTAGTTCCGTCTGGTGCAATAGTATCTCGTTGAAAAGCCTGGAGATTATTACCGTAAAAGCCCGTAATTTGGAGATTTCCTAAGTTGTAGTTAGCTTTAAATCCGTGCAGTTGACGAGTTACGGCGGTAAACTGCTGGGAAGAACGAGCAAATTCTTCTGTGTTGTAATCCCCCCACATTGCATAATCGGGAGACACCCCAGGAAGACTACTAGAACGCTCAAAACGTAGATAGAGGCTATCAATCGAAGGGGTAACTGCTTCAACTTTAGAACTATCGCCGTAAACGGGATAATTTTGTTCACTGAATTGATAGTTCCGAAACAGGCGATTATCACAGTTGCAATCTTCGTTGAGAGAACGAGAACTATTGTATGCACCAGTAAACAACCATTCGCCAAAAGTCCCCGTCGCAAAGATAGCCGAGTGAAAATCTAATTGCGTCTTGTTATCCCGATTGGGGGGGATAAAATCCCGAAAACTACTGTAATAGTCTGTGCCTCTTGCACCCAAGCGCAAATCTATCACCCCAGTCACCAAGCTAGGACGCAGTGCTGTTTCAAATTGCAGTTGGGTAAAGGCTTCTAAGTTATTGACTAAAGCACGAATCCTGACAGTTTGGGCTTTGATATCTGAACGTAAAGTGGCAGTAAATTCGCCTTTTTTTACCTCTACCTGAAATCCTGGTTGTTCTGGTTTGAAATCTTCTCCTATTAGCTCTCCTGCTGTGGAAATAATAGTAACAACATTATCTTCATTAGAACGATTCCCATTAATATCTAGCAGTTGCCCTTTAATCGTCGCTGTGGAACGTCCATCAGCAGGGATACGAGCCTCCACAGTCTCGATTGAGAGTTTGCTGGCTGTTCCTCGTACTACTACATTTGTTGTCATCGGTGGTTCAGCACTACCGATAATCTGTGCAGAAATACTATTCTCACCGTCTTTTAAGGGAACGCCATACCATGTCTGCGTGACTAAATTAGTGTCCGCATCGGTTTCTGTACGTCCTATTAAGGAAACATCTACTAGTACGCCATTCACGCGTAATTCTACTTGACTACCTACAGGAAACTGTACTGTCACCGCAGTGGCTGGTATATCGACAACACTGTTAGGGGTGGGAGTGAGAATCTTTACGGTTGGTGGGGATTGGGGATTGGGGACTGGGTTATTTTCGTCTGATTCTGCTGCGATTAACTTACGTAAATTTCGGGGTAAGGGTGTATTTGCTGCGGGCGTAAAGGTGGGAATTTCTTTTGGTGTAGTGGGGGCTGGTTCTGTGAGTTTACTTAAGGCTTGGGGAATTACAACCTCTTTTGATGGTTCAAATGGTGTAATTGCTGTTGGAGAAGACTCTGAACTTTCTGTCTGAGTTATAGACGTTTCGTTCTGTACTTCTGGAACTTCATTAGTAGTTTCAGTAGTTTGACCTAATTTTTCAACCTCTTTATCTTCTATAGAAGAAGGAATATTAAACACTTCTTCATCTGAAGAAGGAGTATTTGAAGAAGGGTTTTCTAACTGTGACTGTTCGATACTTTCAGCATGAGCGATCGCTGGGTACAATACACAGCTAATAGCCCCTACCATCACTCCCATTAACCTCAAATGGAAATTAGTTACAGGTTTCATGGTTTAACTACCTCCTCTGAGATAGGAGTGACTGCAAAATTCATTCTCACTAGTCCGCCTGGTTCTAAGCGCACTAGACGAGATTGGCTGTTACGTTCGCGGAATTTCTTGTTGGGGGCTAATTTGTAGCCAGGAACGCTACTCAGGTCTAATACTCCAGCGTGACTTCCTGGTAAGACATTAGCTACTGAGAATAACCCATTCGGATCTGTAGTTATCCGGTTGCCATCTTGTAGGAAAATTACTGCGTTGGGAACTCCTGGTTCTCCTGGTTGTTGTTCCCCATCAAAGTTTTTGTCTATAAACACTCGCCCAATGATTGTACCGCAGTCAGAAACTATACCTGGACGTATGGTTAATTTATGTGTTGCTGGCCCGTCTTTGATACTAAAACGATTGTCTGCACGTAAAGCATTAACAATCGCACTATTTCTACCTGTACCACGTAGAGAGTCCGTTGTTAATTGAGCAGCGTAGGCAATATTTAATACTTTTTTAACCGGAATATTGGCATCTGTACTTAAGGTTACTGTGTTACCGTTACGGGTAGCGGTAATGGGGACTAACTGACCATCAATTTCTCCCCTGACAGCTTTAGATAAAAAGTTAAATCCTAAAGGTAAGTTATCGGTAACAACAACATTATTTAAAGCTGCGTCTGATAAGTTACGGACTGATAGACGATAAATTACAGTATCTCCTGGTTCAGCCGCCGAGCGATCGCCTGTTTTGACAATCTGCATCTGACTGGCTTGACACATATTAGTCGTAAATTCAAAGGCTAATAGGTCTAGCCCTACAACTTCTGCATTTGGAACTAAAACTACTGTGCTTTCTACTCTAGTTTCCCCAGTCAGACTAATGGGTTGACCATCTAAAGAAGTAGCGACATATCGCACAACATTATCATTTTCTGAACCTGTGCTGTTGAGAATTTCAATTTTAATCCGACGTTGTCGATAGTCCGAATTAGCAGGTGGATTCACTACAAAAATATATATTTTTCCTGGATCTGTTTGACCTTTATTGGGGTCAAGTAAGAAGTTATAGACACCAGCTGGGTCATTTGTAATCGCATAAGGATTGACATTTTGAGTATTTGGTGATTTACCACCAGGAATATTATTATTAGGAAGATCAGGTAGTTCTGTAGGCGTTAGAGCCACTAACTGCCCTAATTCTGTTCCTGTCGGGTCGCTGGGATTAGGTTCATACACACCCACAGAAAAACCTGTGTAGTCTGGTAAAAGCGCACCTGCACAGCCTAAAATTCTTCCCAATGGGTCAACTAAGGGTGTAGAACTTACACCAAGTTGACTACTACTTCCTTGGTATAAAATACTTTTCCCTTGATATTCATATGTATAAGTATAAGTAGCTTGGTTAACAATATTAACTACACGAGTTTCTTGTGCGATCGCTGTTATTGGTGCGGTAGTATGTAAAAAGCCAAGTAAACAAAGTATTGGTGTTAACCGTTTGCCCCAGTTAATGTCTAAGCTTCTCTGTTTTTTAAGAGGACGACTCACTAGATTTATCTCCTCATAAACGCCATAATATTTGTTATTAAATACATTTATTTATAAGTGACAAGATTGTCATTCAAAAGCAGTAAGTTTCAATTAATACTCAATTAGTAATTATGTAGTCAACCGATGTTGTCAAACTGAACATAAAACAACGGCTGACTAATAAATAAATATTGCCCAAAAACTGGGTGAAAACAGTCAGTTAACGTACCTGAGTTTGATAAGTTAGCTTAACTGTAGTTTTTGCTGCTACGGAGGGAAGTTGCACTCGAATGTGAGTGTAAGCAGTTGCGGGTGCAGGTTTGGTTTCAACTTTGCCGTCAGCGAGAGTCACTTTAATTGTGGGGTTGTCTACAAAGCTAAGTCCACTATCTATGCTGTAAGTGATTTTGGCATCTTCTCTGAGAGTTTTGGCAGAGTTCTGCACATACACCATACCTCTGGGGATGGGTTGATTGAGAGTTAGATTTTTGATTGGGCGATCGCTTCTATTTTCCCCACTCAATGTATACTTAAGCACATCTCCTGGCATGACTTTAATTGCTCCCGTTAAAGCCTGCCAAGATACTTTTTGCTTACCCTGTTGATCCTTAGTTACCACTTGCTTTTCTGCTGCCAAAACTAACTGTAAAGCCTGCTGAACTTGAGGATTTTGAGCAACAGCACTACTCAAGTGCCAGCTATGCGCTGAAGAAACAAAAGGTACTGTAACAACAATTAAAGCTGCTCCCATTCCCGCAGCCAAAAAATGCTTCATTTTTATCACCTCATAAGAATTGACACTACCAAATACAAGACGAAGGAAACAAGTGAATAGAGTTAAGAATGATACATCTAACTTGATGCAATACATCTTATACACCTTGCACTTGTTCCTTAGTTCTTAATTAGTTCACTTTCCGTTGGAAGCTAAAGGTTCTAGTCACACCTGGTGTTACTTTTCCAGTTACAGTATTTACATACTTAGTCACATCAGTAGTTGCAGTAGTACCAGTTTGATCACTACCTGGAGTGTTGCTGCCATTATAGAAGATGATAGTTGCTGCCCCAGAATCTTTAGCTGAACCAATAATATTGCTCGTGTCAATTTGCAAGTTATTATCGTTGTCTAAAGCCCAGTTATTGCCTCCTGTGGTTCCGTCTTCAGTAATCACTACTTTATCGGCTTCTAAAATCACATTTCCTGTCCCAGATTGTGGTTCAGAAATGTTCTTGTATTCAATGACGTACTGAATAATATTGCCAGGAGCCGGTTTCTTAGGATCAGTGCTTAATGTGCCATCACTTCCCTGAACATCTGGTCCAGTACCTTTTAAGATTTGTGACTTCTTCAATAGTTGTAAGAAGCCAGTGTAAACGCGATTAATAGTAATGTTGCGGATTGGGTTGCTGGAAGCATCTAATCTGGGATTATTACTGGCATCAACTAATGTAGCAGTGACTCTAACGGGGAAACCACGTTGAATGTTTGTATCAGTTGATAGGGGAGTTCCTGGTGGTAAATCCACTTCCACACCGTAGGTAGCATTAGCACCAGCAGGCACAGCAGTAATTTTCACCGGAGTACCAGATGTCAGAGTAAATGTACCGCCGCTATAGTTATAAACCGCGCTTTGATTTTGATAACTTACAGTCACTTTTGTATTATCTGGTAAATCCGTAGGATTACTAGGTGCTGTTGGGGTTACGACTATATCACTAGGCAGAGTTCCATTATTCCTAATTGTGTTGGTAAAACCAACGGATTGAGGATCTAAGGAACTACCAGGTGATGTGTTAGGAGGTACAAAGGAAGACTTGTTAGTGAAGTCAGTAGCTGTTGTTCCATCTGGCCCGGTAGCATCTGGCGCACCCTGTGGACCGTTCAACACTGAGTAGGGTGAAGGGGTAGAAATGGTGAATTGGTTGAGTGCGCCTGTTGTAGATGCCGTAGCTTGGTTATTATTGGCCGTATCTATGGGATTTGTGCCAGCATTGGGATAGTAACCAATATCTGGGGTAGAAGTAATAGTTTTAGTAGTAGAGTTGTAGTTACTGGGGTTTTGGTCACCTGAACTGTCAACAATCAGGGGGCTGTTGGGGTCTCCAGCTGTTCTACCAAATGCTTGAGCAACGTTATTGATGGTAGCTGTTTGGCCTGAGATATTAGTAGTCTTGATTTGTACGTTAAAGCCGGTGACAGTTGTTCCCGTCGCAATGGAAGTGATAATGCTCGGATCATTAATGAAACCGATGCGCTTAATTGTATTCAGTGGTGGAGGATTAAGTGGAGAAAGAGTTTGCCAACTTGCTTGAGTCGCTAGTATGGGGCTAATTGCGGGATCATTAGTAGAGTAAACGACTCTCCATCCTGGAGGTGGTGTTGGTATAGCATTCAGAGTAGTGTTAGCTGGTAGGGCATCAGATACTAAGATCCTTGTCGTTGGGTTGCCATCTACAATAATGCTAGTACCTGCCAAAGCTGCTGGTATATAGCCATTCTGTGTTACGTCACTGCTCTCCACCCGCAAACTCAAGCCATATGTTAATACATCGTCACTCAGAGTTGAGGTGCTACCTGCATCGTAACCTGTGCGAACTTTGAGGACTGTAGCTAGAGCCACTGTGTTAGTGGTACCACCAATCGTCGCCTTTTGGGTGATACTAGCTTCACGTACTCCATTCACTGGTGCACCAGGGACTTCACCAGTCACGGTGCCATCAGCATTATCCACAGTATAAACGTCACCACCATCAGCTACTCTTAGTACGTTTTGAGCATCGCCTTGGGTGTTACCGAGAGTAATGCTAACTACATCACCGTTTTGTGCCGCACCAGCTATGGTTACTGGCACGCGGACTAATACTGTTCCACCGACGGGAACGGAAGGGGAATCAATACCACCAGCATTTACGTTTGTCCAAGTTGCACCACCATCGGTACTGTATTGCAGTTGTCCACTGGCTGGTGGCTGACCATTTTTATCGTTAGGTAAAATACCAGCAACTGTGCCTGGCCCGTTGGATGTAGCTTGGTTAGGAATACGGAATTTAGTCGGGTCGTTACCAATGTTAGTAATAGTATAAGTATAAACTAAGACATTTCCAGGCGCGACTTGGCTACCAGGGCTAGTTTGATTGGTAATCCCAGAAGCGGTAACAGTGATACCAGCCACTTCTGCTACAGTGACGGTGACTGTGTTGGATGTGCTGTTTATCGGTGTGTTGGGATTATTAGGGTCTTCGTAGGTGGCTGTTGCGGTGTTACTGATAGATTGACCACCCGCAGTTCCTTCAGCCAATACAGGTGCAACAAATGGAAAGATGCCATTAATGAGGAATGAAGCGGCGATGAATGCACGGTACATTCCATAATTTTTAGTCTTTTTAATTCTAGAGAGAGATTTCATTGGGTGTAATTTCTTGGTATGGTCTAGTTAATTAGTGGAAAACTCAGCGAAAATTAGGCACAGAATAGAACTTGACTAACTTCACGTTGAGTCAAGGGTGGAGAAAATGAATTACACGTAGTGAACGCTGCCTGGAAGACGTTCCTCGTTAAATGACTTCAAAATAATAAAAATCACTTAAAAGTTACTAGTCTGGATATTGACACAGGTGCTTTACCTACTATGTTTGTATATAGTTGGTAGTTTTTGATCTACCTTTAGCAGCTTTAATTAGGACAAGAGAGAGAAACTGAATTTCGAGTCCTGCTCAGAAATCCTTTTTTGATGGGATTTCTGCATCCTGCTAGAGTTCGATTTATTGGATATAGCGTTGACTGATTGACACAAAGGGATATCGTAATAATTACAACATTAGATCGAGCGTATCTAATTGAAAAACAGTTGAAACACTAGTATTTAAAAACTTTAGGCTCAAAATAACTGCGTCTTATCACTTAGGCAAAAAATACTAAATGTTGTGATTATGACCGTAGTATTTTATTGGCTTCAGTAATCTTGTGGTTAATGCTCATCGAGAATAATTTTGGATGGCAAGTTTTTTGATGGGTAAATATATCCGATAAAAATAGTCGGGTATGTTTGACTGGTATTTTTACTCGTGATAGTATGCAGCCACAGTTGACGGATAGACAGGGAAAGATAGTTACTATGACACAGGCAATATCCACACCAAATCAAACTTCCAACGCCGCTTTCAGTGCTTTGAAATGTAAAGAATGTGGCGCGGAATATGAACTCAAAGCCATTCATGTATGTGAGTTCTGTTTTGGCCCGTTGGAAGTTAAGTATGATTACAATGCTCTGCGTCTGTCTGTAACCCGCGAAAAAATTCAAGCCGGCCCGAATTCTATTTGGCGTTATCGTCCTTTTCTCCCTGTCGCAACTGAGAATGTCATTGATGTGGGAACAGGTATGACTCCCCTGGTACGTTCCCATCGTTTAGCACGCCGCCTGGGTCTAAATAAACTATATATAAAGAACGATGCAGTAAATATGCCCACCTTGAGCTTTAAGGATCGAGTGGTGTCCGTTGCTCTTTCCCGCGCGAGAGAATTGGGTTTTACTACTGTGTCTTGTGCTAGTACCGGTAACTTGGCTAACTCCACAGCTGCGATCGCAGCCCATGCCGGTTTAGACTGTTGTGTATTCATCCCCGCAGATTTAGAAGCTGGTAAAGTTTTGGGTAGCTTAATCTACAGTCCTACCCTCATGGCTGTGAAAGGTAACTACGATCAAGTCAATCGTCTCTGCTCAGAAGTCGCAAATACACATGGATGGGGATTTGTCAATATTAACTTGCGTCCCTACTATTCGGAAGGTTCTAAGACTTTGGGTTATGAAGTTGCAGAACAATTAGGCTGGGAATTACCGGATCACGTAGTTGCACCCTTAGCTTCTGGTTCACTATTTACAAAAATTTATAAAGGCTTCCAAGAATTTGTGGAAGTGGGTTTAGTAGAAGGGAAGTCAGTGCGGTTTAGTGGCGCGCAAGCTGAAGGTTGTTCACCCATCGCGCAAGCCTTTAAAGAAGACCGCGACTTTATTAAACCAGTGAAACCCAATACAATTGCTAAATCAATTGCGATCGGCAACCCAGCAGATGGTGTGTATGCTGTCGATATTGCCAAAAAGACTGGCGGTAATATTGAATCTGTTACAGATGCCGAAATTATTGAAGGCATCAAGTTGTTGGCAGAAACTGAAGGCATTTTCACTGAAACAGCAGGCGGAACAACTGTGGCTGTGCTGAAAAAATTAGTGGAATCTGGCAAGATTGATCCAGATGAAACTACTGTGGTTTACATCACTGGCAATGGTTTAAAAACCCAAGAAGCTGTACAAGGCTATATTGGCGAACCGTTGACAATTGATGCTAAACTCGATAGCTTTGAACGTGCTTTAGAGCGTTCTCGGACTTTAGACCGCTTGGAATGGCAGCAAGTTCTGGTTTAATCAGTGCTGGGTGGAGAGTGGTGAGTGGTGAGTGCTGTTAGCGGAAGCGCGGCGTTTAGCCGGTGCTGAGAGAATTGTTTCTTCACCTACTTTCCGAGTCCCCAGTCCCCAATCCCCAATCCCCAAATTTATCAATTCACAACTGAAGTATTAATTCACTATGGCTGTAAAAGTTTTAGTCCCTACCGCTTTGCAAAATTTCACTAACAATCAAGCTGCTTTAGAATCTAGTGGTAGCAATATTGCTGAACTTTTGGATTCTTTAGAGAAAAGTTTTCCTGGTATTAAAGCGCGTTTGTGCGATGACAATGGACAGCCACGACGTTTTTTGAATTTGTATGTGAATAGTGAAGATATTCGCTTTTTGGACGGGACAAAAACACCGTTAAAGGACGGGGATGAAGTGAGTATTGTCCCAGCCGTTGCAGGTGGTTGATCCAGTCAAAATTTACCAGGCAATATAGTTTTACTCTCTCCTATACGATTTTAATCAAGCGCGATCGCCAGCAAACCACTATATACAAGAAATAAAAAACGGTTTTTGTTGGTTGTGCGTTTTTAGGGAGAGACATAGATGTCAACTGTTTTTAGCATGAGTAGTTTTTATTACTCATGCTTTTTGTGTCAGGTTGACTCCTGTAAGATCAAGTAATCATCCATCAATTTTTATAAAGAGCTTATGTCTTCTACTCCTCTAACATTAAATTTAGTTGAGGGTTCTGTTAGCTTTAGTTTTTCCCCCCAAGCAGCCACAGAATTAAAGGCTGCAATTGATCAATTGATGGAACGTCTAAAAACTGTTGCAGCTAAACCCAACTCTGGTACTAAAGTTACTCCCCAACCACCCTTGGAATATCGTTATACAGGGGAGATATTTTTAGAAATTTTCTGTAATCCCAACATCTGGCCTACACCCTTTGCGGCTAAAGTCTTACTGACTGTACGGGATATCAATATTCGTTTGACTACGGAAGCTGAACTAGTCAGGGTGATAGAAGATATTAACCAGTATTTAGAACAAGTGGGATGAAGACTGCAAACATCTAGTTATTTAACTGTTGAATCCCAGCAAAATAGACACTCAAGATTTATGTCTATCTCAGGATGTAAGAGGGGATTTCCTGGTGCTAAAGTTTGGATATTGCCCCAAACACACAAATTTGGCATTTTATTGATTGTGGCAACATCTTGTTAGGAGTGAATGTGAAGAATATTTTTGTTCGTAAAGGTATTTATTGCTTATCTAGTTTAGCGGCTGTGGCTGTTGCTGGGACTGGCTTATCTGCTCACGCTCAAACAGTACCTCCCGTTGAGGCAAACAGCGATGCTATGCCTCCCGCAACATCAGGTGCTGAACCAGAAGTGGAAGCACAAAACTTCTCTTTTTCCAGTGCGACAACTGTTAACGCTGACAGTCGGACAGTTACACCCGTACCAGGAACAGTAGCAACGACATCAGCAACTCTGGTTTTACCTGAAGCCGCAACATCCGCTCCTGCTGTTGCACCTACTCCCAACACAGTGGCACAGTCAGATATTAATGTTGGTAGACGTACCCGTGGCGGTAGTAGCTACGTTGGTGTGGCTGGCAATATTGGTATTGGTGGTGGTGATTCATCCTTGGGAGATGGGAATTTTGCCGCTATCAGCAAGATTGGATTTACTAACACTTTTTCTATTAGACCCTCAGCTGTATTTGGTGATAACACCACGATTCTGATCCCTGTCACCTACGATTTTAACTTTAGACAGGTAGATCCATTTGATGAACCACTAGCGATCGCACCCTATGTAGGTGTAGGTGCAGCAATTAAAACTGGTGATGATTCCCAAGCTGCATTTTTGGTATCTGGTGGTCTTGATGTCCCTCTCAATTCTCAATTTACTGCCACAGCTGCCATCAATGCTGGATTTTTCGATAAAACAGATGTCGGGTTGTTATTGGGTGTAGGCTACAATTTCTCCGGCTTCTAAGTTTAGTGCTGAGTAGTGAGTGCTGTTAGCGGAAGCGGGGCGTTTAGCCCGTGCTGAGTGCTGAGTAGTGAGTGCTGTTAGCGGAAGCGGGGCGTTTAGCCCGTGCTGAGTATTTTTAGGTTACTCGGCACCGAGTTATGAATAAAGTAAAGCAAGATGCTCAGTGATACACTCATTACTCATTACTCATTACTCATTACTCATTACTCATTACTCATTACTCATTACTCATTACTCATTACTCATTACTCATTACTCACCACTCCCTACTGCTTGGGAGTTACTTTATCAATTACTTTCAATTTGCCATCGTCCTGTACTGTCCAGACATCGTAAACACCGACGACATCACCGTTAGCATCAACATCCACATTCCCGCTAGCACCTTGATAGTTAATATCTTTGCCTTCTTTGAGTAACTTCAAACCTTCGCAAACATCAGTTACTTCTACACCAGGTGCATTAGATACTTCTCTAATTTTACTGGAAACGCCAACACCTGTATTATCTTTCGCGGCTTGGGCTGCCAATACCAGTAAGGCTGCTGCATCCCAGGCTTGGGGGGCAAATTCTCCTGGTGAACCACCTTTTTTAGATTGCCAGAGTTTTGTGAAGGCTTCTAAGGCTTTACCATCGGAACCAGGGACAGTCCCGATGACTCCAGAGACGATGAACTTACCATCTGCGGCTTTACCTACTTGTGCGGGAAATTCATCTGATTTCATGCCGTCTGTGAGCATGATTTGCACGCCGTTGGTTAAACCTTGCTGATAAGCTGATTTTAATAATAGACTGCCTGTCTCTACGTAAAAAACACCCAATACAGCATCTGGTTTCCCTGCAAAAGCCGCAGTAGCTTCAGTTTCAAAGGTAGTGGCTTTGGGGTCATAACGGACAGGGTTACTTTTGTTAACGACTGTTCCACCCAATTTTTCAAAAGCTTGAACAAAGGCTTTTTCAAAACCGACTCCGTAGTCGTTGTTAATCACTACTGTAGAAACTCGTTTATAACCTTTTTTAATGGCGAGTTCTGCTAAGGCTGGCCCTTGATAACTATCGGGGGGAACTGTCCGCGCCCAAAAGCCTTTGAAATTGCCTTTTTGCGCCAATTCGGTGAATTTGGGGCTAGTGCTACCAGGGGAAATCAGCATGACGTTATTTTGGGCAGCAATGGACACCGCCGCAGTAGATACACTGCTAGCAAACGAACCAACTACACCAGCAACTTTATCTACAGTTGCTAGTTTGGTCATCCCGGCTGCGCCTGCTTTGGGGTCGGTTTGGTCGTCTACTGCTACCAATGTGACTGGTTGACCATTCACACCTCCACAAGCGTTAACTGTGTCTACTAGCAGAGGCACAGCAGCAGCCATTTGCTGACCAATTGATGCTAAATCCCCTGTTGTTGGTAGTAATGAACCTATTTTTAATCCTGTGGTATTGCTGCTTGTGGGACTAGTCGTACTGTTGGTGTTTCCACCATCAGTAGTATTGGTGGTTGTACAAGCCGCCATCAAGAACCCAGTGGCTAGGGTAGTTAAGCCCAGGGCAAGGGCAGCACTAATTTTGACCATAATTACTTTCACTCCTCTATGCTGTGGGAGCTTGAAAGCAAGATGCAAACTAGATGTTTTTACTTAGTTCAATCTTATATCAAGTCTCCAAAGGTTAAATGATAGCATCTACCTTTGGATACATATAGTGATTGCTACGACTTTTGTATTTTTTTGCAACACAGTCAGTTATGTGTTACTTTTTTGTCTCCAAAACGGAGAGGGAGGGATTCGAACCCTCGGATGGGTCTTACGAGTCCATCAACAGATTAGCAATCTGCCGCTTTCGACCACTCAGCCACCTCTCCACGGTCACGAAATATAATGTTAGCAGTGATTTTTGGGAAAGTCAATAGTTATTAGTCAAGAGTCAATAGTCATTAGTCAAGAGTCAATAGTCATTGCTTTTAACTATGGACTATGGACTTTGGACTATTGACTAGACTTATAGGACTTGCGATCGCATCCAAGCTATGGGTAGGGTGCATAACTTTTGCAATTGCGGGACGTAGGCACGCTGATTGAAGACGTTGTAATCGTTGCGTTCGATGACATCTAAGATTTGCCCGTAGAGCATGGAGGCTGCCCATACAGGCCAGCGTGCATCCGGGGCTAGGTGGGCGATGCCCTGTTCGGCTTTGGTGTAGAACTGTCGCGCCCGTTCGATTTGGAAGCGCATCAACGCCCGCCAACGGTCATCAACTACACAGTTAAAGAAGTCTTGTTCGGTGTAGTTGAATCTGGCTAGGTCTTCTAAGGGAAGATAGATGCGTCCTCGCCTGGCATCTTCGCCGACATCCCGCAATATGTTTGTGAGTTGGTTGGCAATTCCCAGGGCGATCGCTTCTTCTGTGGGAATATAAAGTGGTTTACGCTGAGACCACGGAGCTGTATTTGCGGTGTTGTCTACTTCCATAACGGCGGTTGACATCAAGCCGACTGTGCCAGCAACGCGATAACAGTAGAGGTATAAGTCCTCAAAGGTTTCATAACGACTACGGTATAAGTCCATACGCTGACCAGCAATCATATCCCGAAAGGGCTGAATGTCTATGTCAAAACGTTGCAGGGTATCGACCAAGGCAACATCATAGTTTTCTACGGGAATACCCGCAAAAATAGACTCTAAATGTTGCTCCCAGAGGTCTAAAGTTTCTGGTGTCGTAATGGCAGCACCGGGGCCGTCTACTAGTTCATCGGTACGACGGCACCAAGCATAAATTGCCCAGATAGCTTGACGTTTTGCCGGACTCATCAACAAAGTACCCAAGTAGAAGGTTTTGGCGTACTTGGCTGTGAGATGCCGACAAATTTTGTAGGACTCGTCTACAGAGACCAGCGTTTTCATGCGCGGGGGGGAATCAGGCAGTTGCAGCATTCGTTGCAGGCGGTCGGGTTAGCGTTTGCAGGTTAGAGGCATTAGCCACTGGCAGTGATTCGCAGATCGCCTGCGCTGTTAGCTTACCAGAAAGTACAGCTCCTTCCATACTGCCTAAGTAGCGTTGCATGGTGTAACTCCCTGCTAAAAAGAAGTTAGCGATAGGAGTTTTTTGGGAGGGACGGTACTGTTGACGACCAGGGGTCGCTTTGTAAACTGAACGCGGCGTTTTCACTACATGAGATTTCAGCAACTTGGCTGGGTTTTCTCCTCCAAAATGATTGGGGAAGAGTTTTTCTAGTTCTGCAATTGTGGCAGCAACTATTTCCTCATCGGATTTACTAATCCAATCTTTAGCCGGTGCTAGAACTAATTCCAGCATGGAGCGATCAGGATTAGCATATTCGCGACAAGTGTTACTCATATCAGCATAAACGCTGAGGAGGGGCGATCGCGAAAATAATAACTGATCGATATCTGTTAATTTTCGGTCAAACCATAAGTGCAAGTTAATTACCGGCACTCCTTCTAAACCTTCTAGCTTCTGGAAATACTCCATTTGCTGCCAAGGTTTGGGTAATATCACTTTGGCGACATCTACTGATGTGGCGACAACGTAGCAATCGGCGGTTTCTATATAATCAGCTGCACCATTGATTCCCCGAATCACGAAGTGCTTAACACTCCCATCTTCATTGAGAACAATTTCTTTGAGTGGTGCATTGAGACGCACTTCCCCGCCGCCTGCGGTGATATGGTCTACGATGGGAGCGCATAGCCTTTCTGTGGGTGAACCATCCAAAAATGCTATTTTCGAGCCGTATCTTTCTTGTAGAAAGCGATTGAGCGCAGTTAAGAGGATGGTGGCAGAAACTTCTTCAGGATTGATAAAGGTGAGTGCTTTCGATGCGGCGATAAACACATCGGTGGAAACTCGCTCATCAATTCCCTGTCTTTCTAACCATTCTTTGAAACTGTACTTGTCCATCTCCTCTACATACTTTTGACCTCTGACCACGGCTGGAGTTAAGCCGACGGCGAAGCGCAGTTTTTGTCCCCAGGTCAACATATCGTTGTTGCGGAGAATGGACGCAATGACGTTGAAGGGGGAGGGAATATCGGGAACATCAAACCGGGAGTATGTTCCTGGCTTATCTGGTTGGTTAAAAATCAGTGTATGTTCTTTCCATTGGAGTCGGTCTTCAATACCTAACTCCTTAAGTAACTGGAGCATATTGGGGTATGCACCGAAGAAGGCGTGTAATCCAGTTTCATACCAGTCGCCGTCTGAGTCTTTCCACGCCGCGACAAGACCACCCAATACGTCCCGGCTTTCCAAGACAATGGGAGTGTGACCTGCGTCTGTGAGATATTTCGCGCAGGAAAGTCCTGCTAAACCAGCACCCGCGATCGCTACTCGCATTTAAACCTACTGTTTTTCAATATTTCTTAATTGTTTTGTCGTTCTCATTATACGTTGCAATCTGTTACATTTGGCAGAAAAAAGAGATTGGGTGTTGGGTACTGGGGATTGGGGACTGGAGATTGGGTTGTCTGAATTTTGAATTTTGAATTTTGAATTTTGAATTGGTATGAGGGTGTAGGATCAGGCCTGAAATGGTTGTGGGTAAATGATTATGTCAGCTTCTCAACAGCTAGCGAGTTTTGGACATCACCTGATTGTTGGTGTTTCTGGTACTACTTTAAGTGATGAGGATAAGCGCGCTCTCAGTGAACTAAAGCCTGTGGGGGTGATATTCTTTGCGAAAAACTTCCGAGATGGTGTCCCCTATGATGTGTGGCTGCAAAGTTTTCGGGAGTTGCACCAGCAAATTAGGGAATATACTGAACGTGATTTGATGTTTTTTACATTGGATCATGAGGGTGGGCGAGTTGTGCGGACACCTTTACCAATCACCAGATTTCCCCATGCGGTGTTGTTGCGATCGCACTCTCAAGAAGTAGCTAAGGCTACAGGCATTGAATTAAAATCTTTGGGAATTAATTTATCTTGGTCTCCTGTGGCGGATATTTATTCTAATCCCCAAAATCCGGTGATTGGATTTCGCGCCTTTAATAACACTCCCGCAACTACGGCTGAAGCTGTCTGTGAATATTATCAAGGACTCAAAGCATCGGGCATTGTCGGTTCTGCCAAGCATTTTCCGGGACATGGCGACACTAGTAAAGATTCCCATCTAGAATTACCTGTTCTCAATCTCTCTTTGGAAGATTTACGTCAACGGGAATTGATACCGTTTAAGGCTTTAATTGAGGCGCAAATCCCAATTATGATGACGGCGCATATTCTTTTTCCGCAAATCGACCCTGATTGGCCTGCGACTCTCTCAGCAGCTATTCTCAAAAATATCCTGCGGGAAGAGTTGGGATTTGGGGGTGTGGTTGTATCTGATGATTTAGATATGAAAGCTGTTTCTGATATGTTTATGCAACAGGGAACAGTGGCGCGTGCTTTTAATGCTGGATGTGATTTATTTATTGTGTCCCGCAATATTCATTCATCATCAATGGAACGGACTTATCAAATTGCGGCTGATTTTGCTGAGGCGTTAAATCAAGGTAGCTTGGCTGAGTCTGTGGTGGTAGCGGCTAGAAATAGAATTGAGAAGTTATTAGCAACTACACCACAGTATGATGTAGAGATGTTAGATCAAAAAATATTTTTACAACACGCAGAATTAGCGATCGCCTGTACTTTTTAGTTAAAAATGTAGGTGATTGTCATCACTAATCAAATTCTGGAGACCACAAATCAGAAATTTGTACTTCCCATCCAGGAAGCAAATAGTGACTTGATCTAACATTTATCTAAATCATAGAGGTCATCTATGCGATCGCAATCATATTTTCCTTTAATCTCTTGGTTGTAAAATCTGCCAAGGGAATCGGATGATTGTAATTCTTGCCAAGTTTCTGGTTCTACTCCTGAATATTGATAGATTGCACCGTTTTGAAACTCAACTTGCAATATTTGTTCATCACTACAATAGCCGACAGCACTAGCCATTGATGAACTCACCGGAAGCATCGCAATTGGTTCTACTTCAAAAGGTAATGTAGCTGTTTGTGCCACGATTTCATTGAGTTCTTGCAATCCTTCAAAGGCTTGAATTGGTGCAGGAATTTCTATAACCTCTAACTCATCGCCTCGGTCGAGTAATAGCTGTAAATGTCCATCAGTATGTGCGATCGCAACTAAACTACTCAAGTCTACTTTAGATAGCTTCATGAAATTTGCTCTCCTGTTGACACAAGCGGGAGTTAGAAGTTTATGCAGTCAGGAATATATAGTATTTTTGTACTATATAGCTTATTGATTGTCAATCTCATTCATCTACTTTTCAAAAAAGGCTCAAATAAAGACATAACAGTGATATTTATGTCTTTATTTGGCTGCATAACTTTTATATCTACCACTGAAAATTACCCAATCACGAGGTTAAGTAACCTCACTAAATCACCTCTAACTAGTAGATTTCTCAGGAGAATAAAGTTATGAAACATCCTTTTGATTTAAACATCGCAGATTTAGAAGCTTTAAATCTGGAAACTCAAGAACTAACCGATGAAGAAGCTGATCAAGTAACAGGTGGATTAAAACCCATCTTCACAACTCTGGCTTTAGGTGAAGAAGGCGGCGATGCTACTACTTTAGCTTTAGGTGAAGAGGGGGGTGATTTTACTACCTTAGCTTTAGGTGAAGAAGGCGGTTGTACAAAATAATCAACTATTAAGCCTTAGTTGTAGAGTGCTTTAAAACAACGTGTAACACACCAATATCATCAAGTGTGTTATGGCTAGATATCATTTGCTGATAAATGCAAATCTAGACATAGCCGTAACACATATTACTTACTATCTCCTTGAAAGATAAGCTATTTTTTTATGTTTATATTGGCAGTAATACCGGAATGAATATTTTAATTTTAGGCAAACCTCAAGATGTCCATGCAGTTGCTATTCATCAGGCGATTACCGCAGCAGGTGCAACAGCCGATTATTTAGACACATCTCTTTTTCCCAAATATTTAAAACTATCTTGGCAGCCAGGGACAACAAATGGCTGTTTGAGATTACCTTCTGGAAAGTTATTAAAAATTACGGATATATATAGTGTTTATTGGCGAGCTTTTTCTGGGGTAAATGTACCATCATTACCAGATGAGCATCAGCAGAGAATTGCTACTAATGATGCGATGGGTGCATTGCGATCGCTCATGCAAGCTTGTCCGGCTCGTTGGGTGAATTCTTGGCAAGCCTACGAACTACATAAAGAAAAACCGCTACAATTAAGTATGGTCAAAAATGTCGGGGTAAAAATTCCCAAGACGTTGATTAGTAATGACCAAGACGAAATTATTCAATTTACTAATTCTTTAGAAAAAGCTATCTTTAAACCAGTCTATGGTGGCGCACATACTAAACCCGTCACGCCAGAACATTTAGAACCAAAAAGATTAGAATTGGCTTTACGCCTTGCGCCAGTGACAATCCAAGAATATATCCCTGGGACTAATATTCGGACTTATGTAATTGGTGATGCAATTTATAGCGCAGAAATCCGTTCTAGTCATTTAGATTTTCGAGAAGATAGGGAAGCAGAGTTAATTCCTGTAGAGTTACCTGCTTCAGTTCAGCAACAATGTTTAGCTATTACTAAAGCACTAATGCTAGACTGGACAGCTATAGATTGGCGTTTAAAACCCAATGGCGAATATGTTTTTCTCGAAGCCAATCCAAGTCCCATGTTTTTACATTTTGAAAATCAAACAGGGTTTCCCATTACGCAAAAATTAGTGCAGTTGTTAATGCAGTAACTAAAGGTTTGGAGTCAAAAGTTTAGTCTTTGTTCCATAGCTAAGAGACTTCAAGATTAGACAAAATCCCGAAATGTAGGGTGCGTCAGTGTTGAAAAAACTAACCACGCCAAGAAATTATTCATACTGACGCACCCTACTAAACTAGTCAACTGTAAATCATATTTTCGCTGTGCTACAAATACGCCCAAAAACCTTAAAATAGTGAGAGTGTATTAAAAATCGTAAAGCGTAATAAATATTTATGCCTCCCCGTTGGCCTCGTAAACCCGATCGCAATGACCCTGAATTTCGCAAGTTAGACGATCGCATGAACTTTGCCGTTCATGTAGCCGTCGCTGCTACGATTAACTCAGGTTTATGGTTCTTCCATAACTTGACAGTCGCTAATTGGGAATGGTTGCCCCCATTGACAGCAGGTTGGGTTGTAGTATTGTTAGTGCATCTAATTTACATTGCGGCGATCGCGAATTACTCTCCTACTCCCCCCAAATCCACCTAAAGAGGGAACACTAACGCTAGGGTGATTGTAACCTGTGGTTGTGTATTTGCCTGATAAATTGCGCGATAATGTTAATTAGTCTGAGACTTTGCGCTCTTTTTTGATTTGGAGTGATTTATATGGCTAAGACTAATACCACAGAATTACTAGAAGCCCTAGCAGCCGAAATCGGCGACAATATTTATATAGATATTGCTAAATGGCATCTTTATTTATCTAACGCCAAGTTACACACTGTAGTAGCTGAACAGTTATATCCTCTAATTACCTCTAAAGCGGTGACTGAAGACCAAGTTATACAGGTATTAGAATCTATTTCAGTTAAAATTGGTGGTGGTCGAAGAGAACTACCTTTGATAGATTTACTACCTCTGCAATGTCAAGTTAACTTAGTAGATATTTTAGAGAGATATCAACGCGAGATGTAGTTATAGTATAGGCAGGCGATCGCACACCCAATTTAAGTAGCAAGCATTTCTCCAAGGATTAAACAAATAGTATTTGCAGAGGGTGATTTGCTTGCTTTAAAAGCTGGCTTTGAATTGAAAATATTTCCGAATAACTAAATCAACAGCCATAAATATATTAGCAATTAGAGGAGGTAATGATATGTTTTTACAACTTAAAAATACCACTGATTTAATCAAAGTCCTTGATATCCAAGAGTTAATTGATCCCAACTTAGAAATAGTTCATGGTCAAGACCAAGAAGGTCAAGAGGAACAAGAACCTGATACATTCAAAAAAGCCAATCTGGTTTTTCCCTCCGGTGAAAGTTTACCACGCTGTTGGATAGATGCGAATTACAGAATGGCTGTGTAAGCTATACGATATGTAAGGGACTAGGGGAGTGAGATAATTTTCTCATCTCCCCTATTTATTACCTAAGACTCAGCACTTAATTTAGATTCGGTTTGGGGTGAAATTACTTTAGTAATCCAAACTGTGAAAATGTGGGATAGAACTCCTAAAGGGCCTGCAAATAGACAGAGTATTAGTGAGTGAATTGTCCAAATTCCAGTTTTTTGTCCTTCCCAATAGATAAATCTCCCTACAAATAAATCCATTACTAAAAAATGAATCCAACCTGTAGCCGCAGCTTTTTCGTCTGCGAAGAATTTTGCAATATCGGCAAGTTGTGGATTAGATAAAGCTTGGGCATTTTCTGGGGTAATACTGGTAATAAATAAATACAAATATGCCCCAGCTAACGGTAAAAATGGAATGTATGATTCCATGACTCGCCGTGTGACTTTCCAGTTAGGGAGAAGAATCATTAATGCCCAAAAAGGCAAGACGAAAACATTAGCAACGTTGAATAATTGCGTGATGTCCATAATATATTTGATTAAAATTTTTGCAGTCGTCAACACTCAACAGTTATAGCCGTCCTAGCTGATTCGTGAGAATTCGCGGTGTTCAGATCCCCGACTTCTCAAACAAGTCGGGGATCTTGTTGCTCACGAATGATTTAGGACTCCTGTAACAATTGTGATTCTATCTCTTTTGAGTTTAAATCACGCCCAATAAATACTAAACGGGTTTGTCTAGCTTCTGTGGCTTGCCAAGGACGATCATAAAACTTTTCAAAGCGGTTGCCTACGCCTTGCAATACTAAACGCATGGGTTTGTTCGGTACGGAGACAAAGCCTTTAATACGGTAAATTTCTTGTTGATTTACTAATGATTCTAATTGTTGTTGCAGTTTTTCTGGGTCAAAAGTCCGGTCTAAAATGACGTGTGTAGAGTTGATTTCGTCGTCGTGGTCATGGTCTTCTTCGGTGTCGTGGTGACTGGGACGACTATCTAAATTATCTTCAACGGCAGCTTGCCATCCTAATAATATAGATGGGTCGAGTTGACCGCGATCGCTCTCCACAATTTTCACGACTCGTGGTAATTCTTGCTTGACTAATGACTCAACTTGTGTTTTTGTGTCTGCATCCACTAAATCAGTTTTGCTTAAAACTACCAAATCTGCACAGGCTAACTGGTCTTCAAATAGTTCTTGTAATGGTGTTTCATGTTCTAGACTATCATCGGCTTGACGTTGGGCGGCGATCGCATCCAAATCACTGGCGAACGTCCCAGCAGCCACAGCCGCACAATCTACCACTGTCACCACTGCGTCTACTGTGGCGGCATTGCGGATTTCTTGCCAGCGAAAAGCTTTCACCAAAGGTTTAGGTAAAGCTAACCCAGAAGTTTCAATCACAATACAATCAATGCTGTCGCGGCGTTTGATTAACTCTTGCATTGTCGGATAAAACTCCTCTTGCACAGTGCAGCACAGACAGCCATTCGTTAATTCAAAAATATTATTCCCATCAGCTTCATCTTCAGGGCAAATTTGACAGGATTTCAACAACTCGCCATCAATACCCAGTTCGCCAAACTCATTGACTAATACAGCAATGCGGCGACCTTGGTTATTTTGCAGGAGGTGGCGAATTAGGCTGGTTTTTCCACTACCCAAAAAGCCTGTAATGACGGTAACGGGAATTTTTGTAGCCATCTAAAATTAATTCAAAATTCAAAACAGCAAATCTTAACCCACCGAAGTGGGTTGTGCTTGTGTGGTTCTTTCTTAATATATATGAGTTCTCGCTTGTGAAGTACCCCTTTTTGCTTCACTAGACCTCTTGCACGAATAATTGAACACTCCGAATACATAAATTCAAGAGTTATCTTTCTGCGTTCTTCTTTGCGCCTTTGCGCCTTTGCGTGAGCTTTTAAATAGTATTCTTAGCAACACCAAAGGATTTATGCAAGAAGTCTACTGAAAAAGGGGTTTCCAATTTCAGTGACTCCCCACTCATCACTCCCCATTCCCCACTCAGTACTGAATTTTGTCAAAATTATAGGGGTAGTTTTGCAACCACCCCTATTTCCCCTCATATTTAGAATTTACTTTCAGCACCTTTGCTGAGACTTATACTTACTTTGAGATATTAACTAAACTTTCGACTTCAGCAGAAGCTAAAGTTGGTGCGGTGAAAATTTGGGAGTACAAACTCTTTGGCTGTTGTCCACCTACCACTGGTAATACTTGACGCGCATGGGTTGCAACTTCTACTGTCTTCACATCGTAAGTCTGCGTTACCATTTTGGGATACAAACCGATACCGATGATGGGAAGAATCAAGCAAGCAGTGATGAACAACTCACGGGGTTTGACATCAGCAACTACAGTATCTAAATGTAATTCTTCACTTTGATCACCGTAGAACACTTTACGCAGCATGGACAGTAGGTAAATTGGGGTTAAAATCACGCCTACTGCTGATAAGAGAACTACGACAACTTTAAAGCTGGAACTGTAAACGTCACTGGAAGCGATACCCAGGAATACCATCAACTCACCCACAAAACCACTCATTCCAGGTAAAGCTAGAGAAGCCATTGCGCCTGCGGTGTAGAGTGCGAAGGTTTTGGGCATGACTTTACCGATACCGCCCATCTTATCCATTAATAAGGTGTGGGTACGTTCGTAAGTGACACCGGTTAAGAAGAATAAGCTAGCCGCAATTAAACCGTGGGAAACCATTTGTAACATCGCGCCACTTACACCCAATTCTGTGTAGGAAGCTAAACCGATGAGGACAAAACCCATGTGAGCAATTGACGAGTAAGCAAGGCGGCGTTTGAGGTTAGTTTGAGCAAAGGCGCAACAAGCACCGTAGATAATGTTAACTACACCTAAGACTGCTAAGACGGGAGCGAAGTAAACGTGAGCATTAGGCAACATTTCCATGTTGAAGCGAATTAAGGCATAACCGCCCATCTTCAACAACACACCAGCCAGAATCATGGAACCAGGTGCGGACGCTTCACCGTGAGCATCAGGTAGCCAGGTGTGTAAGGGGAAAATTGGTAGTTTGACACCGAAGGCAATTAAGAAACCTGCGTAAGCTAATAATTCCACAGCTTTGGGATATTCTTTCATTCCCAAAGAGGCGATATCGAAAGTAAATGTATCTCCAGAGAATGCTAATGCAAAGCCAGCTACAAGAATAAATATAGAAGCAGCAGCAGTATAGAGGATAAACTTGGTAGCTGCATAGCGGCGTTTTGCGCCTCCCCAGATGGAAATGAGCAAGTATACAGGAACTAGCTCAATTTCCCACATTAGGAAGAATAACAGTAAGTCTTGGGCAACGAACACGCCTAACTGCGCGCTATACATTGCCAACATCAAAGCATAAAATAATCGCGGCTTGTTGGTTACTTTCCAAGCCGCGAAGATTGCTAGGGTGTTAATTAAGCCTGTCAGTAAGATGAGAGGCATCGATAAGCCATCTACTGCTACTGACCAATTTAAGCCTATTTGGGGTAGCCAAGCGTATTTTTCGACAAATTGATAGGCGGAACTGTGAAAATCGTAGTTTTGCCAAAAGGCGTAAATCATTAAGGCAAAATCAGCGATCGCTACTCCTAATCCATACCACCGAACAGTTTGACCTTCTTTATCTGGAATTATAGGGATGGCTAGGGCTGCCACCAAAGGTAAGGCAATTATGGCTGTCAGCCAAGGAAATTCAACGGGATTCATCACTTCTAACAATCGTTTTTTGTTTTCGCTTTTAATTACATTATATTAAGGAATTCTTACTTTTGTAAACGATATTTATCTCTAGAGAAATTAAATTTTTCTGATCGTTTAGTAATAAATACTCAAAAAAACCAGTATTTTCCGCAAAAAAGAGCATAAATACTTAGGATAATTTCGACTCATCTATCCTAATCGTAAACATTTGTAACGTCAATAAGCGACAGCAAGTATAAATTACCGTTACAAATCGCAATAAGTAGAACAGGGTAAATATTTGTAGTTCTGATTAGGCAGGGGGCAAGGGGGCAGGGAGCAGGGGGAAAGAGGATTTTAGCCTAGTTTACATTTCTTAAGATAGTTAGGTTTTTTCTCACCGACTTACTTATATCGCCAGAGGGATGTAGAGGTGATGGAAAAACCTACCTGACAGCAATTTTAGATTTTGAATTTTGGGTTAAAGGCTGTCAACTCTCTCCCTTGCGCCCTGCCCCCTGCCCTCTTCCTCCTTGTTAAGCTAGGCTAAGTAGAGATTTTATTGAGTAAATTATGCACAGACTTTTATCTGGGCCGTTGAGTGTGGAACGATTAACGGTGAAGATTGCAGGGTTGTCTGCGTCGCTACAGGGTAAGAAGTTAGTGCAGTTGTCAGATTTTCACTATGATGGTTTACGGCTTTCGGATGCGATGTTAGAAGAAGCGATCGCTGTTACTAACCAAGCACAACCAGACTTAATATTATTGACAGGGGATTATGTCACTACTACCCCTGAACCCATTCACCAATTAACGCCACACCTGAAAAAACTGCAAAGTCGTCATGGGATTTACGCTATTCTCGGCAATCATGACTTATATTACAAAAATTCCCAGACTGTAATTACTCAGGCACTTACTAATATTGGTATTCGCGTACTTTGGAATGAAATTGCTTATCCATTAGGAAGGGAATTACCAATAGTCGGACTGGCTGATTATTACTCACGGGAATTTAATCCAGCCGCAATTTTCCCACAATTAGATCCCTCAATACCTTGTTTAGTAATAGTTCATCATCCTGATACCGCCCATTATTTACAAGCTTGGAGAGTAGATTTACAACTATCTGGCCACACTCATGGAGGACAAATTATTATTCCTGGTCTTGGGGCTGTGTTACCCTATCACAAAAAAATCATCCGTAAAATTCCGATACGAGTGCGGCGATATTTCCCCTGTCTACGCAAAGAATTTTTTATAGTTCGTCATTGGGAATGGTTACAGGGCTTACATCGTCTCGGAAATAATCAACTATATGTCAATCGAGGTTTAGGAACTTATTTCCCAGGACGCATATTTTGCCCACCAGAAGTAACAGTAATTACACTGGAAACAGAATAGTCATTAGTCATTAGTCATTAGTCATTAGTCATTAGTCATTAGTCATTAGTCATTAGTCATTAGTCATTAGTCATTAGTCATTAGTCATTAGTCATTAGTCATTAATCATAGTTATAATTGCTTGATGAACCTTATTCATATCCCTACACCCCTACACCCTTATACCCTTACACCCTTACACCCCTAGATTAAGTTATTATTTTTTAACACTTTCTCAAGACTTATTTTGTTTTTTGATAAGCTGTAGACGCTGGTATGAGGAGTCCCTAATAGGTTATGCACTGGTTGTTTACAGGACGTTTAAGTGTAGATAAACTCACGGTTAAGATTGCAGAACTGCCATCTAGTTTGCAAGGCTTAAAGTTAGTGCAGTTATCAGATTTCCATTATGATGGATTGCGATTATCAGAAGAATTATTAGCAGAAGCGATCGCAGTAACTAATGAAGTAGAACCAGATTTAATAGTATTAACTGGTGATTATGTTACTGATGATCCTGCACCAATTCACCAACTAGCATTAAGACTGAAATATCTACAAAGTCGCTATGGTAGTTATGCGGTGCTTGGTAATCATGATATTCACTTCCAACACTCCCAAGTAGAAATTACTCAGGCTTTAACCAGTATCGGTGTCAATGTCTTATGGAATGAAATTGCCTATCCTTTAGGAGAAGATTTACCAATAGTCGGATTAGCTGATTATTGGTCAAAAGAATTCAATCCTGCACCACTAATGGAAAAACTTAAGCCATCTACACCCAGAATTGTTTTATCTCATAATCCAGATACCGCGAAAATTTTAGAGCAATGGCGAGTCGATTTACAATTATCTGGTCACACTCACGGAGGTCATATTGTTTTACCAGGTATAGGGCCTGTAGTTTACCACTATAAAAAACTCCTCAAACAAATTCCCAAAAAAATGCGGCGTTGGATTCCGTTGTTATTAGGAGATTGTTCTAAAGTGGTGCGATATTGGGAATGGGCGCAAGGATATCACCAAGTTTCTACTAATCAGTTATATGTGAATCGAGGTTTGGGAACTTATAGACCAGGACGCTTATTTTGTCCCCCAGAAGTAACTGTGATTACGTTAGTTTAAGAGTCAATAGTCAATAGTCATTAGTCATTAGGAAATAGGGAACAGAATCTTGAATTTTGAATTTTGAATTTTGAATTTTGAATTGATTAGCCCTATGCCCAAAAAATACAATAACCGCCCCAAGCTAAGAAGGAAAGAATCATTAGCTGAGGCGGCTTAGTAAATGTGCAATTGTTAGAGAAGATGGAAAAAACAGAGATAAAAATAA
The DNA here is from genome assembly GCF_002896875.1 of Nostoc sp. CENA543. Classification (GTDB taxonomy): domain Bacteria; phylum Cyanobacteriota; class Cyanobacteriia; order Cyanobacteriales; family Nostocaceae; genus Trichormus. The sequence continues at coordinate 1,353,791 of NZ_CP023278.1, forward strand.
CTCAACTAGGGTGGACAACGTTCGCAACCATTACCCTTAGAACCTTGCATCCTTGATTCCAATAGGCAGGCATTTCTGGCTGTAAGTTCAAAACCTCCACAAATAAATCAATAAACTCAAGGCGAAAACACTTATACAGGATGCGACCGACGAGTTTAAGATTGCGAATCAATAAGCCATTAGAGCAGGAGGTACATGGCTCTAACTTCAAGGTTTGTATCTGATGAACTTTTAACCTTTTTGTACCTTGGTCTTAATTTAGCACCTTTTCTTTCTGGTGATCTGTCTATTTACTAAACTTGAACACCATTAACGTTTTGCAACAATTGAGAAATTTTCCTTAATTATTTTTTTACTTCCCTGTCTCATGTCTCAAAAAAAGGTCGAAAATTAATTAACATTCATTACCCTGAGATTCCCCAATCCCCAATCCCCAGTCCCCAGTCCCAGAAAAAGGATGTTTTCTTTTCCTTTCTTTTTACTTTTGCCTTTTACCTTTTGCCTTTATCTGTTCCCCCTTCCTCTGGTATCCTCATCTAAGAGGTGTAGGTGCAGCACGGGTTGATATTCAAAAAAATATTTTTGCTGAATGGCCACGAATAAGGACTAAACTAAAAAGTCTTGTGCAGCAAAACTCCTAACTTATATAAATCATGTAATCATGTCTAAGGTTCTTGTCTCCGATCCTATTGACCAAGCAGGAATTGACATCCTCTCTCAAGTTGCTACTGTTGATGTCAAGACAGGTCTCAAACCAGCAGAATTAATAGAAATTATTGGTGAGTATGACGCGTTAATGATTCGTTCGGGAACGCGGGTGACTCAAGAAATCATCGAAGCCGGTACTCAACTGAAAATTATTGGTCGTGCCGGTGTAGGTGTGGATAATGTAGATGTGCCTGCTGCTACCCGCCGAGGAATTGTTGTAGTTAATTCCCCTGAAGGTAATACGATTGCGGCGGCAGAACACGCCCTAGCAATGATGTTGTCTTTGTCACGTCATATACCTGATGCTAATGCTTCAGTGAAAAGCGGCGTGTGGGATCGCAAAACTTTTGTAGGTTCAGAAGTATACAAGAAAACCTTGGGTATAGTTGGTCTAGGTAAAATTGGTTCTCATGTGGCGGCTGTTGCTAAAGCGATGGGGATGAAATTACTAGCTTACGATCCCTTCATTTCCGCAGAACGGGCAGAACAAATAGGCTGTCAGCTGGTAGATTTTGATTTATTGATTCAGCAAGCAGACTATATCACCCTGCATATTCCCAAAACTCCTGAAACAGCCCATCTCATCAATGCTCAGACTCTGGCTAAAATGAAGCCCACAACCAGAATCATTAACTGTGCGCGTGGTGGGATCATTGATGAAGCCGCTTTGGTCGAAGCAATTAAAGCAGGCACAATTGCTGGTGCAGCGTTAGATGTGTTTGAGTCTGAACCATTGGGCGAATCAGAATTGCGATCGCTCGGTAAAGAAATCATCCTCACCCCCCACTTAGGCGCGTCCACCACAGAAGCACAGGTAAATGTAGCCATAGACGTAGCCGAACAAATCCGCGATGTCCTTCTAGGTTTACCCGCCCGTTCCGCAGTCAATATCCCTGGACTTGGCCCCGATATTCTCGAAGAACTCAAGCCCTATATGCAACTAGCAGAAACCTTGGGTAACTTGGTCGGACAGCTAGCTGGTGGTCGAGTAGAGTTACTTAATGTGCGCCTGCAAGGGGAACTAGCAACAAATAAGAGTCAGCCATTGGTAATCGCCGCCCTCAAGGGTCTACTGTATCAAGCCCTCAGAGAACGAGTAAATTACGTCAATGCCAACATCGAAGCCAAAGAACGGGGAATTCGCGTCATTGAAACTCGCGATGCTTCGGCGCGTGACTACGCTGGTTCATTACGCCTAGAAGCTACAGGTACTTTAGGTACGCACTCCGTGACTGGTGCATTATTAGGTGATAAAGAAATTCACCTCACCGATGTTGATGGTTTCCCCATTAACGTCCCCCCCAGCAAACATATGCTGTTTACCCTACACCGCGATATGCCAGGAATTATTGGCAAATTAGGTTCCTTATTGGGAAGCTTTAACGTCAATATTGCCAGTATGCAGGTAGGTCGCAAAATCGTGCGTGGCGATGCAGTTATGGCACTCAGCATTGATGATCCCTTACCGGAAGGGATTTTAGCAGAGATTACCAAAGTACCCGGCATTCGGGACGCGTATACAGTAACTTTATAAAGTGCTGAGTGCTGAGTTGTTAGTGCTGTTAGCGGTAGCGGGGCGTTTAGCTGGTGTTGATAGTAGTGCGTCTTGATTTAAAGCAGGATTAACCGTATCTATATCTAGTGAAGAGAAAAGTTAAGAGTGAAGAGTTAGAACAAATCAAGATAACTCAAAACACTCTAAAAATTCCTTCTCAGCAAGGCTAACATCTCACTCCACTAACCAAACCTTCACCCAACACTTAACACTCATCACCCAACACTCAGCACTCAGCACTCAGCACTCATCACTCAACACTCATCACCCAGCACTCAGCACTCAGCACTCAGCACTCAGCACTAAACAATGGTAAACACTTGGTGGGAATTACAGGTTTCATGCGAACCAGCGTTAGAAGACTCGGTTTTCTGGCGATTGGAAGATTTTGGTTGTCGAGGGACAGCTAGTGAAACAAAAGGTACTGACTTTTTAGTGAAGGGTTATTTACCCACATTCCAAGCCCAGGTACTTGATTTAGCGGCTTTGGGGCTATGGTTACGTCAGGATGCTTTGTGTGTGGGATTATCGAGTCCTACCTTGGGTTGGCAGCTAATTGATGAAGAAGACTGGGCTAGTAGCTGGAAACAATATTGGCAACCGCAAGAAATAGGCGATCGCTTCCTCATTAACCCTGCATGGCTGCCATTACCTGAAGACACAGATAGATTAGTCATTCGTCTTGACCCTGGTGTAGCTTTCGGCACAGGCAATCATGCTACAACTCAACTGTGCTTGGAATCTCTAGAGATGCGTTTAAGTTCAGTTCCGCAATCTTTTATCAGTACAGGTAGTAAACGTGAACCTGTTGTCATTGCGGATATTGGTTGTGGTTCTGGTATCTTAGCAGTTGGGGCAGTATTATTAGGAGCAGAAAAAGTCTATGCTGTAGACACTGATCCCCTAGCAGTGCAATCGACTTTTAGTAATCGTGCCTTGAATGATATTCATCCAGAAAAGATAGTCCCCGCCGAAGGTAGTGTAGATATTCTCAAGAAACTCATTGAAAAACCAGTAGATGGAATTGTCTGCAATATATTAGCTGATGTAATTATTCAATTAGTCCCAGAAATCACCGAGATATCTAAATCTAGCACTTGGGCTATTTTCAGTGGCATTTTAACAGAGCAATCAAAATCCGTCGCTGATGCTTTAGAAAAACACGGGTGGGTAGTTGCTACCATGTGGAAACGCAAAGAGTGGTGTTGCTTAAATGTGCGTCGTTCTTAAACACAGGTAGAAGACAGAGTTAGCGCAGACTGAATATCTGTCTTGGTGTTTCACAATTATCGATTAGCAATGTGACAAAAAAAGATTTATTCGGTTTATCCGAAATGACTTTTCACTCACATTTCTATAACCTAAACCTACTAAGCGAGGTATAGATGGTAAATGTCCTTTAGGTGCATCTAGACTGAAGTGATATTCATCATGTTTAACCCATATCTTCTTGGTGGGGTTTATAAGCCATCCAACTTCATATGCAAAGTTTTGACAATCGTTACTAGCTTGTAAAATACCTTTTTGAATACTAAAACCAAATTTGCCTTGACTATATTTAACCCACAAATTATTAATATTTATAAGGTCTTGAGCAGATAATTTTTGAATTTCCTTATCAACTAACCAGCGTCCCTTTTGATGTCCACATATTTTCAGTATCACAGAGTAAGTCTCTTGATCTGCCTCTTGCCATTTTTGCTTTTTTAACAGGTTTTCTAATTTACCATAATCCATACCATTAACAGTGGAATTTACGAATAATTTTTCTACTAATTGTGATATTTCTTTTAATCTAGTCTGAGTTTCTAAACCTTGCTTTTCAGACTTTTTTACTGTATCTTTCGTTATCTGTAATTCACGTTTTAACTCTTTAATTTCGGAACGCAAGTCTTGAGAAATATCGGTAACAGTGGGAGCAATGAGCAATTTTTCTACTAATTGTGATATTTCTTTCAATCTAGTCTGAGTTTCTGAACCTTGTTTCTCAGACTTTTTTACTGTATCTTTCGTTATCTGTAATTCACGTTTTAAATCTTTAATTTCGGCACACAAGTCTTGAAAATTTGAATTCATATTCTGTAGATAAATTGCCTTTAATTCTTGCAATTCCTCACGACTGCGCCGCAGTTCTTCTATTGCTTTTTCATAATAACTTAATGGTGTTTTAAATTGACTATTATCTGGTTTAAACATTAGCAATACCGTTACAAATACAATATTGGATTTTAAGTAAATTTGGGATTATTTGCAAAAATAATATAGGTTAAAAATGTTTAACATTTAAAAAATATTTATTCATTAATAACGTGATAGAAAAATTTTAATTCGGTGTGCAACTTCACCGCCATTTCTAGAATCTAAACCAACCAAACGAGATGTAGAAGGTAAGTGTCCCTTATTAGAATCTAAGCTAAAGTTATATTCCTCATATTTCAACCATTCGGTATTAGCTAAACTTGCTAACCATCCAACTCTATATGCAAAGTGTTTATAATCTTTCTTGGCTTGCCAAATATTTTTTTGAACACTGAAGCCAAATTTTCCTTGACTGTGTTTAACCCATAGTTTATTTATAATTTCCAGGTCTTGACGAGGCAACGTTTTGATTTCACGATCATCTAGCCAGCCTTCTTCACTACGATCGCAAATTTTAAGGATCACAATGTAAGTCTCTTGATCAGCTTCTTGCCATTTATTGTCTGTTAACAGTTGCTGCAAATTTCTATAATCTATCCCAGACATATGAGAAACAAGTGTTAATTCTGCTGACAAGTGAGATAATTGTAACTGTAAATTTGATAGGTACTCCAGAATCTCTGTTTGAGGTACTATCGCCTGAGATGGAGAAGTCATTTGAGATAATTTCTCTTTTATTTGTGCTAAATCCTCAATAATTCGATTGTTCATATTCCTTTCATCGATCATACCTTCTTGAATAATTTCTAATTTCTGTTGAGAATCTGAAGCAGTTTTTTGCATCTCCAATAAATTTGTCTGAATTTCTGCTGTTTTTATTTCAGAACTTACTAATTTCTCGTGTGTATTCTTCAGTTCATCTTTTAATTGCTGAATTTCTGAATTCCAAGACTGAGTAAGAGAATTAGCCCCTTGTAAATATATATCTTTTATATCCTGCAATTCTTCACGACTGCGCCGCAGTTCTTCTATTGCTTTTTCATAATATTCTAGAGGAGTTTTTCCTTGAGTTTTATCTACCTTAAACATAAAGTAAATTCCTATATTATAATTATTGGTTACTATTCAATAGTTTTGGCGAGTAATTAGCCTGTAAAGTTAAGCTATCTCTATCGTTATCGCTTTCCATAACACCACGCCAAAATTTACACAATAATCCATACCTAATCCAATCTTGAACAGCTCTTTTTTTCAACTCTGGAGACTGGCTTACTAAAGCAGCCATTCTTTCTGCATTATGTTGTAGTTGTCCATAAACCTTCAACACTTCATCAATTGGTGTGTTTTCATTTAACTTACTCAACTCGTAACATTCGCTGAGTTCATAAAGCTCAACATCAGACAACATACCACCTGGTTTCCAGGATATCTTCAGCTTTTGTCTACATTTATCCAAAGGAGATGGTAATGCGTGGACTAAATATCTTTTCAACTCATGCCGAATTATTTCGACTTCTGTCTTTATCCTTTCACATATTTTATCTACTATCTGATTAGCATCTTGAAATAACTTATTTTCTAAAATCTCAATTTTTTGTATACTTTTATAAATACTGTCATCAGCTAGGTTAATTGCATCCATAATGGACAATGTCATTTGATTGATACGGTTTTCTAGATAAAAGTCTGTTTCTGCAAGGGTTTCACTAATAGCTTGTCTGGTTTCAGAAATAGCTTGTTTACGGATAGTTTCTATTGTTTCTAAATTCTTCTTCAATTTCCCATCTGCTGTTTCCAAAAGCTGATTAATATCAGCCACAGTTTTAGTTTCTAATTTTTCAGTATCTTTGATTGCCTGATCAATACGTTGTTGAGCTATATAATCAAGTTTGTTTGCTAAAGGATACAGTTTGGTATCAAACAATCCACCTATTTCTCTACGAAAATCCTTGATAATATTTTTTGATGCACCTTCAAACTTCTTAACAAGCCCTGAAAATAGAAAACCGAGCATTTTTCAACACCCTTTACTAAATCAAATAGGAGTTATTTATAAAGATAAAAATAACATCTATTTTTCTAAGTGTCGACGAAAAATATTTATTAAATACATCCGTAAAAATTCGGTAGACAAACTATATATTTATAAATAATGAGTTGATAATTAATTATGAACATACATAGGATTTTTTTATAAAAATAACTTATTCTGTGTGTGAAGTGCAGTACAAGCGCGATATAGCGGGAATATTGGGAATCAGACTTAATTATTGAAATTACTTACGTAGGCAGGAAACAGAAAATAAGAAAGAAGAAAGTATAAATGTACTGATTTTTTTGATATCAAAGTATGATTCTTATGGATATTAGGCTGATTTTTATTGATGATTAATTAACCTCAAAGAAAGTTTAGAGACGTAAGAATGTGCGCCTCTAAACTTAACTTTTGTTAAACGAAACTTTGCAGTCTTTGAACTAGCTGCGGTGCTTGTAAAACACCTTCAACCCGATCAACAGGTTGACCTTGTTTGAACAGTACCAATGTTGGTAGAGCTTCAATTCTATACTGACTAGCTAATTCTGTGTATTTTTCTGCATCAATTTTGACAATACGCAAACGTCCTTGTAACTGAGCGTTGACTTGCTCTAAAATCGGCCCCATCATCTGACAAGGGCCACACCATTCAGCGTAAAAATCTACTAAAACAGGCACATCAGAATCAGACAGCATCTCACCAAAGCTGTTGAATTGTTTATTTGTAGCCATGTGACACACACCAATTCATTATTGATTGAATTCAATCTTAATGTCTGCTTTGCAAAAACGGTGTAACATTATTTTGTTTTTATTGTTGCGAAATAAATTAGGGATTGGGGACTGGGGATTGGGGATTGGGAAAGCGATTTTTTATATTCAATACTTTTTTGAATTTGCAATTTTAAATTACTGATCATCTGTAGGTACAAATCACCATAAGATAATTAGCGCGGTGATTGAAATTTTGAGGAATAGTTCATGGCTGTTTTAAGTGAAAATTTAAAAGGGCAAGTAGCAGTTGTTACGGGTGCTTCACGAGGAATTGGCCGGGCGATCGCACTAGAATTAGCTGCTTATGGTGCAACTGTCGTCGTTAACTATACCAGTTCTAGTGGTGCGGCGGATGCAGTGGTAGCAGAAATTACTGGTAAGGGTGGAGAGGCGATCGCTCTCCAAGCTGATGTTTCCCAAGCTGATCAGGTAGATGCTCTTGTCAGTGCTGTTATGGAAAAATTCAAACGCATTGATATCTTCGTCAATAATGCCGGAATTACCCGTGATACTTTACTATTGCGGATGAAGCCGGAAGAGTGGCAAGCAGTCATAGACCTAAATTTAACCGGCGTTTTCTTATGCACTCGTGCTGTGAGCAAAATCATGCTCAAACAGCGTTCTGGCAGAATTATTAGCATCACCTCTGTAGCAGGTCAAATGGGTAATCCTGGTCAGGCTAACTACAGTGCAGCTAAAGCAGGTGTGATTGGCTTTACAAAAACCGTTGCGAAAGAACTCGCTTCCCGTGGAATCACAGTCAATGCTGTTGCGCCTGGATTTATTGAAACTGATATGACCAGCGACCTCAAAGCCGATGAAATTCTCAAATACATTCCCTTGGGTCGCTACGGTCAACCAGAAGAAATTGCCGGTATGGTGCGCTTCCTTGCAGCTGATCCCGCCGCCGCTTACATCACAGGACAAGTTTTCAACGTTGATGGTGGGATGGTGATGGCTTAAATTTGGGAATAGGGAATGGGGAATGGGGAATGGGCAATGAGCCATTGGATATCAGTTAAAATCTTCTCTACACCCTTACACCCTTACACCCTTACACCCCTACACCCCTATCTTTCTTCCTTTCCTATGAGCCTTTGCCAAACGGTAAAGCCGAGCAGAACAATAATACTAGTGGTAGAGGCAATCATGACGGGTAGACTCATCCCCTGAATTCTCATGGCTAATAAGTTGCACAATAGGGTGATTAACCACAGGGTAAATGCAGCTCGACGTTGGGAAAATCCCCAAGCAAGTAAACGGTGATGTAAATGATCTTTTCCTGGGGTACTTAACGGGTTTTTGCCAGCTAATAACCGTCGGATAAATACTTGGGTGGTGTCTAGAACTGGCAACAACAAGAATAAAACTGAGGGGCCAAGGGCATAGATGGTATTACGTTGTAAGCTACCTAAAATACTGGTGGCTGCTAACACATAGCCAAAAAAGTATGCGCCAGCATCACCCATAATAATCCTTGATGGGTGGAAATTATGGCGTAAAAAGCCCAAGGCAGCACCCCCCAAGGCTGCTAAGACTAAGGTAGCCGCCGCCCGATTGGGAAATTGGGCAGAAACTGCTAATAAACTCATGGCAGTGATAAAACTAATCCCGCCGGCTAGTCCATCCATGCCATCCATCAGGTTAACGGCATTAGTAATACCAACAATCCACAGGACTGTGAGCAACATCGACAAAATCGAGTCTATCGGTGTACCCAGATGTACATCAACACTAATACCGTTAGCAAATAGTAATAATGCCGTGATAATTTGCGTCCACAAGCGTACAGAGGGGGGTAATCCGAACTGATCGTCTATAAAGCCGACCAAGACTAGAATTGAACCTCCCAGTAAAATAGTCAATACTTGAGCTAATACATTCTGAAGTTCAATGGGGCGCAGTAAGATAGCTAATACCAGTGCGGCAATTACTCCCGCATAAATAGCCAAACCTCCTGCATTTGGCAAAGGTTCTCGGTTGAGTCTTCTGGCGTTCGGTTGGTCAGCCCAACCCACCCGCAAAGCAAATTTACGTACTGTGGGGATTAAACGCCAAGTAACTAACCAAGCCAAGATAAATGTAAACACTACTGCTAACCAGCCGGTGCCGCTAGGGTTAGCAATGCCAATCAGCTTAAGGGAGTTCTCTAAATTCAGAACCATCTCCCGATTTAACCATTACTGCCAGTATCCTACATGAGCATCAAGTGTATATTACTCAATTTTTTTGATTTTCAGATGTGATTTAGAAGGTTTAGGTAGTTAGCACTCTGGGTCAGTGAGTGCTAAATTGTCTAATGGAAACGCTAGAGAAAGGGAACATGGCAAAAATTATTTCTTTTGATGAAGAGTCTCGCCGCGCTTTGGAACGGGGTGTCAATGCCCTGGCTGATGCTGTAAAAATCACTTTGGGGCCAAAAGGTCGCAACGTGCTTTTAGAAAAAAAATTTGGTATTCCCCAAATTGTCAATGACGGGATCACCGTTGCTAAGGAAATTGAATTAGAAGATCCTTTAGAAAATACTGGTGCTAGGCTGATTCAAGAGGTAGCATCTAAAACCAAGGATGTAGCGGGTGATGGGACAACCACAGCCACAGTTTTGGTACAAGCCTTGATTAAGGAAGGTTTGAAGAACGTTGCCGCCGGCAGCAATCCTGTAAGCTTAAAGCGCGGTATTGATAAAACTATTGAGGCGTTGGTAGCAGAAATTGCTAAAGTTGCCAAGCCAGTAGAAGGAAGTGCGATCGCGCAAGTAGCCACTGTCTCAGCTGGTAACGACGAAGAAGTCGGTAACATGATTGCCGAAGCAATGGAAAAAGTCACCAAAGATGGTGTCATTACCGTTGAAGAATCCAAATCTCTCACCACCGAACTCGAAGTAGTGGAAGGGATGCAAATTGATCGCGGCTACATTTCCCCCTACTTCGTCACCAACAACGACCGGATGACGGTAGAGTTTGAAAATGCCCGCATCCTGATTACCGATAAGAAAATCAACAGCATCCAAGATTTAGTACCTGTATTGGAAAAAGTTGCCCGTTTGGGTCAACCCCTGCTAATTATTGCTGAAGATGTAGAAGGAGATGCTTTAGCAACCTTAGTTGTGAACAAAGCACGGGGTGTGTTAGCCGTAGCCGCAATTAAAGCCCCTGGTTTTGGTGAACGCCGCAAAGCACTGTTGCAAGACATTGCTATCCTCACCGATGGGCAAATGATTTCTGAAGAAATCGGCCTCAGCTTAGATACCGCAACTTTGGAAATGTTGGGTACTGCCCGTAAACTCACCATTGATAAAGAAAATACCACCATTGTGGCTGGTAGTTCCGCTAAACCCGAAGTACAAAAACGCATCGGTCAAATTCGCAAGCAGTTGGAAGAAACTGATTCCGAATACGATAAAGAAAAACTGCAAGAACGCATTGCCAAACTCGCTGGTGGTGTGGCAGTGATTAAAGTCGGTGCAGCCACCGAAACCGAACTCAAAGACCGCAAGTTACGCATTGAAGACGCACTCAACGCGACAAAAGCGGCTGTAGAAGAAGGTATTGTTCCTGGTGGTGGTACAACCTTAATTCACTTGTCCAAAAAGGTAGACGAAATTAAGAACAGCCTAATTGAAGAAGAAAAAATCGGGGCTGACATCATCAAACGTGCCTTAGAAGCACCCTTGCGTCAAATTGCTGATAATGCTGGCGTAGAAGGTTCTGTCATCGTCTCCAAAGTCAAAGACAGCGAATTTAACATGGGTTACAACGCTGCTACTGATGAATTTGAAGACTTGATTGCAGCCGGAATTATTGACCCTGCTAAAGTCGTGCGTTCCGCATTGCAAAACGCTGCTTCTATTGCTGGTATGGTATTAACTACCGAAGCGATCGTTGTGGAGAAACCAGAGAAGAAAGCACCTCCCGCACCTGATGCCGGTATGGGCGGCATGGGCGGTATGGGTGGCATGGGCGGTATGGGCGGCATGGGTATGTTCTAATATCGCGCATGGGGCATGGGGAATAGGAAACTACCCCATGACGGCAGTTGCTACAACTTTGGAAACCAAAGCAACGCACTGCCTCCCCCATGTCCAATTCGCAATTTGCAAAGCTGCTGATGATGCGCCGGTGTTTAAGAACCGCAAGGGAGGGGAGATTTAGATAGAAGGCAAATAAAATCGACGGTAAGGTATGCAGTCTGAGATTAGCCCATGTGAGCGATCGCTGTTGTCGGGCGGGAAATAGATTTATGACGACATCGAAGTGAAAGCACCGACGGGAAGGTATTGAGTCACCAATGAGCCAAAAGTGCGATCACACCTATCTGCTTATATCAAAAAAGTTTAATATGATGTATGCAATTCCCAAATCTATTATTTACCCAAATCTTATTTAGTAAGTTTTTATATTTAACTCCGCGCTTATGGCAGAACTGCCTTCATCCAAAGCCAATTCATTCATTGTTGTCATGCACCCACTAGCGGCTATCGGCAGTGGGTTTTTTAATGCTCAACCACGGCGATCGCTCAAAAAACACTGTTAGTTTTTAGGTTTTGACCTGCCTTTGTGATGAAATGCAGAAAAATCGATAAATAACAATTCTCTTATCGTCTAGTCTTTATTTTTGAAAAAGGTGAAAGAATAAATTTTTCCCTAGCTGTATTCGGAGTGTGGCTATGCGAACTTATAAAGCATCACAAAAGCAATCTTCGGATTCTAATCCCTTGGTATCTCGTCCTTTTGTAGTGCAACCAAAACCAAAAGAGGATATGGATTCCCCAAAAACACAGGGATATGAAAGTCAAATGCCACATTTTACTATTTTCAACCCGGAAGGAGAGCGATCGCCTGTGCAACCAAAACTAGCGATCGGCGCACCAGGAGATAGATACGAGCAAGAAGCCGACCAGACAGCGAAACTAGTTGTACAGAAAATTAATGCACCTGCGACCATCCAATCAACTCAAGAGCAGTCAGTCAAAAATTGGGAAGAACAATCTGATTCAATACACATAGCGAAACAGATATCGGCAAGCGTGATGCCAAAATCTATCCAACGCTCTCTATTTGGCATAAGTGATCATCTTATTATCGAAAATCCCAGATTGGTGGAATTTTTTGCAAGGGGAAAGGTAAATCAAGGTGTCTTTGGATTGAGATCAGAAAATGACGATCCTGCCGAAGATTCAGGTGATGATGAGTACGATGATTCTGCCGAGGAATCCTACGATGATTCCGGTGATGATGAGTACGATGATTCTGAGGAATCCTACGATGATGGGTCTGATTATTATTGAGGGAAAATTAATAACAATTCACAAAAAATATCCCTCTTATGTCAGACTGGGAAAACTCAATTACTGAAAGCCTTTCGGAGCTTTACTTTTCAGTTTTTAGCTACAAATTTTAGTGAATGAAAAACTTCCCAGTCTTCTAAAGCGACGGGTTCTGTGGGGTCTTCATAACGGTATAGCTGTGTGTTGTGCAAAGGATAAAGATGTCTACTTGATTGAGGTAAATGTTGAGCTTGTTGCTGTGGAGTTTTAGTTTCCAGAATAATCACTTCCACAGCGTCCCCAGCATGAAAAGGTAAACCCTGTAGCGTCAGAGTTCCATCCTCAGTTAAAACGACTTCTATCTTGTGAGCATTCATATTTCAACGCAGTAAGCAGGGTTTTCAGTCTGAGTTACAGTTGTAATAATGTAATTACATAATTACATTATCTCTTTGACTCCGACTCAACTAAAGCAATCATATAGCCCAAAACATTAGGAGCAACTTCCTCAAGAACATCTGCTAAAAGCAGAAGAACCTGGGGAATTTGCCCCTAAATTTTACTTAAACTTACTTTACAAAAATTTACTTTTTACCAATTCTCCAAAATTCAGCTTTCGTAATTTTGAATTTTGAATTTTGAATTTTGAATTGATATTACTCAGCAGTTGCTAGTTCAGTGCTACCGCGTGTGCGTTTGCGGGTTAAGGTGTTGTACAACATCACACCAATGGCTTTGATTAAGTTACCTTCTAGTTCTTGGAACATCTTCATGTTCATACCAAAGGCGGCGTTAGCTTCATCAACAATGCGATCGCCTGTGGCATCATCTAAAGGTAGTTCATCTAAAGTTTGACGATATTTTGCTTTAAATGCTTTCTCATCGCTGATATCTGCAAATTCATAGAAAGCTGTACCTTGGCCATCATTCAAGTTCATGGCTGTTACAGCAATGTTTTTGAGAATTTGTCCACCAGATAAGTCACCCAAGTAACGGGTGTAAGAATGGGCAATTAATAATTCTGGTTCGGTAGCAGAAATTTCTCGAATGCGTTTGACATACGCTTCCCCGGCTGGAGATAACTTGACTTGTTCGCGCCAGTTAGCACCATAGTAGTAACTTAGGTCTTGTTCTAAGGTATGCTTACGGTTGAGTTGGGTAAAGTTAATTTTAGAAACAATCGGATGCTGGGAGTGCTTTTCCATCTCCTCTTCCATTGCTGAGTAGATGTAGTAGAAGTTAGCTACTAACTTCCGGTAAGAGCTTTTTTCTACTACTCCTTTTAAAAAGCATTTGACAAAACCTACGTTTTCTGCCATTGTGTGGGCTTTCTTTGTACCAACACGCAGTTTGTTTGCTAAATTGCTGCTCATACTAAAATTCTCAACTTTAAAGGTTCAACTGCCGGAGTTTTCATTAGGGGTGTAGGGGTTTAAGGGTTTAAGGGTTTAAGGGTTTAAAGTGTTGGGCGGGGATTGAAAAAGAACCAAACATCTTTGTCCCAAGGAGCAAGGCTTTTAACCCAAGGGTTAGGTTGGCTGCTCTTTCTTCCCCCTACACCCCTACACCCCTACACCCGCCCCAACGGGGCTTGGTAAATTACAAACGGCTAAAAAATACCACTAAAAAGTTACATTAGAACTATTTGATGAGAATTTATATTAAAAATTTTTAAGCAATTACAACCGATAGCTAGTAGCTAAATACTGTTGGCATGGCAAAGTCTGCTGAAACAGAGTAAAATAGGCACACTCAAAAACCCAGACTGGGTAAATCTGGGTTTGTCAAATTAGAGAATATTTAGACTGTAGTTAGTATTAGACATCACCACAATAGTTTGTAGCAATTAATCGATTATTTCTGTAAACCAAAACTTTGCCGTAACCACCATCTTGCACAGCAGCATACAGATAATTACCATTTCTAAATCTGTAAACTATATTGCCATCTCCGTCGCGTCTGGCTGTGCCACCATTGAGTAAAAGACTGGGACGTTGCAAAGTGGTGGGGATATTATATGCTGCGTAGCGTAGTGCGCCATTGTTAAGGCGAGAAACCTCAATGTATACATTTTTAGCACTACAACTAAATTGTGTCGTTGCAGCGTGTGCAGCAGGAGAAATTCCGAGTGTAGCAGTTAATATGGAAGCGGTTCCTGTAACTGTAGCTAAAATAGCTGAAAGGGCTTTTGTGTTCATAAGAAGTAATGTTTAAAAGCTTGTATGCTTCAGCTACAAAACTCAGTTACTGGTTTTCGGATTTTAGGAAGAAAAAAATTAAATTTATGTAGTTTGTAGTAACTGGAGTTTAGACTAGTTCCCGGTGCGACAACGAAAAATAAGGGGTGTGCTTGAACACAGTCCCCTATTAGCAGAAGCTGAGAGAAGAACCACCAACTCTCATCTGCCAATATGAACCGTGCCAAATTAGAGGAATTTCGTCAAGCAGCGTATAACTATCTAGGTAGAGCGCATGATGCAACATTTGAACTGATGGATGCAATATTGCTAACTCGGAACGCTTACAGTTTGGCAGATTTATCACTATCACCAGCATTTAGACGCAAGTGGTCAAGTATTTATGAAGCGTTACAAGATAGCAGGCCACAGCGACAAAAATTGATGCAGTTATACATCAAACAGATGCCACACCAGGGTCGTCCGTTGTTGGCTGGCGACCATACAGCTTGGCCAAGGCCAGATGCGGTAACGCTACAGGAAAGGACAATTGAACACAGCAGTGTCTCAATGGGAGGTGACAAACCAATCACCATTGGTCAGGGCTATAGCACCATTGCTTGGATACCGGAGAGTTCGGGCAGTTGGGCATTACCATTGAGACACGAGCGAATTACCAGTTGGGAAAGCCCAATCCAGAAAGCAGCATGGCAATTACAACAAGTTTGTGAAAATTTACCTACCAGACCAATTTCGGTTTGGGATAGTGAGTACGGGTGCGCTCCTTTCGTTTTGAAGACGAGTAATATTAAAGCAGACATTTTGGTACGTTTGCGTTCAAATCTTTGTTTATGGGGCGCACCACCACCATATTCTGGCAAGGGACGACCGAGAAAACATGGTGATAAATTTAAGTTGAATGATGCTTCGACATGGACTCAAGCCATTCAAACTATAGAAGTAAATCATCCAAAACTAGGACGTATCAAGGTGAGCTTGTGGTCAAATTTTCATTTTCGGAAAGCCGCTACACGTCCGATGTCCTTGATTCGGGTTGAGCGTCTTGATGAGCTTGGCAACTTGCGGGTGTCAAAACCTTTGTGGTTGGCTTGGCTGGGAGAACAAATGCCGCCTTTAGAAGAAGTTTGGCAACTCTACTTGCGGCGTTTTACTGTTGACCACTGGTATCGCTTTTTGAAGCAACGCTTACACTGGACTCTTCCCAAGCTACGTACCCCTAAGCAATGTGAGCGTTGGAGTGACTTAATGCCCATCATGACTTGGGAATTGTGGTTAGCCCGTGATATCGTTGCAGACAACCCTTTACCTTGGCAAAAGTTATTAGTTAGTTTGACTCCAGGTAGGGTTGCTCAGGCGATGGGAAGTATTTTAGCGACGATTGGTACTCCTGCCCGTCCGCCCAAACCTCGCGGAAAGTCCCCTGGCTGGAAGACTGGACAACCCCGACAACGTAGAATTCGCTATCCTGTTGTTAGAAAAACTACAACTAAGCCACGTAAGCAACAATCAGAATCTGCTTAAGATTGTCGATTTTTATGTCTGGAGTTTAGACTAAGCAGCAAAAAATGACCCAGGAAGGCTGAGTTGAAAATAAATAGGCATTAGACATAAAAATCGACAATCTTAAGCAGATTCTGATTGTTGCTTACGTGGCTTAGTTGTAGTTTTTCTAACAACAGGATAGCGAATTCTACGTTGTCGGGGTTGTCCAGTCTTCCAGCCAGGGGACTTTCCGCGAGGTTTGGGCGGACGGGCAGGAGTACCAATCGTCGCTAAAATACTTCCCATCGCCTGAGCAACCCTACCTGGAGTCAAACTAACTAATAACTTTTGCCAAGGTAAAGGGTTGTCTGCAACGATATCACGGGCTAACCACAATTCCCAAGTCATGATGGGCATTAAGTCACTCCAACGCTCACATTGCTTAGGGGTACGTAGCTTGGGAAGAGTCCAGTGTAAGCGTTGCTTCAAAAAGCGATACCAGTGGTCAACAGTAAAACGCCGCAAGTAGAGTTGCCAAACTTCTTCTAAAGGCGGCATTTGTTCTCCCAGCCAAGCCAACCACAAAGGTTTTGACACCCGCAAGTTGCCAAGCTCATCAAGACGCTCAACCCGAATCAAGGACATCGGACGTGTAGCGGCTTTCCGAAAATGAAAATTTGACCACAAGCTCACCTTGATACGTCCTAGTTTTGGATGATTTACTTCTATAGTTTGAATGGCTTGAGTCCATGTCGAAGCATCATTCAACTTAAATTTATCACCATGTTTTCTCGGTCGTCCCTTGCCAGAATATGGTGGTGGTGCGCCCCATAAACAAAGATTTGAACGCAAACGTACCAAAATGTCTGCTTTAATATTACTCGTCTTCAAAACGAAAGGAGCGCACCCGTACTCACTATCCCAAACCGAAATTGGTCTGGTAGGTAAATTTTCACAAACTTGTTGTAATTGCCATGCTGCTTTCTGGATTGGGCTTTCCCAACTGGTAATTCGCTCGTGTCTCAATGGTAATGCCCAACTGCCCGAACTCTCCGGTATCCAAGCAATGGTGCTATAGCCCTGACCAATGGTGATTGGTTTGTCACCTCCCATTGAGACACTGCTGTGTTCAATTGTCCTTTCCTGTAGCGTTACCGCATCTGGCCTTGGCCAAGCTGTATGGTCGCCAGCCAACAACGGACGACCCTGGTGTGGCATCTGTTTGATGTATAACTGCATCAATTTTTGTCGCTGTGGCCTGCTATCTTGTAACGCTTCATAAATACTTGACCACTTGCGTCTAAATGCTGGTGATAGTGATAAATCTGCCAAACTGTAAGCGTTCCGAGTTAGCAATATTGCATCCATCAGTTCAAATGTTGCATCATGCGCTCTACCTAGATAGTTATACGCTGCTTGACGAAATTCCTCTAATTTGGCACGGTTCATATTGGCAGATGAGAGTTGGTGGTTCTTCTCTCAGCTTCTGCTAATAGGGGACTGTGTTCAAGCACACCCCTTATTTTTCGTTGTCGCACCGGGAACTAGTCTAAACTCCAGTTATGTCTAATGCCTATTTATTTTCAACTCAGCCTTCCTGGGTCATTTTTTGCTGCTTAGTCTAAACTCCAGTAGTAAGGACTTTAGTCCTTTTTTGTTCCCTGCGGGACGCTGCGCGAACGCGGAGCGTCTCGTAGAGAGAACTGAAGTTCTTACTACGAACATTTATTCACTTTCTGCTTTTATGCAAATCACTTATTCGAGAGTTATACACCTGAGTCATGTCATTGATGAATATATCCCTCAATGGCCAGGTGATCCGCCAGTAAAGTTTACAACTATGGCGGAAATTCCTGATGACGGCTATTATTTGCGGGGTTTTGCATTAGGTGAACATAGTGCTACTCATATTAACGCCCCTAATAGTTTTTTCACTGATGGTGTCGGTATTGATAAATACCCTGCGGAATCATTGGTTGTGTCGGCGATAGTAATTGATATTAGCCAAGTTGCGGCTGATAATTCTGATTACACCTTAACTATTGCTGATATTTTGGCTTGGGAAGAAGCATATGGCGAAATTGCAAGCGGTAGTATAGTGTTACTTTACACCGGTTGGCAACATAAATGGGGAGATAAACAGGCGTTTTTTAATCAAGATGCTGGAGGGGTGATGCACTTTCCAGGGTTTAGTAGTTATGCTACAGAATTTTTACTCAACCAACGGCAAATTGCAGGCGTGGGAATTGATACGCATGGTGTAGATTCTGGACAGGATACTAGTTTTGCAACTAATCGTCTAGTGTTGGCAAAGTCTGGTATTGTTTTAGAAAATTTGACCAATTTAGACCAGTTACCACCCAAGGGTACTACATTAGCGATCGCAGTTCTTAGATTACGTGGTGGTTCAGGTTCTCCTTTGGGTGTGTTGGCTTTCGTACCGTAACTTATACCAATTTTGGATTTTGGATTTTGGATTTTGGATTAAAAGCCTAGATTCTTAGCCTATTCCAAAATTATAGAAACAATACTACCTATCCCAACTCGTTATTATGTGTCCAAACTACAGCTTAACTCGCTGTTCTGTTACAAGAGTTAGACTCACCCATTCGCCTTTATTGTTGTAACTGCGAATCATACGCTGGCGGAGGTTTGGTTTAATTAACCAACCTGCTTCTAAAATTAATCCTTGATTGAATTGTGGGTTGAGAGGAGAAGTTGCGGAAGCACCATTGGGGAGTAGCAAAACTTGTACTTGTTTTTGGGGATTTTGGTCAAAAATGATGGTGTTACCCTGAATAGTAGCAGTTGAAGTAATTGTGCGATCGCTAAAATTCAAAGTTTGAATTAATCGTCCGTTGTTGTCTAGTGTTAGTTTGAGATTGGTGGAGAAAGTATCAGCAGGATTTAAATTAGCATACATAGTTATCGCTTCACCTTGCCATTCTCCCAACAAGTCATTTACCTGCAAACGTGGAGGTTCGATTGGTTCAGTATCGGCTAAGTGTTCAGGAATGAGAGTGATTTGATAGAGTTGTCCACTTTTATTAAATAACTGAAGTAGCCGCAAACGACGATTTTCGTAGATTAATCCCATTTCTGCACCAAATTCAGTAAAAGGTGCAAGTTGAACTGTACCTTGGGAAAATGCGCCATTCGGAAAAAATAACGTAGTCCGAGGTAAGGAAGTATAGTCTAAAACTAAATCTGCTTGTCCTTCGCGGCGTACAACCTGACGAATGGTTTGATTATTGTTGAAACCTTCAAAGGAAACAACACTTTTCACCCCTTCTAAAAGTTCTCCTTGGGGTGAGAAGCGAATAAATGCACCTTCCCAAGTACCAAGATTTTTTAATAGAGATTCCCATTGAGATGTCATGGTTAGTCAATAGTCAATAGTCAATAGTCAATAGTCAGTAGGGGCGGGTTCTGTGGGATATTCATATTAGAAAACAGATATTTGGGTTAAACCCGCCCGTACATTAGTCAACAATTTGCTAAATTTTTTTAACTAAGCGTCTGACTGCAAATAAGCTGCCTATTAATCCTACACCTGCGCCGAAACTTAATAACATTAGGGGTAAAAATAAAATTTGCCCTGGTGTGAGTTGTAAACCATTGGTGATAAATTGAATGAATTCTGGTTGATTGGTGAGCATTCTAGAAATGAACTGCTGAATTACGGAAATCAAACTCCAGGCGATCGCACCTCCTAATAAACCAAAGGTGATTCCTTGTAAAATAAACGGGAGATAAATCCACGCCGATGTAGCACCCACTAGCTGCATAATTTCAATTTCTCGCCGACGCGCCAAAACAATTAGACGAATAGTGGTAGTGGTGACTGCGATCGCGGTTAATGTCAAAATACTGGTAATCGTGACAGTAATCCAATTTAAACCCCGATGTAACTGGGCGATGCGTTTGACGGCTTCATCTATATACTGTACCGTTTCTACCCCTGGTAATTTCGCCAGTTGTGTGGCTAAATTCGGCACAACTTGAGGATTACGTGCTTTGACTTTCATCTCATCAACCAAGGGATTTTCCCCTAACTGTTGTGTCGCATTATCAATATCAGAAATCCCCAATTCTCTAACTAACTTAGTCCAAGCTTGTTCCTTGGTGATAGTTTGTATATGTACTACATCTGGCATTTGCGCCACCGATGTTTCAAGAGTTTGGGCGCGTGTGTCAGTATCGAGATAAACTGACACCTCTAGTTGACTACCAAATTGATTGAGGAGTTTTTCAACTTGCCAAGAAGTCTGCAAACTCAAACCAAATAAAAATAATAATACGGTGACTGTACTAACAGCCGCCCAATTCATCCACCCACCACGCAACAAACCCAGAAAGGTTTCCTTGAGGAGATAGTCAAGTTTTGTTAGGAATTTGAACATAGTCATTAGTCATTAGTCATTAGGGAACAGGGAACAGGGAACAGATTAATATTCAATGCCCAATGCCCAATGCCCAATGCCCCATGCCCCAGTCTCTTGATAGAATTAAACTAATAGGAATTGTCATAATCTAGCCATCGAAAGTCATGCCCTCTGAAATTGCTGTTGAGAAAAAAAAGTTAAAAAATCCGCCTTTGAAACTCCACTATCTAGGCGATCGCGTTCTGCGTCAACCTGCCAAGCGGATAAATAAGGTAGACGATGAAATTCGTCAACTTATACGCGAAATGCTACAAACTATGTACAGCAATGATGGCATAGGTTTGGCTGCACCCCAAGTTGGAATTAATAAGCAGTTAATTGTAATCGATTGCGAACCGGATAACCCTGATAATCCGCCATTGGTGTTGATTAACCCCACCATTAAACAAGTCAGTCAGGAAGTTTGTATGGCGCAAGAAGGCTGTCTGAGTATTCCTGGCGTGTATATGGATGTTAAGCGTCCTGAAGTGGTGGAAGTGTCTTATAAAGACGAAAATGGCCGCCCCCAAACACTCAAAGCTACTGACTTACTCGGACGCTGTATACAGCATGAAATGGATCACCTCAATGGTGTAGTGTTTGTAGATCGTGTAGAAAACTCCTTGACTTTGGCACAAGAGTTATCTAAGAATGGCTTCTCGTATCAAGCAGTCAAACCAGTAGAGTAGGGTGGTCTAGTAGTGTATTTAACTCCAAAAAGTGGTTTTTTTCTAGCTAGCTCTTGTGTAACAGCGATCGCAGCTGTTGGTTCAGTGTTTGAATTAAGTTCAGGACAGCCAGATTTAGGTGTACAAATCACCGCCATCATCTTAGCTTTGAGTATTCCTCTAACTGGTTTATTTTTTGTTGCCGCAGTTAGGGATGCAAGGGCTAACATTAAATAAGCATCAGGTACATAAAAAGGGAAAAGGATGAAGTTCACTAGTAAGGTTCATTCTTTTCCCTTTTCTCATGGTTTAGAGGAGGCAGGAGGCAAGGGGGCAGGGGAGCAGGGAGCAGGGGAGACAACAACACTCAGAACTCCCCACTCAACACCGGCTAAACGCCGCGCTACCGTTAACAGCACTTTCAAGACAGGTCTAATTATCTTCTCATTCACCACCCCTACACCCCTATACCCTCACACCCTTACACCCCTACAATGAGAGAATGCTGACAACTTCTACTCAACTATTACGACTTTCTCAAGGACATCTCAATTTACTAGAGACTTGTCCCCGTAAATTCCAGCACACTTATTTAGAACAACTCAACTCGCCTTTAGATCCTGAACACGAAGCACGTCAGATTTTAGGTAGTCGTTTTCACCTGCTGATGCAGCAGCGAGAAATGGGTTTACCAATTGATCATCTCTTAGCCGCCGATACACAATTGCAAAGTTGGATGTCTGCTTTTGCTGACGCAGCACCAGAGATTATCCAAACCACAACAAATGCTGAAATCTTTCGGGAAAGCGAACATTACCGCACCTTGCAAGTGCAAGATTATTTACTAACTGTTATTTATGATTTACTCATTGGGGATAACCAACAAGCTCAAATCTTAGATTGGAAAACCTATCCCAAACCGCCAGATAAACGCAAGTTAGCCCAAAACTGGCAAACTCGGCTATATATGTATGTCTTAGCGGAAACTAGCACCTATTTACCAGAAAATATTTCTATGACCTATTGGTTTATCCAATCTGAAGGTAAACCACAAAATCTTAAATTTACTTACAGCACTAGCGAACACGAAAAAACTGCGAAGAAACTTCATCAGTTGTTAAATAAATTAACTAATTGGTTAGCACTTTATCAACAAAATCAGCCCTTTCCCCAAGTGACAGAAGGTAATAAAGCTTGTAACTATTGTCAGTTTGCCATGAGATGTGGGCGGGTTCCTACGACTGAAGACACGAACACGCAAGATACTTTACCAAATATCGCTAATATTCAAGAAGTAACTATTTAATTGGGGACTGGGGATTGGGGATTGGGGACTGGGAAACTACTTTATAGTCTTCGCACCCCTACACCCTCACACCCCTATACCCTTACACCCTTAATATTTATGACAAACTTTGATCAAAGCGACGCTATTTATGTACGCGAATTAGGGATTGATGATATTGCTCCCGTTTATCATTTGGGAGAACAATTATTTACTAGTGATTTATATCCCTATCTATACCGTACCTGGGATGAGTGGGAAGTTATTGGACTTTACAACACAGATCCAGAATATTGTTTAGTGGCGGAAACAGATGGAGAATTAGCAGGATTTATTCTAGGAACAATTATTACTAAAGCCTCCTGGACTTATGGTTATATTTTATGGTTGGGTGTCAATCCTAAATTTCAGCGTCAAGGAGTTGCAGATAAACTAGTTGATAAAGTTGTTGCTCGCATGATTGAGGATGGGGCAAGATTTATGTTAGTGGATACTGATCCTACTAATATACCCGCCGTGAAGTTTTTCAACCGCAAGGGTTTTGGCAATATCCGCCAGCATATTTTCTTATCGATGAATTTAAGCAAACATCCATATTATGGCAGACTAATTGACTATGAACATCAAAAAGCAGAAAGGGCAGGTTATAGACGTTCTCGTCCTGCTATTCGCGCCCGTAAACCTGATGGATTTGCCAATGAAGTAATTTTAAATCCTCTCGTCAATGAGCCTATAAATAATGAATAAATGTTTGTAGTTAGGACTTTAGTCCTCTCTTTGCTCAAAAGATAAAAATCTTGACTAAATTTCTAAATACTAAGTTTAAATAATATCCAATTTTGAATTAATTCAATGCAGTGGATTTTAGCAACAACTGAAGAACCACCAGCGTGGTTTATCCAATTAGTAAGACAGTACGCGCCTGCATCTTCAAGTGGATTATTTGCAGCCCAATTGTTATGGCAACGGGGAATTCAAGATAAATCACAATTAGCTGCTTTTCTTAACCATAAAACATATCAAGCTGCTAGCCCCTTTGAATTTGGGCAAGAAATGCACTTAGCAATGGCACGTTTGCAACAAGCACGCCAGGCAGGTGATAAAGTAGCGATTTGGGGCGATTTTGATGCTGATGGAATTACATCTACTTCTGTACTTTGGGATGGCTTAGGACAATTTTTTACTCAACATCAACAATTAACTTATTACATTCCCAATAGATTAAAAGAATCCCACGGTTTGAATGAAACTGGTATTAATAATTTAGCGGCACAAGATTGTAAATTAATTGTCACTTGTGACACTGGTAGCACTAATATTGATGAAATTATCTATGCTCAACATTTAGGTATAGATGTCATAGTTACAGATCATCATACTTTACCTGCTGAACGTCCACCAGTGACAGCAATTATTAATCCCCGTTATTTAGCCAAGGAACATCCACTGTATAATTTATCTGGGGTAGCGGTGGCTTATAAGTTAGTGGAAGCCCTTTATCAAACTTTACCTGATATTCCCCAAGACCCATTAGAGAATTTATTAGATTTAGTTGCGGTTGGTTTAATTGCTGATTTAGTCCAGTTAAGTGGTGATTGTCGATATTTAGCACAGTTGGGGATTCAAAGACTACAAACTGATTTGCAACAACCACCTGCATTGCGCCGTAGACCAGGAGTAGGACGATTATTAGAATTGTGCCAGAAAAGTGGCGATCGCCCCACAGATATTTCCTTTGGTTTAGGGCCACGCATTAATGCAGTTAGCCGCATCCAAGGTGATGCGAGTTTCTGTGTGGAATTACTCACTAGTCGCGATATAAAACGCTGTAGTGAACTTGCAGAGGTCACAGAATTAGCCAATACACGCCGCAAATCTCTGCAAAAAGACGTACAAACCCAAGTCAACCAAAAACTTACCCAATTAGACCTTTCAACGACTAGTGTCATTGTTCTCGAAGATCCCCAATGGCCAGCCGGTGTCTTAGGCTTAGTCGCCGGACAAGTCGCCCAAGAAACAGGCCGCCCGACAATTTTGTTGAGTACAGAAGGGAATGGAGAACTAGCACGAGGTTCAGCCCGTTCAATTAACTCCGTTGATTTATATCAGTTGGTGAAAGACCAAGCTTATTTATTGCATCGTTTTGGCGGACATCCCTATGCGGCTGGGTTGAGTTTACCAGTGGAAAATATTCCTTTATTTCGAGATGCGATTAATCAGCAATTACGGCAATCTTTAGGTGGAATTAATCTTACCCCTACAGTACAAGCAGATATAGTAGTAACAGTAGCCGATTTAGGTAAAGAATTATTTTTAGAACTCAAGTTATTAGAACCTTGTGGTATGGGAAACCCTGTGCCTAAATTATTTATTAAAAACTGTTGGTTTGAAAATACTTGGCATCGCAATCAACAAGATTCGCAAGGGAAAAAAGTACAGTATATTAAAACCGATTTTGATATTCGTGATGACTCTACTAGAAATCCTTTTCCTGGGATTTGGTGGGGACATTATAAAGAAGAATTACCCGTGGGTAAATGTGATTGTATTGCTGAATTAGACTATAACACTTTCAAAAAACGCTATGAAATTAGATTAATTGCTGTTCGTTCTAGCGAGAATTCAACACCACAAACCCAACATTCCGCAAATATTCTAGATTGGCGGAATCTCTCCGCGTCCCTCGTCCCTAATTCCCCATCTCTGATATTAGAAGAATGTCCGACTCATTGGGATGATTTGCGTGCTTGGTGGCGGCGATCGCTCTATAATCATCAACAATTAGCTTTAGCTTGGTCTAAACCCAATCATCAACCACCCAAGGAAATTTGGTTGACACTTGTGGGTATTGCTAAATACCTAAGCCGGACGAATCAATTAGTCACCCGTGTACAAATTTTAGAGAAATTGGGAATCAGCGATCGCGCTTTATTTTTAGGCATTAAGGCTTTAAAATATTGGGGATTTATTGTCACAAGACAAGACCGTCATTTGCAGTTTACTTGGAATTCTAGCAACGTTTTGGAGACAAAAGGTGATGTAGCTGTAGCAGAATTTCTCGCTGCTGTGAGTGAAGAACAATTTCAGCAGCAGTATTTTGCGGAAGTTCCTTTGTCTACTATTGTGGCGATGGTAAATCAGATTTGAAGACGCAATTTAGAACATGAAATTTCAACTGAAAGCATATACTGTCACTATTGAGGCAGGGGGGCAGGGTGCAGGGGGCAGGGGGAAAGGAAATTATGGCGATAAATTGGTTACTTTAGGCTTTGGAAGTCTTTTAATATTTCGGTATCTACTTTAAGACATAATTTTACTAAGATGATTTATGTCTTCAGATTTATGAATTATTACAGAACAATGCTTATAGTTAAGTTCGTAGGTGGTAATACACCTAATTAGTAAGTGAGGTTGACAATCATGTTGATGTATTTATCCATAAATAATTTTCGGGCGCATTCATCAGAAAGCTGCGATCGCTATTCAGAATAAGTTCATCATTGCAGCCACAATAATATAAATATTCCCAGTCGCGCCGTCTACTTTGGGAATTGATCAGCAATTATGTCAACGTGAATATTCCAGATAAATTTTTACTTGCCATCATCTCATCATCGTTCAAGGAAATTCCCAGATGAATCGCATATTCTGATGATATCTTGCACTCGCATCAGAATATATATAACTCGGAAATTCCTTGTGTTGTCAATAATTTATCTAGCATGATACTGGATAGGGTTAATCTGTCAATATAACTCTTATTTGATTTTTGCAATGCACATTTCCCAAGTATTGGTGAGTTCAGGCTTACGCCTAACACATCTTAAATCGACGTATATTTGTGCAGAAATCAAGTGTGAGAATTTATTTATCAGGAAAATATGACAATCAAACATAAATTATCTGTGTAATTTAGTTGGCTAAATTACCAATTACTTCATCCTAAAAAAAGGGGTAGAGGAGATTATATGAACTCGCTCAACGTAAGTGAGGATTTTGAGGGAGTTTGAGCGTTCTCCTCTGTGTTCTCTAGACGCTACCAACGCTAGATTTACAAGAAAAATAATTACCGCAGTAGGCAATATTTTCTTGTTCCCCTGCGATGATTATATCAATAATCATCCATAATGTTTGCTAATATTAGTAGCATTTTTCAGTTGATGCCTTAATTTACTCCGAAAGAAATAGGTATCAGTCAAAAGATATGCAAAATTGACTCCTAAAACTTTGTCGTGAACCACAAAACCTGCCACCATTATTCTGTTTTTTTACACATTGAGCAACAGCAGGTGCAATACTGTGAACACCTTACACCGCCAAGAAAATAATTTTTGGCATCAGTCTAATGAACAGATTCCTGAGCAACTGCCTATACTAGAAGCCAACGAATTTCTGCCCCACTTGGGTAAATGGACAAGTATCGGGGGAGGGATAATATTAACTATCTTTCTAGCAGGAATTGCTCTAACATCGATTTTGAAATATAACGTGACGGTGAAAGTCCCGGCTACAATTCGGCCTGTAGGAGACATTAAGGTTGTACAGTCATTAATCAGTGGCAAAATCGCCAAAATTACGGTGACAGAAAATCAGACAGTAGCAGCAGGAGAAGCCATTGCATATATTGATAATTCTCGTTTGCAAAATCAAAAAAGTCAGTTAATAAATACTATTGGACAAAGTCAATTACAATTCAATCAAATAGATGCTCAATTAAGAGAAATTGATACACAAATTGCGGCACAGAGGAACTTAAATCAACGCCTCACTATGGCTGCACAAGCTGAACTGAGTGGGACACAACGCAACTATACAGATCAGCAAGTTAAAGCTATGGCTGATATGGGACAAGCACAGGCAACTTTAACTTTGGCTAGAATACAACGCGATCGCCTGCAACGGGAAAACCTCCTCCAAGCCACCATTCAAGAAACACAAGCCGCTTTAGAATTAGCCAAAGTCCAACGCGATCGCCTGCAACGAGAAAACCTCCTCCAAGCCAACATCCAAGAGGCGGAAACGGCTTTAAAGCTAGCCAGAGAACAACGCGATCGCCTCCAGCGTGACAATCTTTTAAGCACAACAGTAGAAGAAACAGCCGCAGCCCTTGATTTAGCCAAAGCCCAACGCGATCGCCTACAACGGGAAAAACTTTTACAATCCACTATCCAAGAAGCTGAAGCTGCCTTAAATTTAGCCATAGTGCAGCGAGATAGAATGCAGCCGATAGTGACATCCGGTGCGATCGCGCGCAATGTCTATGAGGAAAAAGTCCAAGCCGTCAAATCTGCCGAGGCGAAACTCGCACAAGCCCAAGCTAACGCTAAAAACCTCCTCGAAGAAAAAGAACAAGCGGTGATTTCCGCCGAAGCCAAACTTGCACAAGCCCAAGCTAACGCTAAAAACCTCCTCGAAGAAAAAGAACAAGCGGTGATTTCCGCCGAGGCGAAACTTGCACAAGCTAAAGCCAACGCTAAAAATCTCCTTGAAGACAAAGCCCAAGCGGTAATTTCCGCCGAGGCGAAACTAGCACAAGCCAAAGCCAACGCTAAAAATCTCCTCGAAGAGAAAGAACAAGCCTTCACCACCGCCCAAGCTAATTTACTCAAAGCCAAAACAGCCATGAATCCCAGTCATGCACCCGTGATTGTCGCCTCGGAACGTATTCAACAAGAACAGGCTAAAGGTGAAGGGACATTAGCCGCTTTAAATAAAGAAAGAGAAACACTGCTGCAACAACGCCTAGAATTTCAGACACAACTAGATAAAACTCGTAAAGAACTCCAACAAATTGAAAACGACATCAATCAGAGTGTCATTCGCGCCCCAATTGCCGGAACAGTCTTGCAATTTAACTTACGTAATCCAGGACAAGTAGTGCAACCGAGTGAAGCGATCGCCCAAATTGCCCCTCTCAATGCTCCCATTTTGATTAAAGCTTATGTCCCAGCACAAGAAATCAATAAAGTCAAGCCAGGTCAACAAGTCCAAATGCGAGTTTCCGCCTGTCCCTATCCAGACTACGGCACTCTCAGAGGCACAGTCAAAACCATCGCCGCCGATGCCCTCCCCATTGCCAATAATACCCCATCACCCACCCCGCCCAAAGCTGGATACGAAGTGATTATCGAACCTCAAAACCCCTACGTCGGCAGAACTGACAGGCCATGTCAACTCAAATCAGGCATGGAAGGCCAAGCTGATATCATCTCCCGCCAAGAAACCGTTCTGCGCTTCATTCTCCGCAAAGCGAGATTAATTGCAGATATGTAGGGATGGGGAATGGGGAATGGGGCATTGGGCATTGAATATTAATCTGTTCCCTAATGACTAATGACTAATGACTAATGACTATTGACTTTCTCCACGTTGAATTAATTATGCTTGGTTTCAAAAAAACTTACCCCTGTGTTTTACAGTTTAGTGAAGAAGACTGTGGCGCAGCTTGTCTGGTGACGATTTGTAGGCGTTATGGACGCTTTTTGAGTTTAAATAAAAGTCGAGAAGCGGTAGGAACGGGACAATTAGGAACAACTTTATTAGGCTTGAAACGTGGTTGCGACAATCTCGGTTTTAATAGTAGAGCCGTGAAAGCTTCGCCTGCAATTATCGACAGAATCAAAGAATTGCGTTTGCCAGCAATTATCCATTGGCAAGGCTACCACTGGGTAGTTTTACACGACAAGCGGGGACGAAAATACGTCATTGCTGATCCTGCTGTGGGTTTGCGTTACGTTAGTCGCGAAGAGTTAACAGCCGCTTGGAATGGGGTGATGCTGTTGCTTGAGCCAGATCCCAATCGTTTTGCTCAACAACCCCAAGAACAACCCCAAGCCGGTTTTATCCGCTTTCTTCAGCGTATGCAGCCCTATCGGGGGCTATTGTTCCAGGTGTTTCTCCTCAATATTGTCATGGGTGTTTTGGGTTTAGGTACTCCGGTACTGATTCAATTACTCACGGATGATGTGTTAGTGCGCGGAGATACAGAGTTACTCACTGTTATAGTTATCGCTGTTATAGCGATGACTTTATTTAGTAGCACGCTGGAATTATTGGAATCAACGATGATTGCTCATTTTGGGCAACGGTTGCAATTAGGTTTAGTGTTTGAGTTTGGACGCAGAATTTTACAATTACCTTTAACTTATTACGAATCACGGCGCAGTGGAGAAATCACCAGCCGACTCAGAGATATTAATGAAATTAACCAGTTGATATCACATATTGTGGTGATGTTGCCAAGCCAATTTTTTATTGCTGTGATTTCTTTGGGATTGATAATTTTTTATAGCTGGCAGTTGGCGATCGCCGTCATTTTGATCGGTGGTTTCATGAGTTTATCTAGCTTGCCACTTTTACCAGTTTTGCAACAAAAAACACGTAATCTCTTAGTTTTAGGTGCAGAAAATCAAGGTGTATTAGTCGAAACCTTTAAAGGCGCGCAGGTGCTAAAAACTACTAATGCCGCGCCACAATTTTGGGATGAATTACAAAGTCGTTTTGGTCGTTTAGCAAATCTCACTTTCAGCACAATTCAAATTAGCATTATTAACAATACTCTTTCTAAGTTTCTTTCGACAATTGGCGGTGTAGTTTTACTGGCTTGCGGTAGTATTCTAGTAATTCAGGGACAATTAAGTATTGGGCAAATGCTCGCTATTAATGCCCTTCAGTTTAATGTGTTGGCATTAATTAGTACATTAGTGAGTTTAGTTGATGAATATTTCCGTTCCCAAACTGCTGTTTCGCGTTTATTAGAAGTCATTGATGCCACTCCAGAAGTCGATGAAAAAATCCACAAGCCAGTTGCACAAATAGCAGGGGATACAGATATTAGGTTTTCTCATGTGAATTTCCACCATCCTGGAAGAGTGGATTTATTAGAAGATTTTTCGCTGAAACTTCCTGGCGGAAAAGTGATTGCTTTGATTGGTAAGTCAGGCTGTGGTAAAAGTTCTCTAGCCAAACTCCTAGCGGGTTTATATCAACCCAATTCTGGAAATATCCGCATTGGTTTTTATAATATTCACGATTTATCCCTTGATTGCTTGCGACAACAGGTAGTTTATGTACCCCAAGAAGCACATTTTTGGAGTCGCTCAATTTTAGAAAACTTTCGTTTAGGAACGCCACACATTGCTTTTGAAGAAATTGTCACAGCCTGTCATGTTGCTGATGCAGATAGTTTTATTAGTCAACTACCGAATAAGTATCAAACTGTGCTGGGAGAATTTGGCGCAAATCTTTCTGGTGGACAGAAACAAAGATTAGCGATCGCTAGAGGAATTCTTACCAATCCACCTATATTAATTTTAGACGAATCTACTGCTGGATTAGACCCAGTAAGTGAAAGTAATGTTTTAGATCGTCTTTTAGAATATCGTCAAGGTAAAACTACAATTTTAATTACCCATCGTCCGAGTGTAGTGCAGCGTGCTGACTGGATTGTCTTATTAGATCAAGGTAAGGTACAGCTACAAGGTACTCTCGAAAGTTTACTAGCTCAACCAGGAGAACATTTAAAATTTTTGTCCGGTTAAATTAATAGCCAAAGTTTTAGTTTCCTATAGGAATCGAATTTGATTTTTGCAAAAATCTAAGCATATGTAGTATATGTAGGGTGTGTTAGGCGTAAGCCGTAACGCACCAAAGACATTGGTTATAGGTGCCGTACTCTCATTGCTAACACAACGGCAATATTGCAGGAGGAAAATCCACACAGCAATTTGCTTCCCCTAAATATCTACGTATTTACGTAACTGTTCAAAAAACAAATATGAATCCTATAGAATATTTTTTCACTAAATATCCTGCTTAAGAAGGCTATTTTTTAGCATTACTTATAATCTATTGTTAATGGTTAATATCTCAATTTGCTATAATAAATAAATATTGATAATTCATCTTTTCATGAGTCTAAAGAAGTAAAAATAATTTTAGTAATTATGACTTTGGAATAATTTAAAATATCTGGCTTTCTTTAATAATAAAAACATAGGTGATGAAACACCTATATTAAGTAAGTGAGGTAAAAATTTCATGTCGCAGCAAATTGCTTTATCTGACTTAATGTCGGATCTATCCACAGACGAACAACAGCTGCTAGCTGGTGGACAATTCCTTAGCGATAGTAGAGAAGATGGTGACGGATCATCTGACGATGATGAAGGTACTACTCGTCTCTACAGAATTAGCAGCACCGCGCTTGTGAGAGTTCGTAAAATCCGTTAATCATCTCAGTTTGTGGTGAGAGGAGAGACTGATAAAACTGCTGCTCATTTAATGTGGCAAGTTTTAAAAGTCTGATATCTTTTCTAAGTTAGTTCAATTAACTACTTAGAAATCACAAAGCTAGATATTATCATTCTAATATCTAGCTTTCTTACCAGTCGCAACTTAATTCACACCTTGGACTTCTAAAACATATTTATCATGCACCCATGAAATAAAACTATTTCATGGGTGCTTACATATTTTAAATCTGCATATATATATCCAATAATTATTTATATATATGCAGATTTTTGTTGATTTTAATTATAGAAATTTTAACAAAAATGCTAATTTCAAATATTAAAAACACAACATCTATAGATAGAATTAACTACTATTTTTTTTATAACTAAAGATTAGTTTATTACAAAAGAAATATCTCTATAACAGAGATATAGGTGATACACACCTATGTAACGTAAGTGAGGAAAAAACTATGTTGAGTCAAACAATTGCATCTGATTTATTGACTGATCTGTCCACAGATGAACAACAAATTTTAGGTGGTGGATATGGACGCTACAGCAAAGGCTGTGGTTGTAATGGCGGAAGTGGTGTTGGTAGCACTGAAGAGTCAACTCCAGCACCAGTATCTTTTAGAGGGGGACGTTTAGCAATCGGCTTCATCATCACAGCAACACCATTTTCTAAGTGTTTAAATGGATATTCTGGCACTAATGGAGGCTCCGGTACTAACGGAGGTGGTGTAGGTTCTGGTGGTGAAGACTAATTAAATCCTGATCACTTGCTCAAATTCGACTTTGAGCAAGTTGAGACAATATTTTCAGCTTTTACTAGAGACATTGCTATGCAATGTCTCTAGTAATTTTGTGAGGTATCGATTTTTTCTGCTGCTAACATATTGGAACGTTCCCAAATCCAGTCTTGTATAATTGGGTTGACTAATTCGGGTGCTTCATCTTGGGGGCAATGTCCTACGCCTTCTAGGGGGATAAATTTAAGGACTTGGGGATAATTAGCTAGTTCTCGACCTAAATCTATAGGTTCCCACGGGTCAGCAGTTCCCCACAAGATGATTGCTGGACAAGGTAGTTGTGGTAAAAGGTCTTCTGGTAGAGGCCCTGTAGAATAGGATGTAAATGCTAAAAATACGGCGACTGCACCAGGATCTTTGGCTGGCGCGGTGAGAATATCGACTAATTCATCTGTTACAATTTCGGCGTTAGCATAAGCCTGCAATAAGATTTTGCGGACTGTCTTTGGTCGTGCAACTTGATCAAAAAAGAATTTGCCTATAGGTTTAATAGCTAATATACGTTGTAGTATGGGCGCGCCAACGCGACGCGACCAAGGTAAAGTGGCTCGCTTGCGATCGTGCAGTAATCTTAAAGAACAATTAATTAAGGTGACTCCTAATGCTATGTCTGGGTAACTGACGGCTGCTTGCATGACGACAATACAGCCAATGGAATTTCCCACTAGGAAAGCTGCTTCACCTATGACTTCACGACAAAAATCAGCTATTTGCTCTCCCCATGTTTCTAGTGTGTAAGTCATTTCGGTGTCTGGTTGAGGTTTAGCTGAAGTGCCAAACCCAATTAAATCTATGGCATAAACACGACAATTCGCTGCTAATACGGGGATATTTTTTCGCCAATGCAACCATGAAGCACCAAAGCCGTGGACTAGAACCACAGCCGGGCCATGATTTCCTTGAGTTTGATAGCAAATGGGAAAGCCTCGCCACATCCAGGTTTTTGGGGAGTCAAGGCTGATTATTGAATTAGTCATCAGAAATTATAAATACTAAAAAATTTATTTATTATGGATGCAATATAATTTTAAACTTTTGTAAAATTTTATCAAGCATTTCTGTCTAGGAATACCTACATAGGGGTGTTGCCTATAGAGACATCTGCTTTAAATAGGTTGAGATGAATTTCAATCATCAAATCAGATTCCCATGTGAATTAAAAGTGTTGAGATTCTAGCTCATTGTTGATAAATAATGAGCAAAGATTTGATAAAGAACATTCTAGGCAGACCAAATTAAATTCAGTAGTTTTACAAGTTGCGTATCCACAATCTGCCTATAAGATAGATTGATTATTAAGCATCTGCTAATAAGTAGTTTGCACATCCAACATGGTGCAAACTTAATTTAAATTTTTATCGCTAGTACCTTTCAGCGAAAGACAATGACTAGAGTTGAAACAATTGGTACTCCTGTTGGTGACTATGCACCCGATTTTGAATTGCCTGGCATTGACAATCAAGTACATCATTTGAGCCGTTATTTAGATAATTTTGGTGTAGTAGGTGTTGTTTCTATACGCCACCACTGCCCCTATGTGAATTTATACATTAATAGATTAAAGGAAATTCAGAAAGAGTTTGCTACAGCCGGATTTGTGTTAATTGCCATTAATGGCAGTGATAATACTGGACTTCCTGGCCATAATTTAGAAAGTATGAGAGATTTTGCCCAGAGACACCAGTTAAATTTTCCTTACCTGTGGGATTCAACCCAAGATGTTAGTCGGAGTTTCGGCACGATCGCCACACCAATGGCCTTTGTGATAGATAGTCATGGTATATTGCGATATAGAGGACAGATTGACAATCACCCTCAAAAACCGTTAGCCAAGAGTGAAGACTATCTCAGAGATGCGATCGCAGCTTTGTTGCAGGGGAAAGAAATACTTATACCTGAAACAGAACCAGTCGGCACCCCAATAATCTGGCGTATCTAGACATAGATAGTCACACTACTGCTATCTTAAATTGGAGGCAATTGCAACTTTTTTGATAAAGCGTGACTTCATGGGAACGAATTACCGACGGGTTTTACTTAAACTGAGCGGTGAAGCCTTAATGGGCAACATGGGCTATGGGATTGATCCAGAAGTGGTCAAGGAGATAGCCCAAGAAATAGCAGAGGTGATAGCCACAGGCGTTCAGATAGCCATCGTCGTAGGTGGCGGCAATATCTTTCGCGGCGTAAAAGCAGCCTCGGCAGGAATGGACAGAGCCACCGCCGATTATATTGGGATGATTGCCACAGTCATGAATGCCATGACACTGCAAGATTCACTAGAACGAATAGGAGTGCAGACGCGAGTCCAAACCGCGATCGCCATGCAAGAACTAGCAGAACCATATATTCGTCGTCGCGCCATCCGTCATCTTGAAAAAGGTCGGGTGGTTATTTTTGGTGCGGGTTCTGGCAACCCATTTTTTACTACAGATACTACAGCAGCATTACGAGCCGCAGAAATTGATGCAGAAGTCATCTTCAAAGCTACTAAAGTAGATGGTATCTATGATGCTGACCCGGAAATTTATCCTAATGCAAAACGTTACACTACTCTGACTTACGCTCATGTTTTAGCGAACGATTTGCGGGTGATGGATAGTACCGCGATCGCTTTGTGTAAAGAAAACAATATCCCCATTTTAGTTTTTGACCTAACAGTGCGCGGTAATATTCGCCGTGCAGTTTTAGGAGAATCTATCGGTACCCTTGTGGGAGGTTCGTGTGAAATTAGCTGACGCTGAAAGTAAAATGCAAAAAACCGTTGAAGCGACTCAACAAGCCTTCAACACCATTCGCACTGGTCGTGCCAATGCCAGTCTACTAGATAAAGTCCAAGTAGATTATTACGGTTCACCTACACCGTTAAAATCTCTGGCTAATATCAGTACCCCAGATGCTACAACTATCTTGATTCAGCCCTACGATAAAAGCAGCTTAAACATAGTCGAGAAGGCAATTTCCCTCTCGGATGTGGGTTTAACACCCAGTAACGATGGGTCTGTGATTCGGTTAAATATACCACCTCTAACCAGCGATCGCCGGAAAGAACTAGCCAAAATTGCAGCTAAATACGCTGAGGAAGGTCGCGTAGGGATTCGTAACATCCGCCGAGATGCTATAGACTCCATCCGCAAACAAGAGAAAGCTTCAGAAATTTCTGAGGATGAATCCAAAGACCTACAAGATAAACTGCAAAAACTGACCAATCAGTACACCACCCGAATTGACCAGTTGCTAGCAGATAAAGAAAAAGACATCAGCACTGTTTAAGTAGGAAATAGAGAATAGCGTTTTCTGTCATTGATAACAGGGGAAAAGCAAGGAGTAAAGTCATTTGCTTTTCCCCTTTAAATTATGTGATAGCAGTAGATTCTGAAATTTAAGTAATCATATCAGTTTCAAAATTTCCTAAGTAACGGCTACCCTGGCTTTATCGAATTCACGAAGTAAGGAAACATGGCTAAAAAAGGTAGTTACGGAGAGTATATCTGTGGCCATTGTGGTGCTACAGACATGAAGGTAATCAGGTATGTTGATAAAGGCTATGGCACTATACGTATCGTTTTGAACTGTAATAAATGTAGAAATGAAGATTACTTTGACAGCACAGGCAATTAACCTCAAGGAATTTAAATTTTTCTAACTGAATTTCTCACTGGAATGAGAGATGCAGACAGGGGCGGGATATATTCCGCCCATATATCTCTGGTGGTGCTGATAGATGCAAATGGATTTTGCTAGCGTGGTGAAATAGGAGCTAGCTAGGCACACAGAGGTATGATATGGCTCATTTAAATCTTCGTCGCTCCCAAAATGTCAACGGCAATTTTTACGTTGATACTACTTGTATTGATTGTGATACCTGTCGCTGGATGACTCCTGAAGTATTTTATCGAGTTGATGAACAATCAGCAGTACATCATCAGCCAACCACAGAAACAGAAAGATTAGCTGCACTGCAAGCTCTTTTAGCTTGTCCCACTAGCTCTATTGGTACAGTAGAAAAGCCGCAAGATATCAAAATTGCTCAACAAAGTTTTCCGCTTTTAGTAGCAGAAAATGTTTATCACTGTGGCTATCATTCCGAAAAATCCTATGGTGCTGCTAGCTATTTTATTCAACGACCAGAAGGCAATATATTGGTAGATTCTCCCCGATTTACACCACCTTTAGTCAAAAATATAGAAGCAATGGGGGGAATTCGTTATTTGTATCTTAGTCATAAAGATGATGTGGCAGATCATCAAAAATTTGCTGCACATTTCCAGTGCGATCGCATTCTCCATGTTGATGATATTACTACGGGTACTCGTGATGTGGAAATGCAACTGACAATTGCAGAACCATTTGCACTTGCACCAGATTTGTTAATTATTCCTGTTCCTGGTCACACCAAGGGACACACAGTTTTACTGTATAAAAATCGGTTTCTGTTCACTGGCGATCATCTAGCTTGGTCAGAAAATCGCCATCAGTTAGCAGCATTTCGTGATTATTGCTGGTATTCGTGGTCAGAACAAATTAAATCAATGCAAAAATTGGCCAATTATAGCTTTGAGTGGGTTTTACCAGGACACGGGCGGCGATTTCATGCTGATGTTAAAACTATGCAACAGCAAATGCACAAGTGTATTGAGTTGATGGAGAGTTTGTAATCAGTGCTTTAAGGGACTTCCAGAAAATAAATTATTCAATTTCTGAAAGAGAATATTTTGATTTTTCCCCCTGCTTCCTGCTCCCCTGCCCACCACAGCGATTGTATATTTTTTTAGTTGGAAGTCCCTAAGCCCAGTATTCGGGTTGAATTAATTCATTGGCGATCGCTATTAAACTAGGAAAGTCAATCCGACTCCAGAGTATCCAGAATCTAACTTGGGCGCGATGACGTTGCCTATCTGTGGAATTGGTGATGCGCCATAGGTTAATAACTAGGGACAACCAAGGGTAGGTGCGGCGAATCAACCACCAAAACAACTTACAGAACATACTAAAACTTAGGCAAAAGCAAATTCGCCAGCTTTCACTGGTTGCACATTCAGTTCTTTACGCCATACCTCCACAGGTTTTTCCCACGCTGCTTCCCATTTTTGAGCAATCAACGGTTTGGCATTTTTGCCCATTTCCCATCCGCGTGCGATCGCCCTCAAAAGAGGTGAAAGTGTTTGTGGTTCTAGCACGGTAGCAGCAATCAAGGCATTGGCAATCAGCAAACTGGCTAAAGGTAATTGGAACTGCGCCAGATAAAAGGCTTGTAAGCCAATTTCCCCGATGCCGGTGACTTCAAATCCGGTGATGATATGCCAAATATCATGGGTTTGCTGCCAACGATGTTCTACGTAACTGGTATCAGAATTAATCTCGATGTTTAAATTTATGACTTCAAAAGCAAATGCTTTCATCGTGCTGGCGTAGGTATATCCCAAAGAGTCTGGAGGATATTGCAGTAAAACTGTTAAATCATGACGAGGCGCAATGTAGCGTTCTTGGATGATGTTTGCGACTTCTGGCGTGGCTTTCATGGAGGCAACTGCTAATTGAAAGGAACGACTATCAACCAGACTATTGCTCAATTCCCAGACAGGTTCTAGATTGCCGCTTTCGTCAAACAGCAGAGTTACAAAGGCTTTGATGCCTTTGATTGTCCGTACCAGAGATGAAAAGTTAATGCCAGTAGGTTGATTGACGATAGATTGCATAATGTGACCTCTTGGGCAATAAAATATGAACAGTGTTCACCTTTAAATATATGAACACTGTTCATATTTTGTCAATTATTATCTGTTAAATTTTCAGTATGAGACGACAACCCAAACAGACACGTAGCCAAGAAAGAGTACATCACATCTTGGATGTAGCAGAACAGTTATTTATTGAATTGGGATATGAGCAAACCACCACAAGAGCGATCGCCACTCGTGCTGGTGTCCCTGTCGGGTCGTTGTATCAGTTTTTTCCCGACAAAGAAGCGATAGTGCGATCGCTAGCTAATCGGTATTTTGAGCAGGAATATCAGCTATTTGTGCAACTTCATGCAGAACTAGCAGCAGTTGAAATTGCCACCTATGTAGATCGAATGGTGGAGGCGTTTGAGGAGTTTGCCCAGACACATCCGGGTTATCGTGCCGTGCTAGCTCAATTAATTGACCTGATGACGGCTGCGGACGCTAGTAACTTCAATCAATATGACCAGCAAATACTCACAGAACTGGCTCATTTCCTGTCACAGCGTAATCCTGGACTCGATTCCATGCGTTGCCAACTGATAGCAACAACCGTGATTAAAGTCGCCAATGAACTGCTATGGCTATCCTTTACCCGTGAGCAACCACAGCGACAACAACTAGTAGCAGAAACCAAAATCTTACTGACCGCTTATTTACAAACCTATCGAATTTAAGTCAATGCTAATTGCTAGTGAAATAATTAATCAAATAGCTAAAGTGCAGTTACAGCAAAAATTGGTGTCAATTTATACTATTTTAATTTCTTTTAGTCGATATACTCATGATTAGGTTCTACCTGGGAAATGTGAAGTGGCTTTGCCACTTCTTTTTATGGGTGCAATTGCCGGATGGAGAAAAGTAAAAAGTCGGAATACAAAACTTTTTACTTTCTACCTTTATTTAGTCATTAGTCATGGTATCACGCCATTTTTCCTGATGATCTTTCATTTCGGCTTCAGGCGATCGCGCTAATAACCAAGTTTTCCATCTTAAAGGTTTTTGTCTCTCCACATGATGAATTAACTGCATAATAGATACATCTGCTTTGAGGGGAGTTCTCAAATCAAAATTAATTGTTTGCAAAATTTTCGCATCATCTTTGATAAAGTGCTGAATAAAAATATTAGTCAACCACAGCACAAAGCGATTCACCAACCAACCGATAAACCCAGGACGTTTTTTAGTTAAAAAGACAGATTGGATCTGTGATTTTCCATCATCAAGCATCCGCATTGTAAACATGATATATAAATGCAGCATATCCGGCCCGACAGTTACAGTAAAAGTGCTGCCATACCAATAGGAAATACTATAAACATTATTCTTGTATATAGGACGCAGTAATTTAAATAATTTACTATCTTTATTACTACGTCTTTGTTTGGTAAAAACAATAGCATTTTGATTGAGTTCCTGTTTTTCAAAAGTAATATCTAACTGTAGATTATGTACAGCATAAAAGTGCTGTAGATCAATGGAATTAATCATGACAACATGAGGGTGACAGTTCATTAAAAAACGAGAACCTACAACACTTTCACACTCATGAAACTCTAACTCTGGAACAAAGGGTAGAGGTTGTCTAGGATTTTCGCCAGTCCAAATCCAAATTAATCCATATTTCTCCGCCGTCGGCCAGGTTTTTAACTTCAGGGGTAGAGGTTCTTCTAAACAGGGAATTTCTACACAAATTCCTTGATTATTAAAACTCCAGTGATGAAAAGCACAGCGTAAATTATTGCCTTCAACTTTGCCTTCTGCTAAGTCAGCACCCATGTGTGGACAGTAGGCATCCACAATTACTACTTGCTCATCTTCACCACGATAAATAACTATTTTTCTTCCTAAAATTGTCATAGGTTTTACTTCACCTACAAGCAAATTTTTAGAGGGTATTACCCAATACCACCCTTCAATGAAACGTTCGGGATTATTGAAATTTTTTGGTTTACGAATTGGTTGAGGAGACTGAAAGTTAACATCCATTTTTAAAGTTTCACTGATAAGTGAAGCGGTTGACCTACAAATAACACGAAGATTTGATGAAAACAGTTATTTTGAGTACGTCAGATCAATTTTGGATGCTAGTATTTTGGGTTTAAAACCTTAATTATTATGCAATACAGTTCAGTTATGGGTAATAGGTAACAGTAAAAGATAATAAAGATGCGCTGAATTGTATAGCAGTCCTATCTGATTTGTGAGAACTCGCGTTGTCTAGATACCCGGCTTCTTTGATAAGTCGGGGATCTTGTGTCTCATGAATATCAAAAGTTTACTGACGAAAAAATAATCCCGATTTCACAAAGTCATCGGGATTTTAAAATTTGGTATAATTTGCTATGAAGTAAATTAGTTAGCAGGATAGCCAGCTGCTGCTAACGCATCTTTGATAGCTGTTTCTGAAGCTTGTGATTCCACATTAACTAGTTTTGTTTGAGGATCAGCATCAACTATCGCCTCAGCATCAACGCTTTTGACTGCATTAGTAATCTTGCTTGCACAAACCGAACAAGACATATTGGGGACTGTGAGTTGAATTGTCATAGATTTACGGAAATTCAGTAGTCTGCGCTTTTATCATATCTAGGGAATAGATAAGACTAAAGCTCAAATGGCAACATAATCAGAGCAGAAATTTAGTTTATCTCAATTTGCCCTTTCCTGGTGGACAGGCTATAGCAACTACCAATTGTTCACACCATAGCTTGATTCATTAAAATCGCTCTGGCTGAAAAATCACCACAAATAGATAAATGCAAAGACTTAAGGTGACTATTCCTAAAGTAGCGATCGCGTAAGATGCTGTTCGTGATAGCTGGATGGTGGTTGCAGCTTGTACTTCTGATGCTAGCAACACATCCACACACAGTAATACAAACAAAGATACAGGAAATCTGTAACGTTTAATACGCAAAAAATTAAATAATTCTAAAAGATTTGGACTACTCATCAATTATATTATCCTGATTCAGTTACGCTCATCCTATCGTCATGATGGGAATTTTAACTATTATCAGCTACTAACAGCAAATAACATCGGTGTTTTGATTGATTTCTATACTAATATTCAGATTAGTGTAGTGCTTTCAGGCAATTGTCAAATTCTACACAGGTTAAATATTTACAGAGTTGCTCACTATATTTTCAGTATTTCTTACCAGAAAATCACTGTCAGACGACAATTTATGAAATTTAATTTTATTTACATAAATATAGATAAAATGTTGAGATTTTTATCTATTCTCTGCCATTTAATCCCTAAAGTGTCACTTAAAAATTATCGCATCAGTTGTTAAACTACCTCGATAGAAGCTTAACGATTAACACGAGAATTTCCATGAGTGAGATTTCCCTGTTCTTTTTAATTTCTAATTTTATGAAATTGGAGATAATCATGCGACGCTTTATTTTACCCATACTCATTTACATGGTAATTGCTGATATATTAGTATCAAAATCCGCTATGGCTACTCCCAAAGTATATCCTGTCAATCATGAACAGAATTCTGTAACTGTTGGCGGTTTTTTTGATGATGTTCAAAAAGGTATAGAAGACTTAAATAATACAATTAGAGGTGTGAGAAATACTGTCAATGAAGTTAATCAACTACAAAATGACATCAATGGTAAAAATACTCAAAACACACCGAATAATCAGAATAATACGATAAATCCTACTCCAGAAACAGAAAAAACACCATCCACACAACAGCCACATCAACACCATAATTCCCAACCTAGTCAACCAGAGTCATCAAATAATAACTCTGGTAGATAATTGATAAAGAATTGTATTAGGCAGAGAACAAATATTCCTGCACTTCATATACTGGATAGTATTCCTAAAACCATTAGCACAAGGAGGTGCGGAAATGGTTCACACTTACGAGGTATTGGTAGATATTAAAGAATTTGCTGATATAACTAATAGTATCTGCCAACTTGGAACATCCAGATTTGAAATCATGGCAGAGTCAAAACAAAATGCAGATACTATGGCTAGAAGCCAAGCTAGAAAAGAACATCCTAACGGTACAGAATATGATGTCAGAGTCACCAGACTACTGAGATAACACTCTTACGATTGTAAAATTTTTGCTCACTTTCAAGAGGGCTGTATAGCAGTATTTTTCAGAAGTCAAGTTCAGATTAATCTTAGTTAGCATCGGTAAAATCTTCACTTCTAAGCAAAATACCGTTAATACAGCCTCTTAAAAACTGATAGTTTTTGCTTAACATTTCGTAATTAATAGAAGTATTCTGCAAAATTAACTCAACTATTTGTTAAATTGTCGTTTTGATAACTTGCATATCTTCTTTGTTACTATAGGAATTCGACTTGATTATTGAAATTATTTGCGTAGGTAGGGAATAGGGAACAGGGAACAGGGAAAGAATTAATAGAGGTGTACTGAGTTTTTTATCCAAATCAAATATGATTCCTATAT
Organism: Nostoc sp. CENA543; assembly: GCF_002896875.1. GTDB lineage: Bacteria > Cyanobacteriota > Cyanobacteriia > Cyanobacteriales > Nostocaceae > Trichormus. The sequence goes on from NZ_CP023278.1 coordinate 1,396,550, forward strand.
TGACTAATGTACGGGCGGGTTTAACCAAAATATAGGAATCTTCGCAGCGTTAGCGACGCAGGAGCGTCACCTGAAGGGGAACAGGGAACAGGGAACAGTTAAGAAGGAATAAAAGTGTACCTAACTTCGCACAAATCAAATACGAGTCCTATATCTGTTTTCTAATGTGAATATCCCACAGAACCCGCCCTGACTGACTAATGACTAATGACTAACGACTATTGACTATTGACTATTGACTATTGACTATTGACTCCTCCACTTTACCAATCAAAACATAACTGCGGTTCGTGGGTAATATTGATATATCCTGGTTGATTTTTCACTCGTTTTAGCCAAGCTAGAATTGCCGGAAACTGTGTTAAATCAAACCCTCCTTCATTAGCAACATGAGTATAAGCAAATAAAGCTATGTCAGCAATTGTGTAGCGTTCGTCTACAAAATAATTATGTTGACGTAAATGATTTTCCATCACTTTCAAGGCTGCATAACCTGGTTCACGCTTTTGTTCTAGTGCGGTGCGATATTCTTGTGCTTTTCCTAAAATAGATATCCAAAATCTTGATGTCGCAATATATGGTTCATGGCTATATTGTTCAAAAAATAACCATTGCATGACTTGCGCTTTTAAATAGCGATCGTAAGGCAGAAATTCTGTGTTTTCGCTAAGGTATAATAATATAGCATTCGATTCAGCTAAATATTTTTCTGGGGCAAGCTCTAATACAGGAACTTTACCGTTAGGATTTTTACTTAAGAATTCTGCTGTACGGCTTTCTCCCTTTAATATATTAACCTCAACTCTCTCAAATAGTATACCCATTTGAGTTAGTAAAAGGCGCACTTTATAGCAATTACCTGAAAGTAAAAAATCGTACAAACGCAATGTTTCCATATACAAAATATGAGAGATAATACGTGGTTAATTTAGGGTCTAAAATACAATACCTTACAAAATCATTACTAATAAACAGGATATTTTGGAATTTTCCTACCTTTATTTACGAGAACATTAATTATCTGAATAAATAAAAACCATATTCTTTAAATTTGATATTTAAGTGTTTTATTTGATGCAATCATTAATCAAAATTATGTGTGGCAGATTCACTTTAACCCAGTCGGCGCAAGCTTTAGCCGAATTTTTTCAAATACAAGAAGTTCCAAATCTGACGGTGCAATATAACATTGCTCCTACGCAAATGGTGACGACAGTGCTATATAATCCGACTGACAACAAACGACAATTACAGCATTTGCGTTGGGGTTTAATTCCCTCTTGGGCTAAAGACCCTAGCATCGGGGCAAAGTTAATTAACGCTAGGGCTGAGACTGTAGCAGAGAAACCCTCTTTTCGTTCCGCCTTCAAAAAGCGTCGTTGTTTAGTGGTAGCTGATGGCTTTTATGAATGGCAAAAACAGCAACGCACAAAACAGCCATTTTATTTTCGTCTCCGAGACGGAAAACCCTTTGCTTTTGCTGGTTTGTGGGAAAAATGGATTTCCCCTGATCAAGAAGAAGTGATCTCTTGTACAATTTTGACAACGACAGCCAACGAGTTATTGCAATCTATCCATGATCGAATGCCGGTGATTATTGACCCCCAAGATTACGATACATGGCTAAATCCTGAAATCCAAACACCACAAGACCTACAGCCTTTATTATCTCCCTACTCAGCCGTAGCCATGACCGCCTACCCAGTTAGCAAATTGGTTAACAGTGCAAAAAACAACACTCCAGAATGTATCATCCCAACCGACGAACAGAATCAACTCCCAAATCAGTTAAATTAACTAATGAGGGACTGGGTATTAGGGACTGGGGAATGGGAAATAATTCACTGCCCCCCCAATCTTCGATTCCTGATTCCCAGCCCCTGATCCCCGATCCCCAATAACAGTATGCCAAGAACGCAAAAAAACGATAACTTTATTGATAAATCTTTTACAGTCATGGCAGATATTATCCTCAAGATACTGCCAGCTAACAAAAAAGCCAAAGAAGCATTTGTGTATTATCGAGACGGGATGTCCGCCCAGGCAGAGGGTGAGTACGCTGAAGCCCTAGAATACTATGAGGAAGCCCTATCTTTAGAGGAAGATCCCAACGATCGCGGTTTTATTCTCTACAATATGGGTTTAATCTACGCCAGTAATGGTGATCATGATAAAGCTTTAGAACTGTATCACCAAGCGATCGAACTCAATCCCCGCTTACCCCAAGCTTTAAATAATATTGCGGTAATTTACCACTATAAGGGTGAAAAAGCCAAAGAAGCTGGAGATAATGACGGCGGCGAAGCACTTTTTGACCAAGCCGCCGATTATTGGGTAAGAGCAATTCGTATGGCTCCCAATAACTACATTGAAGCCCAAAACTGGCTCAAAACCACCGGCAGAATGCAAATTGATGTGTTCTTTTAGTTATTAGTCATTAGTCATTAGTCATTAGTCCATAGTTCAAAGGGTTGACTATGGACTAATGTATAAACCCATTATTTTTTATTATTGGTGACAATTTTAGCTAGCATTGAGCCTGTTAAATCCAGCAATTGATCTAAGAAAAAACCGATGATACCTATATAAAATATAGCCTCAGTTATATAGTTAATGTTGACAGATTTATAGCTTTCCCAAGCCAAATTACCAAGTCCTTTTTGCTGAATTAGCATTTCTTGAGCAATTACTGTAAACCATGCTACCCAAAGTCCAACTTTTAGTGCATGAAAGAGGTGAAAAATAGCTACCCGAAAGTTCTTGTCTTGTCTATGAAAATGTCGCATCCCGATAGCTGTATTGATGACAATTGTCCAGAAGGTAGCAATCAAAGTGACTATCACGACTGCTGATTCTTTCTCCTGTAATATTACTAAGACAAGAGGTAGTAAGGCGATAGGGGGGATACTGTGGGGGATTTGCACTATGGGTCTAAGTATCTGATAGATTGTGCCGTTAACCCCAATTACATAACCAAGGAAACTGCCTGCAATAGCAGCAGGGATGTAGCCTACAAATAATCTTTGTAGACTATACAAAACATCTAAAAATATGCTTCTATCCATGCCTCAGTTCTAATCTGAAACTGCAAAAAATACTGCGGCAATTACAACAATTAAAATTTTTGCAACGACAAATTTGACACTCTGGCTAGTTTCATCTTACCAGAGATGTAAATTTTAAGATAAAAAATCAATAAATGCTTTAATATCGCAATAATTTGCTATTACGTACTGTCAAATCAAGCTTAATTGCTTGATGAATTGAATGTCAATGAACCCATATTTTAGGGATTGAAAATTATAAAGGGTAGGTTGAAAACCCCGGAGTAACAGCAACGTAGTTGCGTATTACGTGCTTCAGACCGGGGATGAAAACAACTTAAAAGGCTTTAGCCTTCAGTGACGTTTGGTTTTTTAGGTTCTGGCAAAGAATCTATCCACTCATCAACAAGACTACTGATAGTTTTATCTAACTGAGCAGCTAATAACGTTAGTTTATGATACCTGCGGTCAGTTAGCCTCACGTTTAATCTTTTCGTCTTCATTTGTCTCCCATTGGCTACCTGTTCAGGATATCATAACTAAAGACGAAGCAATTAAAGGGGGTGATTAAGTAGTGCTGGTGTTAGAGTACAAAATCAAAGGTACAAAGTCGCAGTATCAATCCATAGACGAAGCTATTAGAACTACGCAGTTCATTAGAAATAAAGCTATTCGTTACTGGATGGATGCACCAAAAGAAGCGCTCATGAATAAAGTCGCTCTTAATAACTACTCAACAGCACTACGCAAAGAGTTTAAATTTGTAGAAGAACTTAACTCAATGGCTTGTCAATCTGCAACCGAAAGAGCATGGTCAGCTATTGATAGATTTTACGGTAATTGCAAATCTAAAGTTCAAGGCAAGAAAGGATATCCGCGTTTTCAGAGAGACAATCGTTCTGTTGAATATAAGACTTCTGGATGGTCACTACATCCCACTAAACGACGTATTACCTTCACTGATAAAAAAGGCATAGGTGAAGTTAAGTTACTCGGTAAGTGGGATATTCACACTTACCCAGTTAAGTCAATTAAGCGGGTTCGGTTAGTCAGAAAAGCAGATGGGTACTATTGTCAGTTTGCAATTAAAACTGAACCATTGAGTGAATCCAGAATTGCTGATGGTGAGATTGGTTTAGATGTTGGTTTGGAATATTTCTACTCTGATTCCGATGGATATCATGAACCCAATCCCAGGTTCTTAAGGAAAGCAGAAACATCAATTAAACACGCTCAACGTCAGATTTACAAAAAGGAGAAAGGTAAAAACAAACGACGAAAAGCTAGGCAGAAATATGCTCGGAAGCACTTAAAAGTAAGTAGACAACGGAGTGAACACGCTAAGAGAATAGCGCGTAACGTATGCAAGGTTAACGCCTTAGTCGTCTACGAAGATTTAAGGGTGAATAACATGGTGAAAAATCACTGTCTTGCTAAATCAATTAATGATGTTAGCTGGGGCTTGTTCCGTCGTTGGTTAGAATATTTTGCAATCAAGTTTCAGACAAAACTTGTTGCTGTCAATCCTAGAATGATACCATTTCACGAAAAATCTGATACAGATGTAAACCCTAAAATCCTTGCTACATCTAAGTTTTTTAATTGCGAATTGCGAATTGCGAATTGCGAATTGTGAATTGGTATGACATCTCAAAAATGTAGTGATTGTGGTGCAATAGTCAAAAAATCTCTTTCAACTCGTACCCATAAATGTAGTTGTGGATGTGAGCTACAAAGAGATGTGAATGCTGCAAAAAATATTCTGAATCGCGCCATCGCTAGGGATGGGCAGTCCCAAAGTAACGCTACTGGACTAGCAACCTCTACTCTACTTGGGGAAACCCTGGTTGAGCAAGTAGCTAGGGTGAAGGTAGAATCCCCTCGGCTTTAGCCAGGGGAGTGTCAATCAACTCCTAAGTATTAAAATATTGTGAGCATTGGTATTTTGTTGGGGAAATGTACAGATTATTTTCCTAAATTGCGCTTCATCTGTTCTAATTCATCTTCAGTTTCCCAACGGCGGAACTTTTCTTCTAAGTCATCAAAACTACTGCTAGAGGTGCTAGGTTGATTCCACCAACCACCTGTTTCTATACGCTGTTGGGTTTGGGCTTTAGCGCGTGCTGTTTGGGCTTCGGCGGCTTTGGTTTTGACTTCCTGTCGTCGCACCTGGATTTTATGTAAAAGTTCTTGGGATTGGGCGATGCGTTCTTTTAGCCCTTGCATATGTCCCCAAAGCTGATTGCCTTCACGCAGTAGGGCGGCTTCTCTGTCTTGGGCGGCGGCGGCTAAATCTTGTCTACCACCGTTTTTGGCTTTTTGGACACGGATGTGCCAACGTTGAATTTCTTGGGCGGTGGAGAGAATATCTTCTTGCGATCGCTTCTCTTGTAATTGTAAATCTGCAATTAACTTTAATGTATCTTCCTCTTGCTGCCGCAGCTGTTCTAACAACGCTTCTAATTCCAAATGCGGATTATTACGCAAGAATTCCTCTAAACGGTTTTCCAGAAACCGACTAAAATCATCAAATAAGCCCACTGTCAGAACTCCAGAGTTGGGGATGTGATGATTTTATTGTAGATTTATCTTCACAACTTGGCATGATTCCTAATAGGATTAACAAACAATCCATGAGTAAAACTAATCTCCAGGATAATCAGCCACAGTCTTTAGAATTACGAGTAAGGTCTGGGGCTAACATCTGAAGGATGTTGGCGTTATTCAGCCGCCGGTGTACCTGATGATGTCATGTGCCGTACTAGTTGTCAAAATGTCTGAGGTGATGATTGGTGTTGTCCAACTCCTAGATTACGAGTGTATGTCCGGTTTCCTTAGTCTCCACAACCCCCAGCCATCTTTCCGTTTTAAGCTACGTTAAAGTTGTTATTTTTTGTGACTGGTAGTTGAAAATTTATGACTCAAATGAAATGGTACAACGAACCTCCCACCTGGAATCAACGAGTAGAATCTATTTCTGTAAATGCAGGAGCGAAAACCGATTTCTGGCAAAAGACTCACTATAATTTCATCCGTGATAATGGCAACTTTTACTATCAGGAAGTCAAGGGAAATTTTACAGTTGAGGTCAAAATTATCGGAGATTATCAGACTTTATATGACCAAGCCGGATTGATGATTCGGGAAAACGAAAATACTTGGCTCAAATGCGGGATTGAGTATGTTGAAGGTGTGCAGAATGTCAGTGCTGTAGTCACCAGAGATTATTCAGATTGGTCGGTAGTCCCTTTTTCAAAACAATTAGTTGCTTTATGGTTGCGGGTACAGCGTCGCTCAGAAACAGTCGAAGTGCAATACTCTCTAGATTCTGAAAATTATCAAATGCTGCGACTGGCATATCTTACCCATGCTGAAACATTACAAGTGGGAATAATGTGTGCTTCCCACAGGGAGAAGGTTTTTCAGTTGTTTTTGAAAATTTCAAAATTACTCAACCATAGCAGCATTACCAAGTACAGGAGTTCATAAAGTACAAGTGTCCAGTGTTCAGTCGAATGCTGGAGGTGAATATACTCTGGCGATCGCTCTCGTTCTACTGGTATTGGTTGAGGACGATATCTCTGCACATGGCAGAGAAATTGGTGTTCACAGTAGTTTAGGTCAAGGCAGTGACTCAAACAAGCCTATCTAGCCGTGTAAAAACCAGGTGAGTCCCAAAAGGTATAGATGTGATTCTTTAGGATGAATTGGGCAATCTAAAGTATAACTTCCTACGTCTAAAGATAGACTCGATTTTTCCTGGTATGAAATCTTTGGCCATCAATGACTCCTACCGACCAGCATCTAGGGTAAAAAAGCGGTCTTTACGCAGTGTTATGGTGCGGTTGATTCTCGGCGGTACGATTATTTTCGTCAGTATATCTGCTTACTGTAGTTATTCAGCAGCTCGTAAGCTAGCACTAGCAGACATCCGCAAGAATGCTTTTTTAGAAGTGCAAACAGGAGTTGATCAAATAGAGACGTGGTTAAAGGTTCGTAAGACGGAGGTAGAAACTTTAGCCAACACATCAAATGTGCGTTCTTTAAATTGGTCTGTAGCAGAACCTTATTTACAGACAGAGGTGAAACGAACCCACGAATTTTTCTTTTTCCAAATAGTTACCCCAGACGGTTCATTTTCTAATACTAAAGTTGGTCGGTCAACCAAAAATATTAAGGATAGAGAATTTTTTCAAAAAGCAATGGCGGGACAGAGTAATATTTCTGACCCCTTTATCAGCCGTTCTACGGGAATTCCGTTAATTGCGATCGCGACTCCGATTTGGTCAAGTCCTCAAAATCCCCATTCTCCAATCGGTGTATTTCACGGTAACGTGACAGTTGATCACATGGCAGAGATTGTCAACTCCCTACATTACGGCAAAAATAGCTATGCTTTTGCTCTCAATTCCCAAGGAGAGGCAATTGTCCACCCTGACGCAGCACTAATGTCAACTGTAGAAAAGCCTGCACCTAGTCTACTGCGTAATTCCAACTTGCAGGCGATCGCCAAAAAAATGGTCAAGAAAAAGCAGGGAATTCAATTAATGGAAATTGACGGCACCAAAAAATATGTTGCCTATCTACCATTAAAAACTGCTAATTGGTCTGTTGCTTTGGTGATTCCCCGCGAAAATATTGAATCTCGCCTGCAATTTTTGGATTTGATTGCTGTGATTATTGGGGGTTTGACTATCACCATGATTACCGTCTTGTGGCGAGTACAAGCTTTTGAACAGGCGCAACTGAAAAAGTCTAAAGAAGCGGCTGATTTAGCTAATCATGCCAAAAGCGAATTTTTAGCCAACATGAGTCATGAACTGAGAACACCTCTAAATGGCATTTTGGGTTGCGCGCAAATTTTGCTACGTTCCGCCGACTTACGAGAACAAGAGCAATATCATGTCAACATTATTGAACAATGCGGCTCTCATTTGTTGACTTTAATTAATGACATTTTGGATCTCTCAAAAATTGAAGCGAAAAAACTAGAAATTTGTCCTGAAGATGTGCATTTTCCGTCTTTTACTCAAGGAATTGCCGAAATTTGTCAAATTCGAGCCAACCAAAAAGGGATTGCATTTAGCTATGAAACCGCCAGTGATTTACCTACGGGAGTGCATATTGATGCCAAACGACTACGACAAGTCTTGTTAAATCTACTGGGAAATGCCATTAAATTTACAGACAAGGGCGAAGTCACCTTTAAAATTGCCACGATTGAGCAATCCCCCAGTCAAGGACAAATCAAATACCGCCTCCGCTACACTGTAGAAGATACAGGTATCGGCATGACAGACGCAGAATTGAGCAGAATTTTCTTACCTTTTGAACAGGTAGGACAAAAGAAGCGGCAAACCGAAGGTACTGGACTTGGTTTAGCAATTACTCGTCAGTTGGTGCAGATGATGGGAAGTGATATCCAAGTCACCAGTCAGGTGGGACAAGGTAGCACTTTTTCGTTTGAGTTGGAAATGCTGGCAACCAGTGAATGGTTAGAATCAGCGATGACGGTATCAGCCGGAAAAATAGTTGGTTTTGAAGGTAGTCCTAAGACAATTTTAGTCGTAGACGATCGCTGGGAAAATCGTACAGTCTTAACTGATATCCTGCAACCATTAGGTTTTCAGGTGGTGACAGCAGTCAATGGTCAAGATGCACTAGAAAAAGCCGACTCAATACTACCAGATTTAATCATCACAGATTTAATTATGCCGGAAATGGACGGTTTTGCCTTAATTCAAAATCTGCGACAAAACCCAAATTTTCACAATCTTAAAATTATTGTTTCTTCGGCGAGTGTCTTTGATTCTGACCAAAATCGCAGCCTAGCAGTAGGCGGTGACGATTTTCTCGGTAAACCCATACAGATAGATGAATTACTACGTCAATTAGAGCGTCATTTAAGTTTAGTCTGGATTTATCAACCATCCCAGTCTGAAGCAGTTCTAGATTTAGTCACACCGCAGAAAAATCCCTCAGCACAATTAATTCCACCCCACCCAGAAGTCTTACAAGAACTAATAATGTTAGCCAAAAGGGGTAACTTTAACGCCATTATCAAGTGTGCAGAGCAACTAGAAACAGCAGATCCCAACTTTGCAGATTTCGCTCAACAACTCAAGCAACTAGCCAGACAATTTGACGAAGATGCAATCCTTAACTTTTTGACGAAATATCAGGTGGAAATAGCATGAGAGCGACTGTGAATAACCCCAATTATTTTAGCGATCGCGCACCGATTAAAGGCATAGTTTTAATAGTTGATGATAATCCTCATAATTTACAAGTTTTATCAAGTTTTTTAGATGAATCTAGTTTTGAAGTTTGGGCAGCACGTAGCGGTGAAAAAGCCCTACAAAGATTAGAACATGATTTATTACCAGACTTAATTTTATTAGATGTGATGATGCCTGGTATGGACGGTTTTGAAACTTGTCAACACCTCAAAAGTGACCCACGTTTTTGGGATATTCCCGTCATATTTATGACTGCACTTTCAGAAACAGCCGACAAAGTTAAAGGTTTTCAACTAGGAGCAGTAGACTACATTACTAAACCTTTTCAACATGAAGAAGTTTTAGTCAGAATTGAACATCAATTAAAATTGAGATATCTGACATCACGCTTAATTGCCAAAAACGAAGAACTACAAAAAACCCAAACCCAACTCATTCAAACCGAAAAAATTGCGAGTTTAGGTCAAATGGCAGCCGGTATTGCCCATGAAGTAAATAATCCCATCAATTTTATCGCAGGCAACTTAAATTTTGTCCAACAATATGTACAAGATTTAACAGATTTACTCAAACTTTATCAAAAGTATTTGCCCAATCCCCCACAGGAAATTCAGACTGTGATTCAAACAAATGACTTCAGCTATATCTTAGATGATTTATATAATGTTATTCAATCAATGAAATTAGGTACAGAACGCGTTACCGAAATTGTCTCCTCATTAAACAAATTTTCCCGCAATCGTGAAACAGGTAAAAAATTAGCTAATCTCCATGAAGCCTTAGAAAGTACACTACTAATTCTTGGACATCGACTTAAAGCTAACCCCCAACGTCCAGCTATTGAAGTTATTAAAGAGTATGGAGATTTGCCATTAATTGATTGCTATCTTGGGGAAATTAGCCAAGTTTTTATGAATCTAATTACTAATGCTATTGATGCTATTGAAGAGTCACAAAAAAATCAGAACTACCATGAAATACTCCAACATCCTGGGCAGATTATTCTCAAAACAGAGGTAATAGCAGAGCGAGTCATCTGCCGAATTTCTGACAATGGCACAGGAATTAGTGATGAAGTAAAAAATCAAATATTTAATGCTTTTTATACTACTAAGCCCATCGGTAAAGGTACTGGTTTAGGTTTATCAATAGCTCACCAAATTATAGTTGTGAATCATAACGGCAAAATCTTATGTAATTCTCAACCAGGATCAGGACTAGAATTTATCATTGAATTACCTATAAATTAATATATTCGACATAGATAAAGGCTTGTAGTAATAACTAAAGTTATTACTACAAGCCTTTATCTTAGTGTTTTTACATGACTTAATATAGTTTGGTTTTTGCAAATCGTTCTACTTAAGGACTTCCAGAAAATAAATTATCCAATTTCCGAGAGAGAATATTTTGATTTTTCCCCCTGCCCTCTGCCCCCTGCACTCCTGCTAATCAAAGCGATTGTATATTTTTTTAGTTGGAAGTCCCATTAAAGCGGTGTTACCCAATAGCTAATTCCCTTTTCTACTTTATTGACTAACCCTAAATTGACTAAATCTGATTCAGTTAAACCTAAGTAAGTCCAGTGGGGTACATCATTAACCACAGTTTGAAACCAGCCATATTCATTGAGTGTCTTTCTTTGTTGCTGATTAGATATTCGCAAATCAATTGCTAATCCCCACAGATGTTGCGATGCGCCTGGAGGTGCGACGGTACTGAGAATGGCTGTTTCTTGTCCTTGTTTGACTTTATCTAAGGTATGTTGGTTAGCATATTTATGCCAGAATCTTAAATTAGTAGCAAAAGTGCGAGTACAATCACCAGAACCGTATCCAGATTTTAAAGGAATATTTTGTTGAGAACGGGCTTGATTTAAAGCTGTGGCGGCTATTGCTTGGAGGTAACAATCATTTGTTCCCTCGATTTTCACCATTGTTAAATTATTTTGAAATGTTTGGGTTTCTTGCTCGTTATTGAGCAGCACATTTGATGGTAATTTGACAGTTGTTAATTGATTAATAAAAACTGCTCCGTAGGCTTTGAGCAGGATATATTCATAACTTCCCGGCTGGGGAATGTTAGATAAATGACTGGCGATCGCGCTTAAAAACCTTTCTTTATCAGTCTGTGGAATGTTAAAGTTAGGTGTGGGTGAAATTGGTACTGAACCATTAGGAACACAGGATGGAGAATTAACTGTGTTACACGCATTGGACGTTTGTACATTGGGTTGATGAAGATTAATCCTGGTGATAGCCACGACTATACAAATTACCAATATAGATATAAAAATATAAATTGCTTTTTTGATAATTAATCTCATGGGGATAAGTTAGTTTGTCAGGTTGCCTTTCACCATATTACAAAATTATATAAATGTTGATTTTAAACTTCACTTTCATATTCATCAAAAATGTGTAATTATTTCGAGTCTGATGAATTAACACATCTTCAAATCTCCAGACACATATACATCAATACAATCACTGAATTAAGTTAACATTAGTAGTAATTCTCAATTTGCTCACCCTGTACGTATGACCATGCACAAGTCCGTTGAATTTCAAGACGCTTTTGATGTCATCGTCGTCGGTGCAGGTCACTCCGGTTGCGAAGCAGCCCTTGCTACTGCCCGCCTCGGTTGTCGTACCCTGCTGTTGACATTAAATTTAGATAAAATCGCTTGGCAACCCTGTAACCCGGCTGTGGGTGGCCCTGCTAAATCTCAATTGACCCATGAAGTTGATGCTTTGGGTGGGGAAATTGGCAAAATGGCAGACCGCACATATCTACAAAAGCGCATCCTCAACTCTTCACGAGGCCCGGCGGTATGGGCATTACGCGCCCAAACTGACAAGCGGGAATATGCCGCCGTTATGAAAAATATTGTAGAAAACCAAGAAAATTTGAGCATCCGCGAAGGGATGGTAACAGACTTGGTTTTGGGTGCAAATGATGAAGTCATTGGAGTAGAAACTTACTTTGGTGTGGCTTTTGAATGTAAAGCCGTAATTTTAACTACAGGCACATTTCTCGGCGGCAAAATTTGGGTAGGCAATAAGTCAATGGCGGCGGGACGCGCCGGAGAATTTGCGGCGGAAGGTTTGACCCAAACTTTGAATCGTCTGGGATTTGAAACTGGTAGACTCAAAACTGGGACACCTGCACGGGTAGACAGGCGTTCAGTAGACTACAGCAAAATGGAACTCCAGCCGGGAGATGCGGAAGTCCGGTGGTTTAGTTTTGACCCCCAAGTGTGGGTAGAACGGGAACAAATGCCTTGTCATATGACCCGCACCACCGCCGAAACCCATCGCTTAATTCAGGAAAACTTACATTTATCTCCGGTTTACGGTGGTTGGGTGGAAGCGAAAGGGCCGCGTTACTGTCCCAGCATTGAAGATAAGATTGTCCGCTTTGCCGATAAGGAAAGTCACCAAATCTTTATTGAACCGGAAGGACGAGATATCCCCGAACTCTACATCCAAGGGTTTTCTACAGGGTTGCCGGAAAATTTGCAACTGCAAATGTTACGTAGTCTCCCTGGGTTAGAAAACTGTGTGATGTTACGTCCAGCCTATGCGGTGGAATATGATTATTTACCTGCGACACAGTGTTATCCCACAATGATGACGAAAAAAATTGCGGGGTTATTCTGTGCGGGACAGATTAACGGTACAACAGGCTATGAAGAAGCCGCAGCCCAAGGCATTGTGGCGGGAATCAACGCGGCGCGGTTGGTGCGTGGTCAAGAAATGATTATTTTCCCCCGTGAGCAAAGTTACCTGGGGACATTATTAGATGACTTGTGTACTAAAGATTTGCGCGAACCTTACCGGATGTTGACTAGTCGTTCTGAGTATAGGTTATTACTACGTTCTGATAATGCTGACCAACGGTTGACACCTTTGGGGAGGGAAATTGGCTTAATTGACGATCGCCGTTGGGAATTGTTCACCAACAAGCAAGCCCAGATTGCCGCCGAAAAAGAACGGTTGTATGCTACTAGAGTCAAAGAACATGAGGAAATTGGGAAAGCGATCGCCTCTGATACCCAACAAGCCATCAAAGGTTCTATTACCCTAGCCGATTTGCTGCGTCGTCCGGGATTTCACTATGTAGACTTAGATAAATACGGACTTGGTAATTCTACCCTCACCCAAGCGGAACGAGAAGGGGCAGAAATTGACATTAAATATTCTGGCTATTTAGCAAGACAGCAAAGCCAAATCGAACAAATTGCCCGTCAAGCTAATCGCCCATTACCAGCAGATTTAGACTACACAAAAATTGACACTCTGTCTAAAGAAGCACGGGAAAAACTCTCCCAAGTCAAACCCCTCACCATTGGTCAAGCCGCCCGCATTGGTGGTGTGAATCCGGCTGATGTCAACGCTTTATTAATTTTTTTAGAATTGCGTCAATCTCAACCACAATCAGGGGTTGCGGCTTTGTCTTAACTTCATCTTTATGAAGGGTGAGTATATTAGAAGTGGGATGGGTATGATAGATGACAAGAATTCAACCCTGGCATCATCAATGATCCCCGATTAGGAGTTGAATTTCATACATTAAACAATCAACTCGTCTAGTCTGGACAGAAGATTGGCTAATTTGAAAATCCTGATACCCAGGTAAAAGGGGCGGTGTTGCCCCATCCTGGCAACTACCACCTAACATTTGCTTATGTTACTAGAAGCTAGCTCCAATCTGATTATCCCCGAACCATCAGAAGACCTCATTGTTAACGAACCGTGGTCAATAGAATTCTATGCTGATGGCTTGATGGATGAATTGTTTGCCAGTATCGACGAAATACTGGATGTCAATTTCAACCATCATCAATCACCACGCCAAGGGACTGCACCGAGAAGCGACTGGTCATATACTTCCCAGCAAACCACCATAGAGCATGACCATCTGCAAACCGTAGAAGTCCCGCAGATTGTTTTACCGAATACAACCAAGCGCACCGTACAGACTGTTGCCACCATTAGCAACAAACAAGTCAATTCCGTTGTCGTTGAACAACCCCAAGTTAAATCAATCACTCAGGTTACTCAAACAGCTAAACTCACCTTGGGTAAACTGCTGATTGTGGGTACAACTATTGGTGTGGCGATCGCTGGTGTACTATATATATTCCAGTCGGGAGGTTTAGTTGTTCTCACCTCTCAATTCAAGCAGCCAAATATTTATACTCCCACAGATCAAGTACCGACAAAACCAGATGTCCAAGCTGAGTTAGTGAACTACATGATGGGAGCATTAGCTGTCATTGATGGTAAAGAAAACAAAACTCAAAGTCAAGTTCGTTCTCCATTAGCCAATCGGGTAATTACCAATCCTACATCCTTAGCTTTATCTAACAATCAACCCATAGGTAATCTACCATCACCCCTCACTGCCAACAATACAGCACCTACACCTGGTCGGTCTGCTAACGTTGTGGAGCGCATTCAATATATTCCTGTGTTCCAACCACCTTTACCAATGCGCTCTGCACTCCCACCAGTTCCTAATTTAGTTTCACCCTTACCACCAGTTGCCAATCAACCAAATGCAGTCAAGAACACTTTAAATCAAGTGCAACCAGCCGGCAAACCCAGCAGCGTCAATATGTTAGCGGCGGCGGTGCGTTCTGATATGAAACCTGTAGCTGTGCGAAATGCACCGATAAAAGTGCAACAGTCACCCAGTTCTTTACCTAATTTACCGGTTGTTCCCTTCGGTACCAGTTTACCAAGACCATCTACCAACACAGAAGCCGTCCAAGTTGCGTCCCTCAACGTTACCCCTCCTGCACCCGCACCTAGCAACACATTAGAAGGATTACTAGAGTTAGGGAATAAATCTGTAGCACTATTTCAAATTAACGGCGTTAGTCGTCGCGTTAGCATCGGTGAAAGCATTGGCTCTAGTGGTTGGACATTAGTAGAAGTTAATAACGGTGAAGCCATAGTCCGGCGTAATGGCGAGGTACGCTCGATTTTCACAGGACAAAAATTGTAATATCAATTCGCCATGAAGAAATGAGATCCAGCCAAGATGGTATTTGTAGTAGTTTTGAGCAGGGTGAAAATTAGGGACACTTAATTGTTGTGTCCCTAAGTTTACCAAAGAAGGAATTTTGAATTTAACTAACTCCTCGCTGGTGGATTGATTTCAAAGTGAATATGATGATGATGACCACTTAGAGGTTGACAAAGTCCTTCTCCTACGAGGGTGGGATCATTGAAAAATACGGCATTTCCACGGACTAGCTTTTGTTTGCGAATTGATTGGAGAATAGCCCGCGCCGCCTCTCGATCATATGGTGCATTTGTATAAGAAATACCGCCGAAATTGCCATCCTTTCTTGGTAAGAAAACATCGCACATTAGACCAGTTTCATGTCCGTGGTGGTCAGGAGTGTCGCCGCCATGAGGTAAACTGGCATCATTAATGGCGAATGGTGCGGCATCGGGGCGAGTATTGCGATAAGTATTTTGGTAGTCTTGGGCAATGGCTAGAATTGTCTCGGCTAGCCAGTGTGTACCGAAGTCGTGTTTATCTTGGGTTTCTGCGAGTTCACCGTTAATAAAACCGTTCTGAGGTTGGCTTTCTGGCATTAATACCCATCTTGGTGCATTAGCAGCTTGCAACCATCGGTGAGTAGTACCATCAACATCAACTCTACCATCACCTTGAATGGTACTACGACCAGCAATAATTGATTGAAACAGGCGAATTGCGTCGTATAGTCCTCTGTCGAAACTGGGTGTGTTGGGGTCGCCTACCCAGGTGTAACCTAGTTCATGGAGTCTAGCTTTGACGGCTTGCACGTCTTGTGGTTTGTTGACTCCGCCTACCCCTACGCTACCGGTGAGTTGAATGACTCTGGCTTCGGTTTTGCTTGCAGTTGACTCATTCTGTTGAGAAACGCCAGTGATAACTTTAAATTTAAGTTCTAGACTTTGGTCATCGATCGCTAGTAACATAGTGCGATCGCCTGCTTGATTAAATACAAAGTTGTATCGCCATTTGCCATCCTCACCAATTGTGACACCAGAGGCAGGGAAGCGATCGTCAATCATCACCGACACAGTTCTACCTTTGTCAGTTAATCGCGCTATACCTTCCATACTAAAAACTTGTCCAACAGACACTTCTTGCGGCGCACGTAGGATTTGTAATTGTTCTACGGCAGTGGGGGAAGCGAGAACTGCTACACTATTGGTATTGGTGAGTAATTTTTGAGCTTCTGGAAGTAATCTTACTACCTTAGAAACATAATCAGGGTCGGTGGAAAAACTTTTAGTTCTGAGAAAACCCAGAAAGTTTTCTGGTGTATTGGTATGTTCTTCTAAACCTTTGTAGGGAGAACGGGTGAGAAATTTCCAATAGCCAACAATAAATGCCTCAACATCGATAAACTGACAAAATTCGACTGCTTCTTTTTCTGATGGCACTTTAATTTTTAAAGGTTCAGCAAAACCCATCATGTCGGGACTGCGCCATTTCAATCCAGCAAAATTATTACCTTTAATTGCTAGTTCGCTAGTGGCTCTCCCTGATTCTAATAACCATTGTGCCAGGGTAGTTTCCTTTAAAATCTGGCGATTAATCTCAGATATTTTCTCTACCTTAATACCAACTTTGGTAAAAATTGCAGCTAAATCAGTTTGTGCATATTTACTAATTAAATCATCTAATAATCCCATAAATCACCCTTGTAAAAATACTAGGATTCAGTTCGTAGTAAGGACTTTAGTCCTTTTCTGTTTGCGGAGCTTTTCGTAGAGAGAACTTTATTTCTCTCTACAAATCTTTAATTATTTACCTTGTTCTACTTAAAGTTAGAGAAAATCAGCTTGTAGTAAGGGCTACCTTGTGGGTTCTGCGAAGAAGAATAGCCCTTTTATGAGGACTAAAGTCCTTACTACAAACCTTGATTTACACAGTCCTATTTATTTAACACCTGTTGGGACTGCAACATCAGCTTTTTCTAGGATTTTGCAATGTTCAGCAAACACGAAATGTTTATTGCGATCGCCTATACTTTTATCAGTCCAAGTTACGCAATAATGCTGTTCTTCAAAAACGTAATTTAAAATCGAGTAATTTCCTGGCTGAATGCTAAATACACTTTCCTTGGGTAAGTCTGAAGCTTGCTGTGTAGATGGTTTTAAAACAGTTGGAACTGTAATTTCTAAGATGTAATCTTTATCTGGTTTAGGCTCATCCTCATCTCCTTCTCCAATTAACCCATCCTTAATGGCTTCTGCCATTTGTTCAGCATTAAATCGCTCCATATCTATGGGCGAATTGCAAAAACAGCATTCTACTAAAATGGCTGGCATTGCTGTATGTTTCAAAACGAAGAAGTTTCCTGATTTGACACCTCTATTTCTAAAGCCAAGTTTCAAAATCTCTTTGAGAACAGACTCAGCTATGCCTTTAGATGCGTTGCTAATAGCGAAAACCTCTGTACCATCGGCTTTAGACTTAGCTGAATTAAAGTGAATTGAGACAAAAACATTCACATTATTCTCATTAGCTTTATCTGTACGTTGTCTCAGAGAATTATCAAGACTAACGGCAGTTTTAGGAGTGCAATCAATAACAGTATGACCTGCATCCTTGAGCTTTTTGATTAACAATGTACCAACTTCTTTGGTTAAATCATCTTCTTTTTTAAGACCAACTGTACCTGTATCATAAGGGCAGTTGTGTCCCATATCAATACCAAATTTCATCGGTTTATTTCCTGGTTAAGTGAATGTGTCAATTACATTCATAACCTCAAGGCGATCGCTTTGTCAGTGAGAAAAGGTGAGAACTCTGTAAATATACGTAAACAGTTACTAACTAAGATTTTTCTGTTGTTCTGATAAAATCTGAATTTTTATATAAATTTATGTTCAGTCATTGTGAGCGCAGCAATCCCAGAGACTTTGCGATTGCTGCGCTCACAATGATACCATTTCACGAAAAATCTGATACAGATGTAAACCCTAAAATCCTTGCTACATCTAAGTTTTTTAATTGCGAATTGCGAATTGCGAATTGTGAATTGGTATGACACCTAGAGATCAAAAAGTATGAACCCAAAACCCCAAAATTAAAGCGTGTATTACTCCACAGAACCCCAAAACCAGTTGCCTATAGCACCAGTTTCTTTCTCAGTTAGAAATTCTCTTTTAGCAGAAACAAACTCTTTTTTAGAGATGATGCCGTCCTGATTAATATCAAGCTTAGAGAAGACAAAAGCTGATTGTTTAGCATCTAGGTCAAACACACTGAAAAATAGACTATGCTCTTGTTGTGATATTTGACCATCACCGTCTAAATCAACAATATCAAACAAAGTTTCTATTAAAGGGTCGTTGTAATCTGGATTTGAAACTACTTTCTCTACACTCTGACAAAATTCTTCAGAACTTACCTTACCATCTCCATCCAAATCCGCCTTAGACCAAAAATTCTCCCAAATATGAAGCCACTTAAATAACAAATCTTTGTGAATATCTGAACCAATCTCTGCGCTACGAATTTTGGCGAACCTCTGAGCAAAAATCTCAGCATCTTCCTTTCCAATGAAGCCTGAATTATCGGCATCCAGACACTGAAAGTGATGCAGTAACTTTTTTCTATGATATTCGCTTAACAATGCTTTTCCTCTTTGCCGACTAAACATACTTACATTACCACATCAGTACGGAGTTGATAACAACACCTGCAAGTATGCGTAATTATCACACGAGGATTTCAGATTTTCACGAATAGTGGCTCTTTACGAACAAATTCGCTATATGGGAAGAGAAATTATAAACTCTGTCCCCTCACCCAAAACAGAGTTAACTGTGATTTTACCACCGTGTTTTTCTTCGACAATTTGACGGGCGATCGCTAATCCTAATCCCGTCCCTTTACCTACTGATTTAGTAGTAAATAAATGATCGAAAATCTTGTTTTTAACTTCTGGAGTCATTCCTTTACCATTATCGGTAATTGAGATGTTCGTGTATTTATCTACAATTGATGTTGCAATTGTAATGCAGTTAGGATAAGCTTTAATTTCTGCAAAACTCTTACCAATACTTGCTTCTTCTAAGGCATCAATAGCATTGGCCAGAATATTCATAAACACCTGATTTAATTGTCCAGGAAAACAATTGACTAAAGGTAAATTACCATAGTTTGTGATTACTTCAATGGCTGGGCGTTGTGGATTTGCTTTCAGGCGATGCTTGAGAATTAAAAGTGTGCTGTCAATGCCTTGATGTAAATTAAATTGAACTTTATAATCTTTGTCAGCACGAGAAAATGTCCGCAAGCTAGTGCTAATATTTTTCAACCTGCTACACGCCATTAACATTGCATCGATTGCTTCCGGTAAGTCTGCCAAAAGATATTCTAAATCAATTTGCTCCGCATGGTTTTGAATTTCATCACCAGGGTTTTCGATAAATTTTTGATAGAGTTGCAAATGTTCTGTGATATCGACAAAATTGGGTTTAGTTTGTTGGAGCGTAGCAGAAATAAACCCCAATGGATTATTCATTTCGTGGGCGACACCTGCAACTAAATTACCCAACGCAGACATCTTTTCACTTTGGACTATATGCAATTGGGCATTTTGCAAATCAGTAAGTGCTTGCTCTAACTTTTGGGCATATTCCTGAGCAGATTCATAAAGCCGGGCATTTTCTAGAGAAATGGCAGCTTGAGCGCAAATGAGATTCAAGAGTTCGACGCGATCGCTTGTGAATGCACCCTTAATTAAACTATTTTCCAGATATAAAATACCCAGTAATTTGCCTTGATGCAAAATCGGGCTGCACAAGATACTTTGAGGCTGCTGACGCACAATATACGGGTCATTTCCTAATACCGGATCTGCGATCGCATCCGCTAAAATAGTAGTCTGTTGGTTGTGCTTGACTTTGTAAATCAGCTTGTGGGGAATGTCTTGGCTATCCTCAACAGAAACACGCGGCAAAACGACTGGCGGCATCCCTTCAGTAATTGTCCCTTGAATGATCAAGTTGCCATCTTGCAACAAAATTAAAACGCACTTATCCGAACCCGAATTTTCGATGACGATTCTCAGCAATGATGAGAGAAGTTTTTCAATTTCAATTTCAGCAGAGAGCATTTGAGAAGCTTTGAGGATAGCCGTTAAATCTAGGGTATCGGAGACACTGGTGTTAGAAGTGAGGGAACCGGCGGATGAGACAGTCCTTAATGTGAGGATGGTTTCGTCAGTGGAGAGAGGTGTATGGGCTTGCTGTAATATAGGAGCGAGTAATTGGGGATAGTGAGTTTCTAAGTCAACTACTTTGGCTTCTGCTCCCCATCGAGCATAAGCATAGTAGGCTTCAATCATATATTCTTGAGCAATGCGTTGTTTGCCCCAATCAAGATAGAATTTTGCCGCCAGTTCGTTAGCAAGGGCTGCTTCTTGTACATAATCGTTGATTTTAGCTCCACCTATTGCCTTGTCGTAGATGTCAGTGGCTGCGATTTTTTGTCCTAACACGCGACATTTTTCGGCTTCGACTAAATCAAACTTATGCTGATGATTCATCGGTGCGTGGTGCGCCCAATTTTTTAGCTGAGTTTGATTTTCCTCTACCCGTTGCCATACCTCTGATGGATCTTGTAATTGTGAATTCAAACTTGCTAAGGCGATCAAAGAATCGTAAAAATAAAATGCCGCCTCATATACTAGTCCCTGAGCAGCAATTAAATGCTTTCTGCACTCAACAGCATGATTTTGCGCTTGTTGAGTTTCTCCAAACAAAAAACAAAGCATGAGTTTATATGAATGGAACACATACAACTCACTCAAATCATTCTCAGATATGATCTGTGGCAGAACTTCTGTTTCTTGTACAACTTCCCCAGACAAAATACAAGGATCTTCCCCATAACCAAGCAAATTTAGTGCAGACTGCCAAGAAAGCCGACAGTGATTAGCTAGTCCAACTTGATTGAGTTGCATCAACCCATTGTAGTAAGCACGAGCATTCTGTTCTAGGGTAGCAAGAGGTTGATTACACCAAAAAGCAGCATTACAAAAGGTACGGGCATGATATCCTGCAAACTTGGTACTGCCAACTTCTAAAGCAATCACATAACTTTCTTGCAACAGAGGGAGGATATCTTTGATGTGAGATTTGCGATGCAGGATAAAACCTCCCAAAACTAAAAGCACTTCTGGTTTAAGAGCTTTAGCATCAAATTTGGCAATAATTTTTAGAGATAATTGAGCAAATTCTGTTGCTGTATCGACATCTTGTAAAAAGTTGCAGAGAATGAAGCCATAGTTAGCATAAGCAAATGCAGAAATAATTGTATTTCCATACTGAATTGATAATCTAACTGACAAAGTTATCAGTAATGGACACAAAATAGAACCGGAGCTATAAGCTGGTGGAATAAGAGCATAGGCAATTTGGATAATTGCCAAGACTTCCCGATCTGTCATTACAGGTAAATCACATAAATTGGCGAT
This sequence comes from Nostoc sp. CENA543, assembly GCF_002896875.1. Taxonomy (GTDB): domain Bacteria; phylum Cyanobacteriota; class Cyanobacteriia; order Cyanobacteriales; family Nostocaceae; genus Trichormus. The sequence continues at coordinate 1,418,338 of NZ_CP023278.1, forward strand.
GTCTCTATCTCCAATGAGTTGATTAATTTCTTGAATTGCCTGTTGAATATCTACGGGGCTTAGTGATTCGGAAAATTTTACACCAAATTTTTGCAGGAGATTTTGTCCAATATCAACGGCTTTAATTGGTTCATTTTGAAAAACGTAAGATTGAATTTTAATGCAATAAATATTGACTTTTTCTAGCAAAGAGTGTGCTTGTGTAATTACGCTATCAATTAATTCCCCCATTAATTCAAACTTGCCGCATAAAGAAGCAATCTCTGAGGCTAATTCATGAAATTCCAAGCTTATATCATATTGCCGTTGCCAAGCTTGTTCTCCTAATAAAGATAATCCTATGGCAGCATATTCTCCCGCCGCTTGATAGGCGGTAGAGTTTTTGGCTTTGCGACAAGCAATTAAATTAAGTTCTGCTAATTCATCTCGGTGATTTTGTTCGTCAATTAACGTGATTCCGTAATTTAATTGATTGACAAGTTCAAAAATTCTCTCTTCTCTAACATCTAGAGACATCTGTTGCAGCAGCAGTTGTCCGATTTGGTAATGAGTTATCTGTTTTTGCTCATCGGGAATTAGGGAATAGGCAGCTTGTTGGACGCGATCGTGTAAAAATTTGTATGTAACGGTTACTTGTTTTTGCTCATCTTGCTGTAATTCGCTATTGTTTAATGGCGAATCCTGATAAAGTTTATAAATCTCATTAGTTGGTAAAATCAGTCCTTCTTGTAAAGCTTTCCACAAAGCAGCAGCAGTTTCAATGACTGATTGCTTACAAACAATAGCCAAAGTATCTAAATCGAACTGATTACCAATACAAGCGGCTAATCGCAAGGTTTTTTGCGTTGATGATGGGAGTTTTTGTAATTGCAAACTCATAAATACCAAAACATCATCTGTGATTGCTTGAGTCGTCACCTGTGCAATATCAAATTGCCAACAGCCTAGCTTTAAATCAAATGCAATCAATCCATCTTGATGTAATGCTTTAAAAAACTGGATGCTAAAAAAGGGATTACCTTGGGTTTTGCGATAAATTAATAAAGATAAATCCCATGCTGAACTTTCACTACATTTGAAGGTGTCAGCAACTAATTGATTGACTTGTTCTTGATTGAGGGGTGCTAAGGTAATGGTATTAATTGTTGCTTGATTTTTTTTGATTTCGCTCAAAGTCAACATTAATGGGTGTCCTAGATGGACTTCGTGATCACGATATGCACCAATAAGTAGAATATGACCTGTATCAGCCATTAATAGCTGCATTAATTTTAGTGATGCTGAATCTGCCCATTGCAAATCATCTAAAAATATTACCAAGGGATGTTCTGCACTGGTAAATACTTGTGTAAACTTTTGAAATAATAAGTTAAAGCGATTTTCGGCTGAATTTCCTGATAATTCTACTGCTGGTAGTTGTTCACCAATAATTTTTGATAATTCGGGAATTACTTCAATAATAACTTGTCCATTGTCACCAACAGCTTCTAATATTTTATTTTGCCATTGTTCTATTTGAGTGTCACTTTCTGTCAATAGTTGTGCCATTAAATCACGAAACGCTTGCACAAAAGCAGAGAAGGGAATATTGCGGTTAAATTGGTCAAATTTACCTTTGATAAAATAGCCGCGTTGTCTAACAATTGGTTTATGCACTTCATTGACGACTGCTGTTTTCCCAATTCCAGAAAACCCAGCTACCAGCATCATTTCTGTTGCGCCAAGGCTGACTCTCTCGAAAGCTTCTAGTAGGGTTTGTACTTCGGTTTCTCTACCATAAAGTTTATCAGGAATCAGGAAGCGATCGCACACATCCCGACTAGCAATTTTAAAGCTGTCAATCTTCCCAGTTTCTCTTAGTTGAGTTAAACAATTCATTAAATCATATTTCAATCCCAAAGCACTTTGATATCTATCTTCGGCATTTTTCGCCATCAATTTGCTGACAATTTTCGATAGTACAGATGGAATTTGGGGATTAATTTCTGTGATTAATGGTGCTGTTTTCGCCAGATGACAATGTACTAATTCCATCGCATCAGTAGATGAAAATGGTAACTCACCTGTCAGTAATTCATAGAATGTCACACCCAAAGAATAAAAATCTGTACGATAATCAAGCCCGCGATTCATTCTCCCTGTTTGTTCAGGAGATATATAAGCAAGTGTTCCTTCTAATACTTTGGGATTAACTAGGGTTTGGCTTTCTCGTGGTAAAAGTGATGCAATACTAAAGTCGATTAATTTAATTTCTTTGGTTTGGGGATTGATTAATATATTGCTGGGTTTAATATCTTTATGAATAATGCGCTCGTGGTAGAGTAAATCTAAGATGTCACATAGAGCGATCGCGATCACTAAAAATTCTTCTAAAGATTGTTGGGTTTCTCTAGTTCCCCACTCCTGAAGAGAAATCCCCCCAAAGTCTTCCATAACTAGTGCATAACCATTTTGACAAGGTTCTAGACTGTAGGTTTGGACTATCAGGGGGGAGTTGAGATTTTTGGCAATTGTATACTGATTGCGAAACGATAAAAGTTCGTTAAAGCTGGGATAAGGATTTTTCAGTAGTTTAACGACTACTGCTTGTCGATCAACTTCTCGATAACCTCGATAAACTTGGGTTCGAGAGCCATTATAGAGTTCTTCGCTGATGCTATATCCGAGAATCTTCACCAGAGTGCTAGTCATATCCTAAATCTTGAAAATGTTTGGATTTAGTATTCCCAAATAATTAACTGAATCCCTAAGTAAAAGTATAAAATTATACTATTTGTTTATCTTAATGTTACGATGTTTACGTAAAGCAGCACGTTTATCCTGATCATCATAACCTTTGTCAGTGCAAAAAGGTGAGAATCACTGTAAATATACGTAAAAAATGCTGACTAATATCGGTAAACGAGTTTATCCCACGCAAGTATTCATTTCAGCCCCGGATGCAGGATTGACAAGCGATTCTATCGCTATGGCTGATCAGGTACAGGTATGATCAAAAACCCGCTTTCTGAGTTTGCGGGAAATTCTCATTGGCGATGAGAAAAAGTGAAAAATATTGTAAATAAATGTAAACAATAACGTAAAAAGGGGGTGATTGCTTGAAATTTTACACAATTCAAGCAATAAATAAACTCTAGCTCACCATGAAGGCACAAGAAGCCCTAACACTAGTTGATACACTACTCAACTCTGCTCAGTTGAGACAAAAACTAAATGATGTGGAATCTGTTGTGTTTGAGAGAAGCTGGCGAGGATGCACCTATGCAGTAATTGCCCAAGAATTAAATTATGAATATGACTATATTAAACAAGTTGGTTCACAGTTGTGGCGATCGCTTTCTCTAGCGGTGGGTGAAGACGTATCCAAAAAGAATCTGCAAACTGTTCTACGTCGTTTTGTTAACAGACACCATCACACTCAACATCTCACTGACTTCCATATCTTACCATCAGCTAAAATCAAACAAAGGCAAGTAGCCCACCGAGGACGATTACCCATGAGTCAAGCCATTGAGGGAGTACGCTGGACAATTCACGATATAGAAGTTCTACCTGAAAATGAGTGGACGCGCTATGAAATTATTAATGGAGAACTCTTTGCGGTTAGTCATCCCCACTACCTTCATCAACAAGTTTGTGGCAGAATATCCATAAAACTTGATGCTTGGTCAAATACAACTGGCTTAGGAGTAGCAATTTTCAATCCAGGGGTGATTTTTTCTGAAGCAGATAGCGTTATTCCTGATGTAGTTTGGGTAAGTCGAGAACGACTAGCGCAAATTGTTGATGAAGCGGGACATTTAACTGGCGCGCCAGAGTTAGTGGTAGAGGTGTTATCCCCTGGTAAACAAAATGAACTCAGAGATCAAGCAGCAAAACTTAAGTTGTATTCAGTTCAAGGTGTGAGTGAATATTGGATTGTCAACCGTTTTACTCAACAAGTAGAAGTTTATCGACGGGAGAAAGCGAAATTAGCGTTAGTTGCCACTTTATTAGGTGATGATGAAATAACATCGCCACTTTTACCAGGATTTAGTTGCGCTATTAGTGGCTTTTTTCCCGAATAATCGGTAAAGTCAGCCAAAAAGTTGCACCTTGTTGCAATTGACTGTTGACACCAATTTCACCACCATGAGCATTGATAATTTGCTTACATAAATACAACCCTAACCCCAAGCTAACGGAATTACGCATATCACCACGAAAATAAAGGTCAAATAGCCTTTCACATTGCTGGGGACTGATACCTACACCATTATCGGTGACTGTGCAGTAAAGTTTATCTCCTTTACAACTAGCATTGACCGTGATTTGTAATCCTGGTGGATTGTGTTTAATAGCATTTAAAATCAAGTTAGAAAATACCCGCCATAGTTGTGTTGTATCAGCTGCTATTAACGGTAAGTCTGCGGTGACGAGATTCGTTAATGTTGCTTGATTTTCCCTGAGTGTGGGTTCTAAATCTGCGATCGCCGTTTCCACCACTGTATGTAATTCTACAGTTTGACAATGTAAAACTATCCCTTGCACTTCACTAATATGCGCTTCCAACAGCGAATTAATTAGGCTTAATTGGCGATCGCTACTTTGTAGCATTCGTTCTAAAATTAGCCGAGGGACTGGGATTGGGGATTGGGGATTGGGGTTTGGGCTTTGGGGTATATTTTCTATGTGCTGATTTAATAAATTCCGCAATACCATGACAGTACCTAAGACTGGGTTGCGTAAATCATGGGAAACGGCGTGCAGAAATACTCTTAATGCTTCCTCGGCTTGTTTACGTTGGGTGATGTCTTCAATTAATCCCTCATAGTAAAGTAAGTTCCCCTGTTCATCACGAACGGCGTAGGCTTTTTCCGAAATCCAAACAATACTACCATCTCGACGATAAATTTGGGATTCAAACTCAGAAACAAAGCCTTGTTCCTCAATTAAACGCACAAATTCAGCCCGTCGTTTTGGGTCAACATATAACTGATGTTCAATATCTGTAAAATTATCTGTCACCTCTTGCGGCGAATTATAACCATAAATGCAAGCTAAAGCCGGATTCGCTGTGATATAACGTCCATCAGGGCTACTTTGAAAAATACCTTCAATGGCATTTTCAAAAATACTGCGATATTTCGCCTCTGCTAACTGAAGTTTAGTATTAGTTAATTCTAATTCTTTCCGCGCATAAAATTCAGAGCGTTGCAGGCGATCGTACAAATAAACACCTAAATCACAAATTATACACAACCACAAAACATATAAAAGAAACGTGACATTATAAAGGTCTGTATAATTGGTGATGGGTGTCTTTAGTCCTAAAACAGTATTCACACCAAAGTAGTAAATTAACACTCCTATCTGAGAGATTAAATGCAAAGTCCAGCGTGTTGGCATCAGTATTGCTTGACTCAAAAACACCAGTGACCAACCAGCAGTATCAGGGAGTGCAAATCCTTTCAGTGTAGCGAATAATTGCGCTGTTAAATTCAGTGACCAAGATGAGCCTAAAAATAATATTCCAGGGTAGCGACGACCAAATTTTGTTTTATGTAGTAGAAAACAAATCATCAGGCTCAGAAAAACAGCCCCATTCATCACCAAAACTTGAATTTTCAAGACCTGGGGTAGTGTTTTTAACTCTCGCAGAGGGAAAAACAAATCATAAACATTTCGCAAACTAAAAGTGACTAGGCAAATTAATGCTAGCCATAACCACAGATACAACCTTTGCCACAAAAAACGATGTCTCTTAGTCAGCCATTCCTGCACCTGGGTTTGGTGAACTGTGTAAACATTGGTTATTTCACCTATGGTGGCAGTGGTAACTATTTTCTTCAACCACTTCTGCACTGTTCTTAACCAATTGGTCATATAAATTCAAAATTCACAATTCAAGATTTTTGCCCCCTGGTAACTTGTCACCTTTACCTCCGTTGCTTTATGCTTCTACAACAAATTTTATGAGTAAATTGTTAAGAAATTGATTGTGTATTCTTGCATTGTTTGTATAAATGACATAAAAGCAACACTTAATTGTGAAGTGATATTACAAACCTTGGAAAAATATTGAGAAATCGACCGTCAGTCAAACATAGCTCTAACGTAGAACCTATAGGAGAAAATCGAGGTAAAATATGATGAACAAAAATAATATTCAAAACTATCGGTTTGTCTGCACTTTGACTTTTGGTGATATCTACGGTCAAATCATCGTTTGGTTAATTACAGTTACTCTCAGTTTGGCATCTGCTTTGGCGTTAATGGGTGCTAGAAGACCCGTATATGCCTTGGCTACCGTTGGTCTTGTGGTTGTACTGTCGCTACCTTTCCTATTGTTTGCATTTGTCACTACATTATTAAATCATATTGAATTAACTGCTGTAGAACCTGGAACAAAAACTGAACCAATTCCTGGCAATGTTTCACAGCAAAAACCTGTACAGGCTACAAGCTGAAAGGTTGATTGGTGGATGGTTGACTGTTGATTTTAAACTTTAACAAAATTTAGGGATTTAACTCCTCAGCTTCATATTAAGCCGCAAGTGTTGTGGTGTGGTCTCAATCCCGCCACAACACATAATTGTGTTGGCTTACCACTGGAAGCAAGCTATGCGTAGCGTCTCATAGCGAAGCGGGACGATAGTAAGTAGGTCGGCGTAAATAATTATTGTTGGAATAAGGCAGGGGGCAGGGGAGCAGGGGGAGAAAGAATTTGAGCCTTATTTACTTTTCTTCACATAGTTTGGTTTGATTGCACCGACTTACTTATCATGACGAATTGGTTTAACCTACTCTGCTCATCGAATTGTTTTGGTGTATGGGTGAATACCTATATAGCAGGTATAATCAAGTTTTACAAAAAAATCTATGGTTGCGGCTAAAAGAGTTTATTTATTATTACTTTTGGGTTTAGCGATCGCTTTTCTCTTATCCTTATTCTTGAGCGTCGCCTTTGCTATTACTGTCACTCTCATTTTTGATATCGTTGTCCTGATTTTGATGGTGGTGGATGGTTTACGCGTCAAGCCTCTGCGGGTGCAAATTACTCGTCAACTACCGTCTCGCTTTTCCATTGGCAGAGATAACCCCGTAGTGCTAAATATCATATCTGAGAAAGCTAACGCCATCATTCAAATTCGTGACTATTACCCCTTAGATTTTGGTGCATCCAAATCTGTATTAAATACAACTGTTGCAGCTAATACTACTCAAGAATTAACTTACACAGTTCACCCCACACAGCGCGGTGAATTCGCTTGGGGAAATATTCAAGTCCGACAATTAAGCCCTTGGGGTTTAGCTTGGGATGATTGGCAAATTCGCCACGGTCTGACAGTCAAAGTTTATCCTGATTTAATCGGACTGCGATCGCTCTCCATTCGTCTGACATTACAATCATCCGGTGCTATCCGTCAATCTCGACGATTAGGTATTGGCACAGAATTTGCAGAACTACGCAACTATCGCACTGGTGATGATTTGCGCTTAATTGATTGGAAGGCTACAGCTAGACGCGTCGGAACACATGGTAACACACCGCCTCTAGTGCGAGTCCTAGAACCAGAACAGGAACAAACTCTGTTAATCTTACTCGACAGAGGAAGATTGATGACCGCTAGAGTCAAAGGTTTGCAACGTTTTGACTGGGGTTTGAATGCAACCTTATCTCTGGCATTAGCGGGATTACACAGAGGCGATCGCGTGGGTGTAGGTGTATTTGATAACCAAATGCACACATGGATGCCACCGGAACGGGGACAAAATCATTTAAATCAACTCATTGACCGGTTAACGCCAATTCAGCCAGTTTTATTAGAATCAGATTACTTGGGGGCTGTAACTCACGTAGTGCAGCAACAAACTAGGCGATCGCTAGTAGTAATTATTACAGACTTAGTTGATGCCACCGCCTCTACAGAACTCCTCGCCGCCCTGACACGACTAGCCCCCCGCTATCTACCATTTTGTGTCACCTTAAGAGACCCCAAAGTAGATGATTTAGCCCATAGGTTTACAGATGATGTGACTCAAGCTTACACCCGTGCTGTAGCATTAGATTTATTAGCACAGCGTCAAGTGGCTTTTGCCCAGTTAAAGCAAAAAGGCGTGTTGGTGTTAGATGCACCAGCTAATCAAATCAGTGACCAATTAGTGGAACGATATCTGCAACTAAAAGCTAAAAATCAACTCTAATGTGGGTGTTGCTGAACCCAGATATAAACCAATTCGCAATTCGCAATTCGCAATTCGCAATTCGCAATTACTTTTTGTCACAGGGTTTTACCCCGTGCCAAAACTTTTCGCCTTTTAAGGCGAGGTTTTAGACCCGATTGTTTCGATAATGCCCCATGCCCAAGTCTATGAACAAGATTGCACCTGCCATTATCGTTTTAAGCCAAAATAGCGTAGCATTAGCCCGTAAACTGACCAGCATTTTACCAGGGGCGATAATTCACGGTTTAACAGGCCGTACCTCTGGCGTAGATGTCAGCTTTACGAATTTTGGTGAGACACTACGAGAATTATTTGCCCAAGGAACACCATTAATTGGGATTTGTGCGGCGGGTATTCTCATTAGAACCCTAGCCCCGTTAATTTCCGATAAACGTCAAGAACCGCCAGTGTTAGCGGTGGCTGAAGATGGTAGCGCGGTTGTCCCTCTGTTGGGGGGACTCAATGGCGTTAATGACTTGGCGCGGCGGGTGGCTGAGGTGTTAAATACCCAAGCTGCAATTACCACCACAGGGGATATTCGTTTTCGCACAGCTTTACTATCTCCTCCCCCTGGATATCATTTAGCTAACCCAGAAGATGCCAAGAAATTTATTTCCGATTTGTTAGCCGGGGCGCAAGTCCAGCTAGAAGGAACAGCACCTTGGTTAAGTAATAGTCAGTTACCGATTAATCCTGAAGGGAATTTAACAATTCGAGTCACGGAAAACTGTGTCGATTCTACAGTCGATTGTCTGGTATATCATCCCAAAACCGTAGCGATCGCCATTGACCACACCGATGTTACTCTAGAGACAATACAAGAATTACTCACTAATGCCAATATTGCCCCCGCATCTATCGCTGGGATATTTGCACCCATCACCATCGCATCTCACCCAATTATTCATACTTTAGTTAATACTTATGGAGTATCGGCGCGCTTTTTCCCTAGCCATCAACTAGCTGAAAATATCGCCTTAGCCGCTACAGGCACAGATGGTAAGTTAATTGCTCAATTATCGCATATAGCGATCGCCATCTCTCCCCAACCCCTTGACCCTGAGACTATCGGTCAGTCACAAGGTAGGTTAGCAATTATCGGTACAGGCCCCGGTAGTTCTCAATGGATGTCACCAGAAGTCAAAGAAATCCTCAAATCTGCCACCGACTTAGTAGGCTATAAAACATATCTAGATTTAGTCGGTGCTTTAGCAGTTGGTAAACAACGTCATGAGTCAGACAACCGCGAAGAAATTGCACGGGCAACAATGGCACTAGATTTAGCCGCTAGTGGACGTTATGTGGTAGTAGTATCCTCCGGCGACCCTGGTATTTATGCAATGGCGGCGGCTGTATTTGAAGTCCTCGACCTCCACCACAAACCCGAATGGGACAACATTGATATTCACGTCGCACCAGGAATTTCCGCCATGCAAGCCGCCGCCGCCACCATTGGCGCACCTTTAGGACATGATTTTTGTGCGATTTCCCTATCAGATATTTTGAAACCTTGGTCAGTCATTACACAACGCATTACCGCCGCCGCCCAAGCTGATTTTGTTATGGCTTTTTATAATCCCGTTTCCAAAGAACGCACTTGGCAATTAGCCGCAGCCAGAGATATTTTACTGCAATATAGAAAACCTCATACACCCGTAGTTTTAGGACGCAATCTCGGCAGACCAGGACAAAGTGTCAAAGTCATCACCCTAGACCAGTTAGCACCAGAAGTTGCTGATATGCGAACAGTGATTATCGTTGGTTCAAGTCAAACTAGAATGATTAACCGCCTCAACGGTGATGTCTACGTTTATACACCCCGTCGCTACCAATAATCTCCCCAATCCCAGAAAAAGTAAAAAGTAAAAAGGCAAAAGAATCTTTTCCCTTCTTTTTACCTTTTACCTTTATCCCTAATACCAATTCTCCAAAATTCGGCAACAGATGCAAAGCTTGAAACCCAGATATTATCTGACTTTCTTAATTGCGAATTGCGAATTGCGAATTGCGAATTGGTCTTATCTTTGCAAACTCCGAGGATCAAGGGCATCTCTTAAACCATCACCTAGCAAATTAAACGCCAAAACTGTGACGATAATTAGCAAAGCTGGAGGCCAAATTAACCAAGGTTGCAGTACCAAAATAGAAGCATTACTAGCTAAAGACAGCATATTTCCCCAGGATGGGTCAGGTTGCTGAATACCCAAACCAATCAAACTGAGTATTGCTTCTGAACCAATAAAACTGGGAACTGCCAAAGTAGCAGAGATAATTATATATGTAGCTGTTTGTGGCAAAACATGACGGATAATAATATATATCGGTTTACCACCCATAGCTCTTGCTGCTTGCACAAATTCCCGTTCTTTTATCGATAAAACTTGTCCCCGAATCACCCTTGCTAAACCAGCCCAGCTAATCACCGAAGTAATCAAAACAATCAATAAAAATCGTTGACTGCTGCTTAAACCACTGGGTAAAACTGCACCTAATGTCACTAATAGATAAATACTGGGGAAAGTCATCAGCACTTCTGCTATCCGCATAATGATGCTATCAGTCAAGCCGCCGAAATAGCCAGAAATACCACCGATTAACAAACCTAGAGGGAAGGTAAAAATTACTCCAATAATCCCAATAAATAAACTAATGCGTCCACCATACAATAGACGGCTGAGTTGGTCGCGTCCTGGTTCATCAGTGCCTAAAATGTTGATTTTGGCTTCTCCATCTGCACCAAACAAGTGCCAATTTAAAGGTATACCAGGAATAATAGTAAAGTCATCCCATTTTGCAGGTAGTGGTACACTCAACCGGAACAGCCGAGATTTTTTAGTCGGTATACCAGGGATAATGGTCGTTTTTTCCCATGTCGAGGGTAGAGGTAGACTCAACTGAAACAGTCGATATTCAGCACCAGAAACAAAGAAACGCACAGGAGAAGGCTTTGTGTAGTCTACAATTAATTGGCGATCGCCTGTTTCTAAATTCGTATCTCCCTGGGTTGTCGGATAAATGTGGGGGCCGATAAACTTACCCGATGTTTTATCAACCCAATAAATCCGCGTCGGTGGTAATAGTGAACCATTAGGCTGTGAAGTATATGGGTTATAAGGGGCGATAAAATCAGCAGCAATTACTGCCATATAGAAAATCAACAGCACAACTGCCCCAAATCGCGCCAAAGGATTTTTCTGAAGTCTTCGCCACCAATTCATAGTTTTTAGTTATTAGTCATTAGTTATTAGTCATTAGTTAAGGGTGAATAGTCGATATAGTCAAGGGGCAAGACGTAAACTTTTTCCCCATTCACCCTGCAAATTTTAGATTGACTAACTCTACAATTGCTCAACTAATAATCTTTGTTCTTCCTGAATTTTTTCGTGTTCTACTACAAATACATTAGAGTAGAGATTGGCAATAATTTGCTTACCTTGCTGCGTCAAAGATAAATAGCGCAATCCATCTGTAATGTAAGGGTGAACTCCATTCCAATAGAATTTAGCGTAATTGTTGCGTAAATCGGCAGGCGTTTTATAACCTAAAACTTTACTTACCCCAGTCTCTTCAAATTCATAAAACAAAGAGGTGATTTTCTTCAAATAACGGGGGTCACTTAACTGTCCAATTAAATCAGCAGCACGCACCAATCCCGCAAAGCTTGTGGTATCTTGATGATCTTCGGCTGTAGGAACCGGAAATCTCGTCAATTCAATATTACTTTTGATGACTTCAGCATCTATGAGCTTATGTCCGCCAAAACGCTCATCAATAAACAACTTAGCTCTATCTACATGATAGGGAGTCAGACTAGCATCAGAAGCCCCAGGCGGTAGAGAAATCATCCTGCCATTTTTGCCTGTAGAATATAAACCCTTGTTTTCTTGGTCTTGCCGACAAACTCCCTTAACATAGCCGATATCATGACACAGCAAGGAAATAATAAAGTGTAGCCAATCTTCACTAGAAACCCCACCCTCGCGGATATGCTTACCGCGTAAAATTTCCTGCCCTACCAGAGTTACTAGTATAGAATGTTCAACGTTATGATAGAGGGCATCACTGTTGGCTATATTTTCTAACGCCATGTTACCTGCCCAAGCAATGATATCTTCATACTCATTTTTGAAACAGCCGTATGTCCGGCTGTAACCTTCTCTAATTTGTCTGACAAAAGCATCAATTAAAATTTCAGTGGCGTTGAACATATCAGTTACTTGGGTTCGATAGCAATTATTTAAAGTTTTTTACAAACAACATCTTCAGGATGTTCCTAAAGAGGATTGTCAGAATCTATATTTATCTTGCATTATCCATATTCCATTGTTATTGACTAGATGAGTGTGATCTCAAAACCAAGTGTATGTGACTTAAATGATTACGATTGATTGACAAAAATATAAGGTTTATTCTGCCGAGGCATCACCGTATAAATACGGTTATTGTTTTATTTGATAAATAAAATTAATACTAACATTCATGATGGCTATCGTGACAGTTATTACAACTAGATTGCCCATAATTATGGGAGGTTTAATATTTTGTGACTTAAATTAATATGTTTTGATTAATTGTGAAGATACTGACATGATTTGTGACTAAAGTCTGACATTGCTAGATGATTTGATTTTCCGCATTTTTTCAAAATGTTACGATTCCCGTAAGCTTATGCTATAATTACTAGTACCTTAATTTACGCGGGTGTAATTCAGTGGTAGAATGTCACCTTCCCAAGGTGAACGTCGTGGGTTCGAGTCCCATCGCCCGCTTTGAAAAAAATACTATTTTATAGGCATTTCCAGCATTTAGCCTGCAAATATAGCATTAAATCTTATCACGATCGCCGAAGGTTTAGGCGGCTCTGTGAGACACTACGCGAACAGCGATCGCAATCTCTGCAATGGCATTGATAATATCAGTGAAGATGTGTGAGCGATTATATTCAAGCTACCTATAAACGAGCTGGGAACGCGGTAAACTGGTTATTCTTTACAGAGATCGCGCTAATTAAACTTAACTTTATTACTGAAAATTCCTATGGTGGCTAATATAGAAAGCTCTACTAACCAAGAGTTAGTCGGTTTTATTTGGAGTATTGCTGACAAACTGCGCGGCCCCTATCGTCCACCCCAGTACCGTCGGGTGATGTTACCTTTGATTGTGTTGCGTCGTTTGGATGCTGTCTTAGAGCCGACTAAGCAAGCTGTACTGGAGGCTAAGGCGAAATATGCGGCGATGGGTTTAGAGGGGGAGGCTTTTGAAAAGGCGATCGCAAAAGTTGCCATTGGGGGCGAACGTCAGCAGCCGTTGTATAATCTCAGTGAATTTACCTTTCAAAAATTATTAGGTGATCCTGATGGCATTGCTAGTAATTTAAGGGCTTATATTAATAGTTTCTCACCCAGAGCTAGGGATATTTTCGAGAAATTTGATTTTGATACAGAAATTCAAAAGCTTGATGAAAGTAATCGGCTATATCTAGTTATTAAAGAATTTTGTAAGCCTGATATTGATTTATCACCGGCGAAACTTTCTAATTTGCAAATGGGTTATCTATTTGAGGAATTAGTAAGGAAATTTAACGAACAAGCCAACGAAGAAGCCGGAGACCATTTTACACCCCGTGAAGTTATTCGGTTGATGGTGAATTTGGTTTTTTGTGATGAACAAGATATTTTTAAACAAGGGATTTATCGCACAGTATATGACCCCACCGCCGGAACAGGGGGAATGTTATCTGTCGCGGAGGAATATATTAAAAAGCAAAATCCTGAAGCGAATTTAGGGTTATTTGGGCAAGAATATAACCCTGAATCTTATGCGATTTGCTGTTCTGATTTACTGATTAAAGATGAACCGATTAATCATCTGGTTTATGGCGATACATTAGGAGTAAAAAACGCTAAAAGCAGAAGTAATAACTTTTTACCCCATGATGGTCATCCTGATAAACAGTTTCACTATATGTTTGCTAATCCGCCCTTTGGGGTGGAATGGAAACCAGAAGAAGATTTTATTAAAGATGAGTATGAAAATTTAGGATTTAAAGGGCGTTTTGGGGCAGGTTTACCGCGCATTAATGATGGCTCATTGTTGTTTTTACAACACATGATATCGAAAATGCACCCATCCCCAGAGGTAGGGGGTGATGGTTCGCGGATTGCCATTGTATTTAATGGTTCGCCTTTATTTACAGGGGATGCGGGGAGTGGGGAAAGTAATATTCGCCGTTGGATTATTGAAAATGACTGGCTCGATGCAGTGGTGGCGTTACCTGATCAGATGTTTTATAACACCGGAATTTTTACTTATATTTGGTTAGTAACAAATAAAAAAGCCGCCCATCGTCGGGGAAAGGTGCAGTTAATTGATGGTACGCGCCATTTCCAGAAAATGAAAAAGAGTTTGGGTAATAAGCGCAATGAATTATCCCCTGAACATATTGCGGAATTGGTGCGGTTGTATGGGGATTTTGAGCAGAATGGGGTGAGTGAGGTAGAGTCAGAAGGGGAAACACAAAAGCGGGTTTGCTCGAAGATTTTTGACAATCGGGAGTTTGGCTTTCTTAAAATTACGGTAGAGCGTCCCTTACGGTTAAATTTTCAGGCGAGTGAGGAACGTTTGGCGAGGTTATCTGAACAAAAAGCGTTTCAGGATTTAGCAACCAGTAAGAAGCGTAAAGATGCGAAGGTACAACAGTTAGAAATTGAGATGGGTGAAAATCTGCAAAATCAAATTATCGATGCGTTGCAGAAATTGGATGGGGGTAAAGTTTATATGTCGCGGAATGAGTTTGAAAAAGATTTAAATCGGGTGTTAAAAAATGCCGGATTAAGTTTAAAAGCTCCTGTGAAAAAAGCGATTTTATCTGCATTGGGAGAGACAGATACAGAAGCGGAAATCTGCCGAGATGCGAAGGGGAATCCTGAACCTGATAGTAATTTACGGGATACGGAAATTGTCGCTTTACCTGATGATATTACGTTGCCGTTACCTTTGGGATATGACAAGGATGCAGATGTAAATGAGTTGGTTAAGTTGGTAAAGGGGCATTGTGAGGAGTATTTAAAAGCGGAAGTATTACCCCATGTACCCGATGCTTGGATTGATTTTGATAAGACTAAGGTGGGGTATGAGATTCCCTTAAATCGTCATTTTTATGTATATCAGCCGCCTCGTCATTTACATGAGATTGAGAATGATATTAAGTCTTTGGAAGCGGATATTATGGCGATGCTGGGGGAAGTGGTTTAAGAGGTTGTTTGAAAGATGTCTGATGGTGTATCAAATACTTTAGACCCCCCTAAATCCCCCTTAAAAAGGGGGACTTTGATTCTAGTTCCCCCCTTTTTAAGGGGGGCTAGGGGGGATCAATAGGTGTTTCAAAACACAGCCAACCACTTTTCAAACAACATCTAATGATTAAAATAAAATGTATAGTCGGGAGATTTTTCAATTATGCAAATCACAATTGATTTACCAGATAAATTAGCAGAGAAGATACAAGAGCAATGGGGTAATTTATCACAAAAGATAATTGCAAGCCTTGTATTAGATGTTTTTCTAGAAGGCTTGATTGATTTTGATGAGCTAAAAGAGATACTTAATCTTTCATCTGATGATGAATTAAAGGAGTTTTTTAGACAAAAAAATATGCTTCATGCTTCGGGTATCATTAATTTATCTGGTACTTGTCCTGAGCTTGAATTAATAGAAAATGATTTAGCAATGGATGATGATTTAAACGGTGTTTTTGATGAATAAAAATAGATGTAGGTTGGGTGAAGCGCAGCGCAACCCAACAATTTCGCTAAGGGAGTTACAGGATAATAATGGGTAAGTATCAGGGTTATGAAAAGTATAAAGCTTCTGGTGTTGAGTGGTTGGGGGAGATTCCTGAACATTGGAAAAGAAGTGTTTTTAGATATTATTTCGATATTCAATTAGGAAAAATGCTTCAAAACGAACCTCAATCAGAGAATGATGAAGAAATTTCCTACCTTAAAGCCATTCACGTTCGATGGGATAAAGTTGATACTGACAACCTTCCCAAAATGTGGGCTTCACCAAGAGATAAAAAAAAATATCAAGTAAAAAATGGAGACCTTTTGATTTCTGAAGGCGGAGAAGTTGGAAGAACTGCTTTGTTAAAGGAATTACAAGAAGATAGTATTATTCAAAATGCCTTACATAGAGTCCGTCCTTTATCTCAATCAAGTGTTGAATATCTTAATTACTTAATGAGGCATATTGCTGATACAGGATGGTTTGATATTTTATGTAATAAATCTACAATTGCTCATTTGACAAGTGAAAAGTTAGGTGCTTTAGCTTTACCCTTACCGCCACTGGATGAACAGGAGAAAATTGCCCGCTTTCTCGACCATAAAACCAAACAAATAGATGAACTCATCGCTAAGAAAGAATCCCTCATTGAAAAACTCGACGAAAAACGCACCGCCCTCATCAGCCACGCTGTCACCAAAGGGCTAGAGCCAAACGTCCCGATGAAAGATTCTGGTATTGAGTGGCTGGGTGAAATTCCTGAGCATTGGGAAGTTAAACGGGTTAAGTTTTTGATTCAGAACCTACAACAAGGTAGTTCACCTTTGGCGAGTAACATTCCTGCACAACCTGATGAATTAGGTGTATTAAAGTTGAGTGCCATATCAAGAGGGAATTTTATAAGACATGAAAATAAAGCACTAAAGCAGACAGATAATTTAATAAATTCTCTCTCTCTTAAACATGGTGATGTATTACTGACTAGAGGAAACACACCAAAACTTGTAGGTGATGCCTGCGTCGTTCCACAAGATGAACCCAATCTATTAATCTCCGATTTAATTTATAGAATTAGAGTGAAAGCTCCTGTGATTCTCCCAAGTTTTTTGGGTAAATTTTTAATTACACCTCAAGCTCGTTCAGAAATTGAGGCTGATGCAAGAGGTTCAAGTGGTTCAATGGTGAAGGTTTCCCAAAGACATATTTTAGATTGGTTAATCACTGTCCCACCCAAGTCAGAACAGCAAAAAATAATAGACTATTTAAACCAAAAAACATCCGAAATTGACCAACCAAAAGCAAAAATTCAAAAAGCCATTGAACTATTAAAAGAATATCGCACCGCCCTCATCACCAACGCCGTCACAGGTAAAATAGACGTGCGCCAAGTCCCCATACCCTAACCCCAGAAACCACCATGACACAAATCACCCTTGCACAACTTCCCGAAACCCTCCAAAACCTAATTAACGAAGCGCAAAAAACAGGCGAACCCTTCCCCATCATACAAAATGGTGTTGCGTTAGCTATAGTTTCCCCCATTAAGAAAAAATCCCTTTTAGAAACCTTTTCTACCCTTGAACCATTAGACGAAGACTTTCCTGATGTGGATGAAGGATTATTACCCTTAGATGATATTGAGTTGTAAAAATTAGTTATTAATAACGCTATGTGCAATTGTATCTTAGACCTAACCCCCAACCCCTTCCCTACAAGGGAAGGGGAGAAAGATTCAAAGCCTCTCTCCGCTTCGGGGAGAGGTTTGGAGAGGGGTTATAAAAATAAGTCCACATCGCATTATTTATACTTGTTATCTCCAAACATCAATAATGATAGACCACGATAGATTATTTAAAGAATTAATTCAAACCTTCTTTTGGGAATTTATAGAACTATTCCTACCAGAAGTATTAGATTACGTAAATAAAGACAGCCTGACATTTTTACCAGAAGAGATATTTACAGATGTCACCTCTGGAGACAAAAGAAAAATCGACTTACTCGCCAAAGTCAAATTTAGAGAACAAGACACATATTTTCTGATTCACCTCGAAAATCAAGCATATAACCAAAAAGAATTTGAACGGCGGATGTTTCATTACTTCGCCCGTTTAGATGCTAAATATCTATTACCAATCTTCCCCATAGTCATCTTTTCTTACGACGAACCCAAACGCCCAGAAAAAAGCCAATATACAGTTAACTTCCCTAACAAAAAAATCCTGGAATTTAATTACATCGCCATTCAACTAAATAACCTCAACTGGCGCAACTTTTTAAACCAACCAAACCCCGTTGCGGCTGCATTAATGGCAAAAATGGACTTTAAACCAGAAGAAAGAGTCCGAGTTAAACTAGAATGCTTGAGGATGTTAGTAACCTTGCAGTTAAACCCTGCTAAAATGGAACTAATTTCCGGTTTTATTGACACCTATCTCAAATTAAACGCTACAGAAGAACAAGCACTTGATACCGAATTAAAACAAGCCAACTTAGTAGAAGAGGAAGGAATCATGGAAATTGTCACCAGTTGGATGGAAAGGGGAATTGAACAAGGAGAACAAAAAATTGTTAAGAGACAACTAAAACGACGCTTTAATAATATTGATTCTACCTTAGAAAATCGGATTGATTCTTTATCTGTAGAGCAAATAGAAAATCTAGCAGATGCGATTTTTGATTTCCAATCTGTAGAAGATTTGATAAATTGGTTAGACCAACAAAATTGATAGCATATTTATAAGTAAAACTTAAACTTTTATGGTGCGTTACGCTTTGTTTTAATGCACCATAAAATCAGTTCATATCGTATTATTTATACTTATTATATCCAAACACCATCAATGATAGACCACGATAGATTATTTAAAGAATTAATCCAAACCTTCTTTTGGGAATTTATAGAATTATTCCTACCAGAAGTATTAGACTACGTAAATAAAGACAGCCTCACATTTTTACCAGAAGAAATATTTACAGATGTCACCTCTGGAGACAAAAGAAAAATAGACTTACTCGCCAAAGTCAAATTTAGAGAACAAGACACATATTTTCTGATTCACCTCGAAAATCAAGCATATAACCAAAAAGAATTTGAACGGCGGATGTTTCATTACTTCGCCCGTTTAGATGCTAAATATCTATTACCAATCTTCCCCATAGTCATCTTTTCTTACGACGAACCCAAACGCCCAGAAAAAAGCCAATATACAGTTAACTTCCCTAACAAAAAAATCCTGGAATTTAATTACATCGCCATTCAACTAAATAACCTCAACTGGCGCAACTTTTTAAACCAACCAAACCCTGTTGCGGCTGCATTAATGGCAAAAATGGACTTTAAACCAGAAGAAAGAGTCCGAGTTAAACTAGAGTGCTTAAGGATGTTAGTAACCTTGCAGTTAAACCCTGCTAAAATGGAACTAATTTCCGGTTTTATTGACACCTATCTCAAATTAAACGCTACAGAAGAACAAGCACTTGATACCGAATTAAAACAAGCCAACTTAGTAGAAGAGGAAGGAATCATGGAAATTGTCACCAGTTGGATGGAAAAAGGAATTGAAAAGGGAATTGAAAGGGGAATTGAACAAGGGGAACAAAAGATTATTAAAAGACAACTAAAACGACGCTTTAATAATATTGATTCTACGTTAGAAAGCCGGATTGATTCTTTATCTGTAGAGCAAATAGAAAATCTGGCAGATGCGATTTTTGATTTCCAAGCTGTAGAAGATTTGATAAATTGGTTAGATCAACAAAATTGAGGAAATTTTTATAAGTAAACCTTAAACTTTTATGGTGCGTTACGTTACGCTTTGTTTTAATGCACCATAAAATCCCTATCTCAAATTAAACGCTACAGAAGAACAAGCACTTGATACCGAATTAAAACAAGCTAACTTATGTTGAAGAGGAAGGAATCATGGAAATTGTCACCAGTTGGATGGAAAAGGGAATTGAAAGAGGAATTGAACAAGGGGAACAAAAGATTGTTAAAAGACAACTAAAACGTCGCTTTAATAATATTGATTCTACGTTAGAAAGCCGGATTGATTCTTTATCTGTAGAGCAAATAGAAAATCTAGCAGATGCGATTTTTGATTTCCAATCTGTAGAAGACATCATCAATTGGCTAGACCAACAAAATTGATAGCATATTTATAAGTACAGCTTAAATTGGTAGGGTGTGTTAGCGATAGCGTAACGCACCCCATACATACTATTTCTTAACGCTAAAAACTTATGACTCAAAAAACTTATCAACTTCCCATAACCTTCGAGCAAATTCTTAATCTTGTCCTAGAGCTTCCAGCACAAGAACAAGAACAACTCATTCAAGCAATAAAAAACCACTCTCTAGAAAATAAAAATGAAGATTTAGTCAGTGTTTTTGACAGAATCGGCAAAAATGCTCAAGCCAAAGGACTAACAGAAGAAATTCTAGAAGAATTACTCGCCGATGAATCATAAACTAATTGTCATTGACACCAATGTTTTACTTAGTGCTGCTTTGAGTCCAGATGGAACAGCCCGTAAAGCTCTCAATAAAGCTTATAAACAATTCAAAATTGCTCAAAGTGAGGAAACTTATCAAGAATTGAAGACACGCATTTACAAAGCTAAGTTTGATAAATATATCTCAAATGAAGACCGACAATATTTTTTAGATGCAGTTAAGAAATACAGTCAATTTATAGAAGTTAACTCTCAACTAAACACTTGTAGAGATCCAGATGATAACAAATTTTTAGAACTTGCTGAAGACTCTAATGCCGAGTTTTTAATCACAGGTGATAAAGACCTTTTAATACTCAAGGACTTACCCGAATATCAAAATCAGATTATTACACCAAGTGACTTTCTCGCCATTGATTAATTCACGTTTTATACTTGATTATGTTTATACCTGGTGAATTATGCACACGGAAGATAAATTTGAGGACATTATTGAACGGGAATTACTGCAAATTAGTGGCTATCACCAAGGTAAAGCAAATGACTACGACGCAGATACAGCCCTTTTTCCCAGGGAAATTATTAATTTTATCCAAAGAACTCAACCCACACAATGGAAACGCCTAGCTAACACTAGCCCCGATGATGCTGAGAAAATTGTTATAGATAGCCTGACTAAAGAACTCAAAAGCCGGGGTATGCTTGATGTTCTCCGCAATGGCTTTAAATGTTACGGTAAAACTCTACAAGTCGCTTACTTTCAGCCAAATACAGGGATGAACCCCCAAACTTTGGCACTTTACGAACAAAATCGCCTCACTATCACGCGCCAAGTTAAAATTAAAACCGGACGCATCCCTGATATTCTCCTCAGCATCAACGGTTTACCCATCGCAACTATCGAACTGAAAAACCCCCTGACTGGGCAAACTTACCAAAATGCTATTCATCAATATAGAACGGAGAGAGATCCTAAAGATCCCCTATTTGCTTTTAAACAACGCTGCTTAGTTCACTTCGCTGTAGATACCGAAGAAGTTTGGATGACTACTAAGGTGGCTGGGGAAAATACTTATTTTTTACCCTTCAATAAAGGTAATCATCATGGTGCAGGTAATCCAATCGGCGATAATGAAGAATATCGCACGAGTTACTTTTGGTTAGAAGTTTTACAAAAAGATAGCCTTTTGGATATCTTAGCCCGTTTTTTACATATCGAAATTAAGGAAACTAAAATTCCTACCGCCACTGGGGTGAATTACCAGAAAAAAGAAACTCTGATTTTCCCCCGCTATCATCAACTGGATGTGGTGCGGAAACTCATCACCCACGCTAAACAATATAAAGCCGGACATAATTATTTAATTCAACATTCCGCAGGTTCAGGAAAATCAAACTCCATCGCCTGGTTAGCCCATCGCCTCGCTAATCTCCACGACAACCAAGACGAAAAAATCTTTCATACCGTTGTTGTGATCACAGACCGCACTGTTCTAGACCAACAACTACAAAACACTATATATCAATTTGACCATAAAGCCGGAGTTGTGCAGAAAATTGACGAAGACACCCAACAACTCGCCACAGCCCTCAGCGACGGTGTACCGATTATCATTTCTACAGTGCAGAAATTCCCCTTTATTACTAAAGCCATTGAGACTTTAGGGAAAAAAGGTAAAACCATAGATATTACTACTAAAGATAAACGCTTTGCGGTGATTGTGGATGAGGCGCATGGTTCGCAAACGGGAGAAACCGCCCAAGAACTCCGCAAAATCTTAAATCAAGATGGGATAGAAGCAGCGATCGCATCCCAACTGCTAGAAGATGAATTAGAGGAAGATGACCTCAGTGATGAAGCCAAACAACAACTCCTTAAAGAACAACTCACCCGCACCAAACAACCAAACCTGAGTTACTTCGCTTTTACCGCCACTCCCAAACACAAAACCCAACTTGTATTCGACGAACCGGGAGAGAACGGCCAAGTTCCCTTTCATCTCTACACTATGCGCCAAGCGATTGAGGAAGGCTATATTAAGGACGTTTTAGCCAATTACACCTGTTACGACCGCTATTACGAACTTGTCCGCATATCTGAAAATGACCCTGACTTACCCCGTCGCCAAGCAGCTAAGGCGATCGCTCGATTTATTGAACTCCATCCCCACAATATCGGCCAAAAAGTTGAAATTATTGTAGAACATTTCCGCAACCATACCCGCCACAAAATTGGGGGTGGAGCTAAAGCAATGGTTGTCACCAGTTCCCGTGAACACGCCGTTAGATATAAACGCGCCTTCGATCAATACATTAAAGAAAAAGGCTATAGCGATATTAAATCCCTAGTTGCCTTTTCTGGTTCTATTACCCTGGATGAATTACCGGGAGAAAAATTTACGGAAGTCAACATGAATGGTGGGATAAAAACTTCTGAAATTCCTGATAAATTTGCCAGTGATGCCTATCAAGTGCTGCTTGTCGCTAACAAATTCCAAACCGGATTTGACCAACCATTACTGCATACTATGTTTGTGGATAAAAGACTTGATGGAGTCCAAGCCGTCCAGACTTTATCTCGCCTCAACCGTACCACCACAGGGAAAGAAGATACTTTCGTCTTAGATTTCGTCAACAAACCTGAAGATATCTACAAAGCCTTTAAACCCTACTACGAAGAAACTCCCGTTGGCGAAACCGCCGATCCACAACAATTAAATGACCTGTCTTACCAACTTTATGAATGGCAACTTTTCAGCCAAGACGATGTAAACCAGTGGTGTGAAATTTGGTTTCGCCCGAAAACCTCTCTTACTGGAAGCGAACACAAAAAATTAAATACATTACTAGACCCAATTATTGAAAATTATCAAGCTCTGCAAGACCCACAGAAAGAACAGTTTAAAACCCAACTAACCAGTTTCCGCAATCTCTACCTATTTCTGGCACAGATTATTCCTTATCAAGATTCAGAACTGGAAAAGCTTTATGCTTATGGGCGGTTTCTCCTCAAGAAATTACCCCGCAGTACCGAAGCACCAAAAATTGATTTATCTGGAGATATCGAACTAAAATTTTATCGTCTTGAGAAAATCAGTGAAGGAAAGATTGATTTAACCGAAGGTCAAGCAGAACCATTACGGGGTGCGATCGCCATTGGGACTCGTCAGCCAGATCAAGAAGTTCCCCTATCACAGCTTATCGACACCCTTAACGAACGTTTTGGTACTAACTTCACCCCAGCCGACCAACTCTTTTTTGAGCAGATTACCGAAACTGCGATCGCTAATGAGTCCATCAAGCAAGCGGCTCAAGTCAATACAAAAGAAAACTTTGCCCCCGTTCTCGAAAAGCATCTAGAAAATCTCTTTATCGAACGTATGGACGGTAACGAGAAAATCTTTATGCAGGTGATGAATAGCGAAGAATTTAAAGCTGTTGTGTTTGAGAAATTACTAGCTAGTATTTACGAGAGTATCAGAAGCGAACATTCATGATTAGAGCTGATTCGTCAAGAAAATCTCAAGAGAACTGAATCTGACTAAAATCAGGTTATAGGCTAAATCGGGTGTAGTTATATTGATTTCGATGAGCCGTTTACCCGAAATTGAGAATCCGCACCACACTATGGCAGATTTATTCATAGCTTATGGCATAGGATGGAAGAGCAGATCAGGGAAAAAGTAATTAAAAATAACCCAGGTAGAAAAGGCAATAGATATCGCTATAACTGCGAGAACTGGTATTAAAGAAAGATATCTTAGGAAATATGACTGTTCTTTGTTTTTTGTCTGCATAATATCCTCCAAATGCCATGAATATTTCCACAAGTTTTTGTTGTCCAAAATTAAAGATTTTGTGATACATTAGTACCCATTACTTTAGAAGGCATGACAAGGCCATAGTAAACAGCAGCGATCGCAGATAAAGCATTGAGCCAAACATTATTACCAAAGAGTGGCATTAAACCAAAAAATGTCTTAGTGAAAGGCAACAAACCCATAATTGCTAATACAACATAAGCAATTGCAAAGGTACGATTAAATAAACGCGCACTGCTAGCACTGGTATAAGAAGCAATGCCTAATAGTCCCACAGCACACCGCACTAAATTATGTAAGAAATTGGTGGGAAATAAGCCAAATATATAACCAAAACCAGCAGCGTAGGTATTAGGGGACTCATCTAAGGGAATAAAAGATGCACTTGTTCCTGGTAAAGAGACCACAGCAGGTGTAAATCCTGCTAAACCCAATAATAAAAAGAGAATACCGATAGACAAAGCACAGTAACGCTCTACCATTCTTGCAGTTTCGCTGTTTTCCATATTCTTCTCCTAATATGATGCAATTGTCGGTGAAGATTAACTGCTAACTTAAAGCGCATAACAGTTAATACGTTTAACCTAAAATAATGCTCTGTTTGGTTCGATTAATTGGAAGATATAACACTTTTTATTCAAAAGAATAATTTTAAATATTCACTCTATCAAAAGGTATGGTTAAAATTTGAAATCAAAGTGGGAATATGACTTAAATAATTACTTGCTTCGTTTAATTATTTGTATATTCTTCTACTACTACAAAAAAGGAATACTCAATTAGTATAGGTAGCCCGATGTGACACTTCTGAAATAGTTAATGCTTTAATGCCTTGAATCCAAAATATGATTACAAGTTGTACCAGAAAACTGGTTCATTATTCCAGGTGGTTCTCAATTTGAGTCAGCTAATAGTAAGATACGGCTACTCTTTGTTTTAATTTAACGGTCTAAAGACTGATACTACTTTATACCTTTAGAGCTATGAAGCAAAAACAAATAATGATTATTGTCAAGTAATTGAGGAAGTAAGTTTTTTGCTACTTAAGTGAGGTTTACGATCATGTCACAACAAATTATTTCGTCAGATTCAATGCCTATTGAATCTGATAGACAACTGTTGCTTGAATTAACTACAGAAGCAGCAGCTACAATCATTGGTGGACAACAGCGCAGATTTACAAGAAACCAAGTGCGGGATCTTTTAGGAAAAAGGGATTTCCGAAACAAGTGTGAATATTCAGATCCAGAAATATTTGAAAGAAGAAGACAGCTTTATGTTAGGTTTACAGCAACTTGTCCAGTTGGGGGCTAAAATTCCAGTTAGTTTAATCTTTCCGTATTCAACTCTGGAAAATCTAGCAAAGGTTGTTTGGTGAAGCGATAATAAAAGAAGGTTGGAAGCCTCAAACCTCCAACCTTCTACGTTCTAGCTTTCTTCAGGAATTACAGTTGCGGAACGTATTGAGATTTTTCTGGTACATCTGTGTACTCAGCGACAATTTGCCGGAATTCGTCACCGTCGATAGTTTCTTTTTCAATCAGCAAATCGACTAAGCGGTCTGTCACAGTGCGATGTTCCCGCATAATCTTCTTAGCGTTTTCATAGCATTCTTCGACAATTTCTCGGACTTGAGAGTCGATTCTAGCGGCAATTGATTCAGAATAATCGGATCTGGTCATCCAGTCACGACCCAAGAATACTTCCCCTTGTTGGCTTTCCAAGGATAGAGGGCCTAAATCAGACATCCCGAAGCGTGTCACCATTTGACGCGCCATTCCTGTCACTTGTTGTAAGTCGCCGCCTGCACCGGTGGTGACTTCCGCCGCGCCGAAAATGACATCTTCTGCTGCACGACCACCCAAAGCACCAGTAATTCTAGCTTTGAGTTGAGAACGGGAAATTAAACCTTGTTCTTCGTTGGGAGTAAACCAAGTTAAGCCTTGTGCTTGTCCCCGTGGAATGAGGGTAACTTTCTGCACTGGGTCATGGTCTTTTAATAAAGTTCCGACTAAGGCATGTCCGATTTCGTGGTAAGCAATTAAGCGTTTACTCTTGCTGTCTACTAATGGTGTCCCTTCCATACCAGCGACAACTCTATCTACAGCGTCGTCAATTTCGGTAAGAGTGATACCTTCTTTGCGTCTTCTGGCGGTGAGAATTGCAGCTTCATTGAGGAGGTTAGCTAAATCCGCACCGGTGAATCCTGGTGTACGGCGAGCGATCGCTTCTAATGATACGCTGGTGTCAAGTTTTTTGTTGCGCGCATGGACTTGCAGAATTTCCAAGCGGCCTTTGATATCTGGTGCATCCACTGTAACTTGTCTGTCAAAACGACCAGGACGCAACAGGGCTGCATCTAATACGTCAGGACGGTTGGTAGCAGCAATAATAATGATGCCTGTGTTACCTTCAAAACCATCCATTTCGGTGAGTAACTGGTTGAGGGTTTGTTCTCTTTCGTCGTTACCGCCACCGATACCTGCACCCCGTTGTCTACCTACAGCGTCAATTTCATCAATAAAGATGATACAGGGAGCGTTATCTTTAGCTTTTTTGAACAAGTCACGGACACGGGAAGCACCCACACCCACAAACATTTCTACGAATTCTGAACCAGAGATACTAAAGAATGGTACACCAGCTTCACCTGCGATCGCTTTTGCAAGTAAAGTTTTACCTGTTCCTGGAGGCCCGACTAGTAACACACCTTTGGGAATGCGCGCCCCAACAGCTGTAAATCTTTCTGGTTGTTTTAAGAAAGTTACAACTTCTTGGAGTTCTTCTTTAGCTTCTTCAATCCCAGCTACGTCGTCAAATTTTACACCGGTTTTCGCTTCCATTTGGAAACGCGCTCTGGATTTACCGAAGTTCATTGCTTGACCAGGGCCACCAGGGATGTTGTTCGAGCGACGGAACAAAAAGAACAATCCCGTAATCAATAAGATTGGGAAAATTAGATTGCCTAAAAGTCCCCAGATAGCACCATCATTGCGGACTGGATGAGCATCGAAACTAACTTGTTTGTCTTTAAGTTTACTAATTAACTCTGGTGCGTTAATTGGTAAATCTACACGCCAGCGTTGAGTACGATTTTCAATATCTTGGTCAACAGCTTCGATAATTGCTGTTCTACCACCTTCATAAAGATCCACACTGGTTACACGACCAGCATCCAAGTATTCCAGAAAGCGGCCGTAAGTCATGCGCGTATTAGCAGCATTTCTCGTCATGTCAGCAGGATTTCCTGCAAACGCCCCTTGCCAAAAGAAAAAGCCAATTACCAAAGCAGGCAATGTCCAGAGTACGAGGACTCTCCAGGAGAATTTCATTTTAATTTGCCTCTAGATGCCAATTTACAATTAGATATTTCTAGCAGCTAAAATCGCTAGATAGTTGTGAAACGGATGTTTATAACTCCATTTTGTTTAATTTGATATCAAATCAGGCAATACCACAAAGCTAGACCTGCTTATGTGAAATCTGAGATCCCGACAAGAATCTTAATTAAATTTAACCTAATTCTAATACAACATGGCGATCAAGGGGAGGGATTGGGGACTGGGGACTGGGCATTGGGCATTGGGCATCGGGAATTGGGCATGAATATTAATCTGTTCCCTGTTCCCTGTTCCCTGTTTCCTAATGACTAATGACTATTGACTATTGACTACTGACTACTTCACCTCCGTAATTTTTAATGTATAGGGAAAATATTTGCCTTCATCGTAAGAACCAATCCAGACTTGATAATCTCCTGGTAGCCATTCACCTACTATGCCGGGGTTTTTGCCGTCTAAGTCGTCGTTACACCAAGTCCCGCCAGTGCCTTTAACGATGATGGTAGTGTCTTGGGGTGAATCTATTTGCAGCTTTAGGTAGTTAAATTTACTGGTTAATTTAATAGTGTGGTCTGGTGTTTCATCTACAAAGCCGTTACATGGCCCTGTAGATGTGTCTATCCTCCCAGCAATTTTGTGTCCTGCGACCGAGCCACCACTCATACCCCGAACTGTGAGAGGGTCTGGTGAAAATTTGTGACTGATAGTAATGTCTCCAAAAATCGGGGGTGCGTCTTGGGCTGTGCTGGCGGCAGGAAGTGCCGATATAACGCCAAGTGTAACTATCATTAAAGATAATCGAGTTCCTTGAAATAGCGTTGTTTTCGACATAGTGATCACATAAGTATATCAGTGTTCTTGAAGACACTAATTTTACCAATTAAGTTCCAGAAATGAGAGAAATTGACTATGTAGTCATTAGTCATTAGTCATTAGTCATTAGTCATTAGTTTTTCTTCCTTGTCTCCCCCTGCTCCCTGCTCCCTGCCCCCTGCCCCCTTGCCCCCTTGCCCCCTGCCCCAATCCCTACCCTATCGCCTGATTTAGACGCGGTTTATCTAAGCCAATCTGATTGAGGAGTAACCAAGATTGGATGAGGTCTGGCCCGTGTACGTCTCCTGTTAGGGCGGCACGCAGCGATCGCATGACTAGTCCTTTTTTGACGTTTTGGGCTTTGACTACTTGTTTAATAATGTCTTGGGCAAATGCTTCTGTGAGTTGGGGTTGAGTTTCTAAGGCGGCGATGATAGCTTGTAGAACTTCACTAGAGCCTGGTTGTTGTAATTGTTGGCTACCTTCTGCGCTCAATTCTATCGTCTCGCTAAAAAACATTTTGCTCATCTCGACAGCATCTGTTAACCGCGTCAAGCTAGCACCGAGTAAACCCACTAATTTCTCCAACCAAGCCCTGTCTCGTCCGCCATCAAATTGATATCCGGCAGTTTCCCAATAAGGAATAATTAAATCTGTGAGCTGGTCTATGGGCATATTATGGATATATTGACTGTTTAACCAGTCGAGTTTTGCCCAGTCAAATTTTGCGCCGGCTTTATTAACACGCTCAAAAGTAAATTCTTTGGCGGCGGCTTCTAAGGTAAATATTTCTTGGGTCGAGTCTGGTGGCGACCATCCTAACAAGGTCATGTAGTTAACTAAACCTTCGGCGGTAAAGCCCATTTGCTTAAAGTCAGAGATGGAGGTCACGCCATCCCGCTTGGAAAGTTTACGCCCTTCCATGTTTAAAATTAAGGGCGAATGGGCAAATTCGGGAATTTCTGCACCAAGAGCTTCATAAAGCAGAATTTGCTTGGCTGTATTGGCGATGTGGTCTTCTCCGCGAATCACATGAGTGATTTGCATATCAATATCATCTACCACAACCACAAAGTTGTAGAGGGGTTGACCAATGCCTTCCTCGGAAGCACGGGCGATGACCATATCACCACCTAAATCACTACCGCGCCAAGACATTTTGCCTCTAACAAGGTCGTTCCAGACAATTTCTCGGTCATCGTCAATTTTAAAGCGGATGACGAAACTCCGCCCTTGGGCTTGGAATTGAGCTTCTTGTTCTGGGGTGAGGTTACGGTGGCGGTTGTCGTAGCGGGGGGCTTCGTTTTTGGCTTTTTGTGCTTCTCTTAAGGCTTCGAGTTCTTCAGATGTGGTGTAGCAGCGATAAGCTAAACCTTTGTCTAGAAGTTTTTGTACGGCTTGTTTGTACAGGTCTAGACGGTCGGATTGAAAGAACGGCCCTTCATCCCAGTTCAACCCTAACCATCGCAATCCTAACAGAATATTTTCTGTATATTCGGGGCGCGATCGCTCTAAATCTGTATCTTCAATGCGTAAAATAAATGTCCCGCCGTGGTGACGGGCAAACAACCAGTTAAATACGGCTGTTCTCGCTGTACCGATGTGTAAATTCCCAGTTGGACTAGGAGCAATTCTGACTCTGACAGTCACAGTAGTTCTCTCTTTCGCAAAGCAATGATCACTATAACAAGTGCTGAGTATTGAGTCATGTGTTCTAAGTTAGGAATCTATGTATATACTTAGAACTGAACTTACTCAGCACTTGTTTCTCATTAATCTTGGTTTAGAACGGGACTGACGGGGCTCGAACCCGCAACTTCCGCCGTGACAGGGCGGTGCTCTAACCAATTGAACTACAGTCCCTTGATTCGCAACTTCCCTATTATGACTTAGTTACCCTGGGTTGTCAACCTAGTTGGGTGGAAATTTTGGAAAATTTTTTTTGAGGACTAGCGATCGCCCTGATCTGGCATGATTTTGGGTATGGCGATCGCGTTTTGTAGGAGCATCAACAAGGCGATGCCTACGGCGGGCTGCGCCAACGCACTAACAATTGGTTTGAGAACGAATTTCTTGTATAATATTAGAAATTTCTGCTTCTGATTCAATATGTCGTGCCAGCACTTGAGCAGTAGCCTCTAGCAAGCGGTTAGAAAATAACTTAGCTAAATCTTGGCGTAACCCTTGCCCAATGTAAAATTTAAGTAATGCCTCACAGGACATATCTCGACTGTCTGCTATCTTTTTCAGAGATTCTAAAGTATCTTTGGGTATTTCTAGGGATACTGTTTCATTTGGGCGTGGGTGCAGTTGTAAGATAAATTCCTCTTCAGGATTGTTCATAAAGTTTTCTCTCTGTACGAGTCGCAGGACAAGCAGAAATGATGCGAGTTCGTAATCCACGTTCTACATAGACTACAAGCAAAAAACGTTGTTCAAGGGAGTACCCAATGATAAAAGCGCGTTGTTCGCTGCTAGAAGCATTGATAGGGTTTGCATCACCAGTTTGGTAAAAAGGATCGAAAAAAACCTCGGTGGCTTCTTCAAAGGTAACACCATGTTTTTCAATATTGCTCCGCGCTTTGTTGCTATCCCACTCAAATTCAACACCTTGTAGGCGATAAACAATATCCATACATATATTTTATTGTCATAGGCGCGATGCCTACGGCGGGTTGCGCCAATACACTTCCTATGTATGATAGCCTGTTGCTTAAAACAATTGACCGTATGTGAAAATCCCGTTTGGCACTGCGATTGCACTTTGATTCTCAGATAGCGATCGCTGTACAGCCGCGTTGTTATTAGATGTTAGTCCGGTGAACGATCGCCCTGATCTGGCATGATTTTGGGTATGGCGAGCGCGCCTGTTTTCACTGATGCTGAAGGTAAATGCAGCAAAAGCTACTATTGATTCTGAGAGAGCGATCGCCATTGTGGCATTTAGTGATTAACTTGTCTCTCCTGCTGTGATTTCTTGGCAAACTTCAAAAGAAACTAATAGTTGAGCATACAGCGATCGCAAGACCTCTACATCCCCAAGTGTCGCTACCATACTGTCCCTAACACACCATACCTATCTACGTATCTGTTCAAAAATCAAATATGAATCCTATATATAATTTTACTTTTAACACTATATTCTCCATTCTCCCAAAATATCAGGTGATATCCGATTTTTAAAACATTGGTAATTGTCATGAGTGAGTGAATTACTTGAATGGGAAAGCAAATAGCTTAAAAAATAAAGCTATCTGCTTGTTTGCTAACCGAACTCAATTGTTACCCTTGTATTAATGCTTTAAACTGTTCATCATTTCTAATACCATCAAAATCGGGGTTGCCTTTTGCTTCTTGACGGCATCGAGAAGCATTGAGATGTATTGCTTGTTGCAAATTTTCAATTGCTAGCTCAATGTTTCCTTGCAAAGCGTAACAGCAAGCTTTGCCATAATGACCACTTTCATCGTTAGGTTTTAATTCTAGTGCTTTCTCACAACTGACTAATGCTTCCTGATAGCGTCCTGCACGAGCTAGGACAATACCTTGATTAGCCCACCATAGAGGATCGTCTGGTTGAAGTTTGACAGCTTCATTTACATTTGCCAGTGCTTCATCATAACGACCTAATAAACTTAGGACTATACCCTTAACACTCAAAAAACCTGCTTCATTCGGTGTAATCTTTAACGCCTGATTACAGCTAGTCAATGCTTCCTCATAACGCTCTAAGTTCCTCAGTGCATTACTTCGATTTATCCATGCTTCGGGGAATTCATCGTTAATAGCTATGGCTTTGTCACAGCTAGTCAATGCTTCTTCATAACGATCTAAGTTCCTCAGTGCATTACCTCGATTTATCCATACTTCGGGGAAGTCATCTTTAATTGCTATGGCTTTGTCACAGCTAGTCAATGCTTCTTCATAACGCTCTAACTTCCTCAGAGCATTACTTCGATTTATCCATGCTTCGAGGAAGTCATCTTTAATTGCTATGGCTTTGTCATAGCTAGCTAATGCTTCTTCATAACGCTCTAACTTCCCTAGTGCATTACCTCGGTTGAACCATACTTCGGGGAAGTCATCTTTAATTGCTATGGCTTTGTCATAGCTAGCTAATGCTTCTTCGTGACGCTCTAAATTTCCCAGTACATTACCTCGGTTGAACAATGCTTCTAGTAAGTCGTCCTTAATTGCTAAAGCTTTGTCATAGTTAGGCAAAGCCTCTTCATATTCTTTTAATCTATACAGCCAATTACCGACATCTAAAAACAGACGACTGCTGAATTTAGGATAAGTATCAGTAGCAATAAGTTCAGCTTGTTCAATTGCCCGCATTAGCAAATCTTTTCGCTGAATAGGGTTGCTTCTTAGGGATTTATACAACATTCCTGCATACTTACCCAGCCCATCTTTTAACAAGTCAACTTGAGTGAAACCAGGTCTTAATGCTGCCTCTATTTCTTCTTTAGAGGGGCCAGTCCCGGTTTCATACTGAATATCATATTGAGATGGATCATCCGCTAACATTACCCAACTAAAGATAAATCCCAATTTTATGCTTTTCAACAACTTCTCAGTCGAATCTGGTAAGAGTCGATAATTCTCTACTGCTGCTTCCGCAACAACTGCTGCAAAAGGAATCATCACTACTTCCAGTTGCTTTAAATAGCGAGAAGCAAACAAATGGGATATGAATTGACGCTGACCTTCATCTCTTCTTGCAAAAAGAGCATGATAGAGAAATTCAGCAGTGTGCTGTCGCCAATCAGCGTTTTCGTATTTTTCTGGCTCAGGACTATATTGGGTAACTTCTTGGTTCGCTTGTTGCTCAAAATATATAGCTAGCAATTCATGGATTGCACGAAATTGTGTTTTATCATCTTGACAGAATGAAAGTCGAAAAACATTACGGGCCACATCATCCAAGCGATAGCGACCTTGAACAAACTCAACAAAATCACACTTTATTAGCCAATCAAAACAGTTGAAATTAGCACAAGCACCAGTTTCAAAGTCTATTCCTTGTTTTTGCATTAAATACTCAATTAACGACCGATAAAACCAACGGCAACAAGCTGCTATTTGGACTATTTCCTTTTGCTTTGTACTCAATCCTTGCAGTAGTAGATTAGTAATTTCTTGGTTGCCACGAGAAAAATCAATCTCTCTATTGGCTTCCTTCTCTCGTTTAATCCATTGAAGATAATAAGGTAAACCTTTAGTTGCTTTATATATTTTCTGAATATCACCAGATTTGGTAATGCCGATATGCTGAAGATATTCCTTTGTCTGTTCTTTATTGAATTCATCTAGTCGTTGTTCATAAATCAAATCCCTATCCTGCTGAAATTTACGCCAACTTTCCTTCTCAAGTAGAGAACGCCGTCCTGCTACCACAAGGCGAACAGGATAAGATTTTAAAGTCGTATCTTCTAATAAATACTGCCAAAGCCAAGTGTCAATGTCTGGTGGTGCTTTTTCATAGGTATCTAAAATCAACACAGTGGAGTGATTATGCTTTTGAGCTTTCTGTATCAAACCCTGAGCAAAGGCATGAGTTAACTTAGGTATGGGTTCGAGCATTAATTCCTGAAGCTCTTTGTCATTTTTCGTTGCTGGATGCTGTTGCAATAGTTCTTGCATACGCTCTTTACTTGATTTAATCGCCTGTGGTGCATCCGATAACATTCCTCCAGCTTTGACCACAGCATCCAGACCTAAACTTAATGCTGTTCCAGGATCTCCCAAGTAGGCTGCACCTGTTGCTAGCAGTGTTCCTGTTCCTAGTTCCAGCCAATCTTTAACCGTGTTTTGTTGTTCTGTATCAACTGATTTACCTCGAACTGGTTCAGTTTTAAGCTTATAAAAAGTCTCATAATATTGCTCATAAAGTGACGTAAACGGATCGGGTTTATGTGATAAATTTCTTAGGGAAAGTCCAGTAGATTTTGGTAATAGCTCATAAAGCTTCTCCATTAACTTCAGTGGCGTTTGGATATCTGGTGTAAGGCCAAAAGATACTGCGGCAAAGTCAGCTTGCGACTCGTGCATCTCTTTTAGCTTTTTGATGAGGGTAGTTTTGCCAACTCCTCCAAACCCGTAAACCTGAAACAGCAGTGGGTTAGATTCTGGAGATTCTAATGCTTTAGCAAATTTAGCTAAAAAGTCCTTGGCCTGCTGGCGATAAATGTAAGGTATCTGGTTGCTCATTTGGTAATGGAAATACTGAATAGCTGTATAAGATTTTAGCGAGTCTTAATTTGATTCAGCATCTCACAATACCCTGTTTTCAGGAATTATTTAAAAGTAAGGTTGAAACTTCGTAATTTTGATTTTACATTTGATACACAATGATCTCCCCTTTCCCCTTCCTAACTGCAAACTTAATATTCCTCAACAACACCATTATTGATTTCCGTAATCGCTTACGCTGGAGCGGTATTCATTAACTATTCGCATATTTCCATACCAGTGAATGCTGCTTACTATCACCACGACTTACTCCCCAGCGACGGAGTTAGGCTACTTACTCCATAAACACCCAGAGCGTTGTCAGTCCTTTGCTTTGAGTTTTGGACAGGCACACGTATTTTACCCAGAAGCAAATAGCGATCGCTGTACGGCAGCGTTGTTATTAGATGTTGACCCGGTAAAATTGGTACGGGGTAGGAGTGCGAGTTTAGAACAGTATGTCAATGATCGCCCTTATGTGGCATCATCTTTTATGAGTGTTGCGATCGCACAAGTATTCAGCACGGCTTTGGGTGGACGCAGTAAAGATAGACCAGAATTAGCCCAAACTCCCATACCTTTATTAGTCAAAATATCTGTATTACCCTGTCGTGGTGGTGAAGGTTTCCTGCGGGACTTGTTTGAGCCTTTGGGTTACACTGTCAAAGCTACTGGTCATCTTTTAGATGAAAAATTCCCAGAGTGGGGAGAGAGTAAATATTTCACTGTGGAATTACAAAATACTCTCACAGTCAGTGATTTGTTAAGTCATCTCTATGTTTTAATTCCTGTACTTGATGATGATAAACACTATTGGGTAGGGGAAGAAGAAATCGAAAAATTACTGCGTCATGGTGAGGGTTGGTTGTCGCAACATCCAGCTAAGGAACAAATCACTAGACGTTATTTGAAACGTCAGCACCGTTTGACGCGTCAAGCATTAGCACAGTTAGTAGAGGAAGATAATCCTGATCCTGATAGTACAGAAGCAACTCACGCTGAGGAAGAGGCGGCGGTAGAAAAGCCGATTAGTTTAAATCAGCAGCGTATGAATGCGGTAGTTACTGCTTTGAAAGAAAGTAATTCTCGGCGTGTAATTGACTTAGGTTGTGGTCAAGGGAATTTATTAAAATTGCTCATTAAAGATAGCTTTTTTGAGCAAGTTACAGGTGTGGATGTTTCCTATAGATCGTTAGAAATTGCTCAAGAACGATTAGATAGGTTAAGACTTCCTCGGAATCAATGGGAAAGATTACAACTGATTCAGAGTGCGTTGACTTATCAAGATAAACGCTTTGCTGGTTACGATGCTGCGACTGTCATTGAGGTGATTGAGCATTTAGTTTAGATTTACCGCGTTTGGGGTCATTTGAGCGAGTCTTGTTTGAGTTCGCTAAACCCAAAACGGTGATAGTAACAACGCCGAATATTGAATATAATGTGAAATTTGAAAATCTGCCGGCGGGGAAATTGCGACATAAAGACCACCGTTTTGAATGGACGCGATCGCAGTTTCAAGCTTGGGCAAATAAAATAGTAGAAAAGTTTGGTTATGCTGTGGAGTTGCAAGCGATAGGGGAGGAAGATACAGAAGTCGGTTCACCTACACAAATGGCAGTTTTTAGTTACAATAATTAATCTATTTATGAGGAATGGAAGTAGTTATTTTTATTGGCATTCAAGGCGCAGGTAAATCGACTTTCTATTGTCACTATTTTTTTCACACCCACATTCGCATTAATCTAGATATGCTCAAAACTCGTCATCGAGAGCAGATTTTTTTACACGCTTGTTTGGAGAGTAAACAATCTTTTGTTGTCGATAATACTAATCCGACTGTAGAAGAAAGACAGCGTTATATTATCCCAGCTAAGGCGCAAGGTTTTCGAGTTGTGGGGTATTATTTTCAAACTGAATTAGAGGAGTGTAAAAAAAGAAATAGTCAAAGACCTGCTAAACAAGTTGTGCCGCTTGTGGGGTTATTAGGGACGTATAAAAAACTGGTTTTACCAAATTGGGAAGAGGGTTTTGATGCAATTTATAAGGTTAAACCAGATTTAAATTATTCATTTATTATTGAGGAATGGCAGCGTGAAATTTGATGAATTAGATAGTAGAATGCGGGTGTTTGAAACAGCCCACGATCATTGTGTATTACCTGGAATTTATATAGTTGCTAGATTAGATGGACGTAGTTTTACTCGTCTGACTAAAGAAGTACATAAGTTTGAAGCTCCTTACGATGTCAGATTTCGAGATATGTTGCTGACAACAATTGAGCATTTAATGAATTGCGGTATTGATATTCAGTATGCCTATACTCAAAGTGATGAAATTTCCTTACTGTTTGCATATCATGAAGCTACATTCAATCGTAAGGTGAGAAAATTAAACTCAGTTTTAGCAGGAGAAGCTAGCGCAAAATTTTCTTTACTATTAGGTGATATGGGTTGTTTTGATTGTCGCATTTCACAACTTCCCAATGTGGAAGAAGTGGTAAATTATTTTCGTTGGCGACACGAAGATGCTCACAGAAATGCTTTGAATGCTCATTGCTATTGGTGTCTACGGCGTGATGGTCAAAGCGCAACGCAAGCCACTAGTATGATGAAAGGGTTATCTGTGGCTGATAAAAATGAAATGTTATTCCAACATGGGATTAATTTTAATCAGCTTCCTAATTGGCAAAAACGGGGTGTGGGTCTTTATTGGGAAGAATATCAAAAAGAAGGATTTAATCCTATCACTGGTGAAAGTGTTCCTGTGTTACGGCGACGCATTCGGCGGGATTTAGATTTACCGATGAAGGATGAATATAGTCAGTTTGTTGCTGAGTTATTACATAATCTATAGTGGTTCATTTAGTTGAATTGTATAGTTAATATTACTCACGCAAAGGCGCAAAGGCGCAGAGAAAGATAAAAAGAGAAACTAATGACTATTGACTAATGACTATTGACTATTAATTATGAAAATTACTATTCCTGAGTTATCTTTGGTTGTTTTGATTGGTGCTTCTGGCGCGGGAAAATCGACTTTCGCACGTCACCATTTCCAGAGTTTTGAGGTGTTGTCTTCTGATTTTTGTCGGGGGTTGGTTTCTAATGATGAAAATAATCAGTCGGCTTCTGGGGATGCTTTTGATGTGCTGCACTATATTGCAGCTAAAAGATTAGCCGCAGGTAAGTTGACTGTGATTGATGCTACTAATGTGCAGGCGGAAGACCGTAAGGCTTTACTGCAAATGGCGAAACAATATCATTGTTTTGCTGTGGCGATAGTTTTTGATTTACCAGAAGCATTATGTCATGAAAGAAATCAAAAAAGAAGCGATCGCAATTTCGGTTCTCATGTCGTGCGTCGTCACACTCAAATGTTACGGCGTTCTCTGCACAGTCTAGAAAAAGAGGGTTTCCGTTATGTCTATACTCTAAAATCTGTGGAGGAAATTGCATCTGTTGAAATCGAAATTCAACCTCTATGGAATAACAAAAAACACGAACACGGCCCCTTTGATATCATCGGCGATATTCACGGTTGCTGTGATGAATTAGAAGCATTACTACAACAGTTAGGCTACGTGAGGAGGCAGGAGGGCAGGGAGCAGGGGAGACAAGGGAGACAAGGAAGCACAGAAGATTTTACCCCAATGCCCGATGCCCAATGCCCAATGCCCAATGTCCCATCCTTTTGGAATTTCCCCACCTATTACCACCCAGAAGGACGTAAAGCTGTGTTTCTTGGTGATTTAGTAGACCGTGGCCCCCGCATTTTGGATACAGTCAAGTTAGTGCGGAATATGGTTGCAGCCGGGACAGGCTTTTGTGTTTGTGGTAATCATGAACACAAGTTTTTGCGAAAATTACGGGGTAAAAATGTCAAGATAACTCACGGGTTACAGCAAAGTATTGATGAAATGGAAGCGTTACCTGATGGGGTGCGTGAACCTTTCAGCCAAGAACTCGCAGGATTTTTAGATTCTCTCATCAGTCATTATGTCCTGGATGACGGACACTTGGTGGTGGCTCACGCCGGGATGAAAGCGGAAATGCAAGGACGCGGTTCTGGTGCGGTGCGGGAATTTGCTATGTATGGAGAAACGACGGGTGAGATTGATGAGTTTGGCTTGCCTGTGCGTTACAATTGGGCGGCAGATTATCGGGGTGAGGCTTTGGTAGTTTACGGTCATACCCCTGTCCCGGAAGCGGAATGGTTGAATAATACGATTGATATTGATACAGGCTGTGTTTATGGTGGGAAATTAACCGCCTTACGCTATCCCGAAAAAGAATTGGTGAGTGTACCGGCGGCGCGTGTTTACCGTGAACCAACGAAACCATTAGGCAATAAAAGTATTACTCGGACAGCACAACAAGAATTAGATGATGTACTGAATATTGAGGATGTCTTGGGTAAGCGGATTATTAATACTAAACTCCAGCCCAATGTTACCATCCGGGCAGAAAATGCGATCGCAGCTTTAGAAATCATGAGTCGGTTTGCAGCTAACCCCAAATGGCTGATTTACCTACCGCCTACCATGTCCCCACCTGAGACATCTTCCATCCCTGGTTACTTGGAACACCCCACCCAAGCTTTTACCTACTACCAAACCCAAGGAATTACAGAGGTAGTCTGTGAAGAAAAACACATGGGTTCACGGGTAATTGCGGTGATTTGTCGTGATATCGCCGCCACCGAAAAAAGATTTGGGGTGGTGGATGAAGGTATAGGAATTTGCTACACCCGCACCGGCAGACGCTTTTTTGATGACCCAGCATTAGAAGCGCAAGTCTTAGCAAGGGTGAATCATGCTTTAACTGCCAGTAACTTTTGGTCAGAGTTTAATACAGATTGGGTGTGTTTAGATTGTGAATTAATGCCTTGGTCAGCTAAGGCGCAAGGTTTGCTAAGGGGACAATATGCACCTGTGGGAGTTGCATCACACCTCGCTTTAAATGATGCTGTAACTTTATTAGAACAGGCTAATACGCGCAATTTAGATGTCACTACCCTACTCACTCACTACCAACAACGCGCAGAGATGGCGAGTCAATACGTCGCTGCTTACCGTCGCTATTGTTGGCAAGTTGATGATATTGCAGATTTAAAACTTGCACCCTTCCACATTTTAGCCACCGAGGGACAAGTTCACACCGATAAAGACCATCGTTGGCACATGGAACAAGCCGCCAAAATCTCCCACTCAGACCCGGCTTTACTTCTAGCAACTAATTACAAAGTCATCGATTTAACTGACCCCAGTAGCCAAGCTGAGGGGGTGCATTGGTGGTCAGAAATGACACAAGCAGGCGGTGAGGGGATGGTAGTAAAACCTATGCAGTTTATTGTCAAAGGTAGTCGGGGTATTGTCCAGCCTGCGGTGAAGTGTCGTGGACAGGAATATCTGCGAATTATCTACGGGCCTGAATATTCAGCCGTAGATAATTTACAACGTCTGCGTCAACGGGGTTTATCTTTGAAGCGTTCCCTAGCCATGCGCGAATTTGCTTTGGGTGTGGAAGCATTGGAGAGATTTGTGAGTCATGCACCTTTACGTCGTGTCCATGAATGTGTGTTTGGGATTCTAGCTTTGGAGAGTGAACCAATAGACCCCAGATTATAAACCCGCTTGGAAAAATTAGCTCAATTAACATCTACCTCTAGCGAGAAATTCAACAGCTAAGTTTCTCGCTAGAGGTTAATTTAATCTATTAAAAATATATCTATATATTAAGGCTATAGGTTGTCTAAACCTATATACGTAAGTGAGGCTAACAATCATGTCAAAACAAATTATTGCATCTGATTTACTGGTTGATTTATCTACAACAGAACAGCAAATTATTGCTGGTGGACAAGACCGTGGTGGCGATCGCGGAGATTTTAGAGGAGATGATCGAGACAGGGATCGTAAATATTACTGCCGTTATTGCTACGATTGCCGTCCTTACCGTGATTAATTCTATTTAATCAAAAGCTGATTAAATCGTTGATCTGAAATTTTTCTATCGCTCAAGATTTATCAAATCTTGAGCGAATATCAATAATATTAAATACTATTTATTTCTTTTATGTTTCCCTTTTTGACGATTAATTAACTTTGCAATTTGCCCAATAATTAAAGGTACAAGACTCATCCCCACAATTAATAACCATCCATAAACACCAGGATCAGCTGTTTGCAATACATCTGATAATACAGGAACATGAACAGCGATTAATAGCAATCCTGTACAAAAAATCAGCGCGCCCCACACATAAGGATTGCGGGTAATCTCATTTTGCAGCAAACCAGAATCGCGATCGCGCATATTGAAAACGTGCCACAATCGCGTAAAACCCAAGGTCATAAATGTAATCGTCACTGCTTGTTGTTCGTTCAATCCCAGCCAAGTTAAAGCCAGAATAAAAGCACCACCTAAAGTGGCTGCAATCACTAATCCGTAACCTGCGATCGCCAGCCAATGACGACGAGTTAAAATTGGCTCATTTGCTGGTCTAGGTGGACGTTTCATTAAGGCGGGTTCACCTTCTCCTACACCCAAAGCCAAGGCGGGAAAGGCATCATTAACAACGTTAATATACAATATCTGCAATGGTAAAAGTGGTAAAGGTGCATTCAATAATGAGGCGGTTGCTACTAAGATAATCTCACCGACATTCCCAGATAAAAGATAAACAGTGAACTTCCTAATATTATTAAAAATCGCTCTACCCTGTTCTACCGCCGCCACAATCGAAGCAAAAGCATCATCTTGGAGTACCATATCAGCCGCTTCTTTAGCAACTTGAGTTCCCCTCTGTCCCATTGCTACGCCGATATCAGCTTTCCTCAAAGCTGGCGCATCGTTGACACCATCACCAGTCATCGCTACTACGGCTTGATGACGTTGATGTAAATCAACTAAATTCAGCTTTTGTTCGGGACTAACTCTCGCTAAAACCGCAGCTTGGACGATACGCTGGCGTTCATCTAGTGATAGTTCCTCAAAGCTTTTCAGGTCTTGACCTTTAATTACATCTGCTTGTTGATTGTCTGTTAAACCGACAGCGATCGCAATATTTTTAGCAGTTACAGGTTGGTCGCCTGTCACCATCACGACTCTGATTCCCGCTTCCTGACATTCTTTAATCGCTGGTATCACCTCTTCACGGGGAGGATCTAATAAACCCACAATTCCCAATAATGTTAAATCTGCGTAGGGGTCGGCTTTCTCTGATTGAGTGATTTTTTGCGCTAAGGCGAGAGTTCTTAAACCCTGTTGTGCTAATTGATTGATTCTTTCTTGCCAATCTTGTCGTACTTCTTCAGTCATTTGCACTGTGTCTGAGTCGGTGAGAACACGAGTACAAGCTTGCAGCACCGCTTCTGGCGCACCTTTGACTGCAAATCGATACTGTCCTTCGATTTTGTGAATCGTCGTCATCATTTTCAAATCTGGGTCAAAGGCTTCTTCCCGTACTTCTGGGATTTTTTGCAGCAATTGCGGACGCTGCATCCCTGCTTTTGCACCTGCAACTAATAATGCAACTTCCATTGGGTCGCCTACTACCCGACTTTCATTTGAGCCTTCTGGCTGCAAAGCTGCATTGTTACATAATATCCCCACTTCTAACAGTGCTGGGAGGACTTTATCTTCGGAAGGATTCAACTTTTGATGGTTGCGTTGAAATTCGCCTTGGGTTGCTAATCCTTCGCCAGTGACTTGAACTTCCCCCGCATCTATAAATATGCGGCTGACAGTCATTTGATTTTCTGTGAGTGTCCCCGTTTTATCAGTGCAGATGACGCTAGTTGCACCTAAAGTTTCCACCGCCGAGAGTTGGTTAATTAGTGCATGACGTTTCGCCATGCGCCACATTCCCCGCGCTAAGGCGACAGTCGCCACAATTGGTAATCCTTCTGGAACTGCTCCTACTGCTAGAGCGATCGCAGTTTCTACCATCAAGAATACATCTCTACCTGCCACAATGCCAGCGATCGCTACAACAATCACAATGGCAATTGTCACCCAAACTAACCACTGACCCA
Source organism: Nostoc sp. CENA543 (assembly GCF_002896875.1). GTDB lineage: Bacteria > Cyanobacteriota > Cyanobacteriia > Cyanobacteriales > Nostocaceae > Trichormus. The sequence goes on from NZ_CP023278.1 coordinate 1,461,033, forward strand.
ACTCATCCAATCGCTTTTCTAGGGGCGTTTTGTCTTCTGCTCCCGCTCGTTGTGCTAACTCAGAAATATGACCTAACTGGGTTTTCATCCCCGTGGCTACCACCACCCCTGACCCAGAACCACGGGTTAAAGCCGTACCCTTGTACAACATATTATGATGTTCTGCTAAGGGTATATCTGCGTTTAACGGTTGCACATCTTTACCTACGGGAAGAGATTCCCCCGTCAGTGATGATTCATTGACTTGCAGACTTGCAGCTTCAATAATGCGTAAATCAGCTGCGATCGCATCCCCACTTTCTACAATGACAATATCCCCAGGAACTAATTCCACCGCCGGAATTTCTTGCAATCTCCCATTACGTCTGACTTTCGCTGTCGTGCTACTGAGTTTTTGCAGTGCTTCCATTGAGCGAATCGCTTTGTATTCTGTAAAAAAACCAATTGCCGTATTAATCACAATGGCAATAATTACCGCGATTCCCTCAATCCATTGACTAAAAGCGAAAGATAAAACCGCCGCTACAGCTAAGATACCAATAATCAAACTTTGGAATTGTTCTATAAATATGCGCCAAGCACTTTTCCCTTTAACTTCCTGCAAGCGATTTTCACCATATTGCTTGCGTCGTTGTTCTACCTCTGATTCCGTCAAACCTGCATCTGAAGAGACATGAAGCTGACGCAAAATTTCGTCTAAAGAAAGTGTCCAAGGTTGATCAGGAAGCTCCGCCATGAATGCCGCCCCACAGGATAAGTTGCTTAATTGCTAGTACATACGCTTATTTTTTACTTAACTACTAATTTTTCTAGAGATTATCTATCAGAGGTAATGATTGGTGCTGAAATCTATCTTGAGAGAGTGTAAGGATTGGGATTTGTTAACATTCGTTAGTGCTGTTAGCGGTAGCACGGCGTTCAGCCCGTGCAATTAATCTTACTAGCGTTGCTGATTAATGGGATGATTTATGTTTCGCGCATACCGCTAACGCGGAACCCGTTCGCGTTAGCGTCTCCGTTCGCGTAGCGTCCCGCAGGGAAGGAGAAGGGTAGGCGCAAAGGCGCAAAAAATCGGTAGTTTACTTTGCTAGAAAAGCTTAATTCATCACGCATTTATGCAACGCCATCTCACTTTTTACTCAGCACCGGCTAAACGCCGCGCTACCGCTAACAGCACTTATTACTCAGCACTCAACACTCTTTTGGTCAAAAAATTCGTAACTTTGCCACCATCTCAGCTCTTGCAGATACACCCAACTTCCGAAACATTCGTTTTAAAGTCTGCTTGACTGTATTTTGACTAATCCATAATTGCGCCGCGATTTCTGCATTAGTCAGACCTTGCGCCACCAAACCAGCAATCTGGGTTTCTCGCGGAGTTAAACCCATCTCAGGGTTGAGTAAACTTAACTGCTCTGAAGAACGCAAATTGGCTAATTTAGCGGAAATATGGGCGCAAATGGCACTTAATTGCAGCAAATCTTGAGTATTAAATGCTGGCGTTCCACTAGTACGGGCAAAGTTAACTGTGCCAATCAGCTTACCATCACCGACAATCGGCCCAGTCATAATATGCTCATGATCATATATTCTGCCGCAGCCACTTTGATATAAATCACTTTGCTTCCAAGCTGCTTCAGTAAAAATAATTTGCTCATGGGCAGGGGCATGATGAGAAATTACATACTGCATTACCTGATCTAAATTTTTACCGAAAGTCGAGTAATAATCAATGAAACTATCAGGTAAGCCTTTCATTTCAATATTGCCACTTTGCCCTGGCTGACCATGTAAATAAATACTCCAGTGTTGGCTAGCAAATAAATCTCCGGCCGCATCCATGTAGTAGGAGCAGAGTTTTCTTTGTGAAGGAGCGTTAGCTATTTGCTCAATTAATGCCTGTAACGCGTAAGACATGAATCAAAGTGTACTCAACTGGGTAATTGTCAGCCAAAATATCCAATTCTAGGATAACTGTATTCATCACAGTCTGGGAAATAACAGTATGTCAAGTGTAAAACACACAATCGGTTTAGTCATTTATCCTGATATGACCCAGTTAGATATTACAGGGCCGCATCAAGTTTTTTCAATGATGCCTGATACTCAAGTTTTGCTGTTGTGGAAAAACTTAGAACCTGTTGTCAGCAATGGGTTAGCAATTTTACCGACTACTACTTTTGCTGAATGTCCGCAACTCGATGTTTTATGTGTTCCTGGTGGGGCGATGGGAACTGTAGAGATGATGCAAGATGCGGAAATGCTGGAGTTTCTGCAAAAGCAAGCACAAACAACTAAGTATGTTACAGCTGTGTGTACAGGTTCGCTAATTTTAGCGGCTGCGGGTTTACTGCAAGGATATCGTGCAGCTTGTCATTGGGCTTTTCGGGAACAGTTGGCCTCAATGGGTGTAGAAGTCAGTCACGAACGAGTGGTGATAGACCGCGATGGAAGGATCACAGGCGGCGGTGTCACCGCAGGGATTGATTTCGCTCTCACTATTGCTGCTGTTTTGCGTGGGGAAGATACGGCTAAATTTCTGGAATTATTGTTGGAATATAACCCTGCACCACCTTTTGGGGTTGGTTCACCAGAAAAAGCCGATTCTCAATTGAAAAAAGCTGTGTTAGACATGGGCAAACCGTTAATTGCCGCCGCAGATGCAGCCAGTCAACAAGCTGCTGCTCGTTTCAGATAATGCAGTCTGACCGCTCAAACAACATAAAAAAACCCCGCCCCATAAACTGGGGTGGGGAAGAGGAGGATCAAAATTAGGTATATTTTTCGCGCCTTTGCGTCTCTGCGCGAAACAAAACTCATTCCCAATCAACAACGCTAACCTGCACGCTGCTCTGTTAACACTTGATAAGCATAATTGAAGTCATCGTTGGAAATCTTAATTTCAGTCGGATCTGCTAGACCTTCCGCACGGAAACGACGAATAGCTTCTACAGCCGCTTGATTGCTAAGTAAAGTTAAATCTGCACCGTTCCAATCTTTCGTCATCTCTGCCCAATAGTTCAAATCCACATTGTCTAGTGGTCTTCCTTGACAATGGACTTGCAAAATCGCCAGACGACTAGCCAAGTCTGGTAAATCAACTTTCATCTGTAAATCCAAGCGTCCGGCGCGTAACAAAGCTGGGTCAAGAGCATCAGGTCTATTGGTCGCACCAATCACGAGGATAGTGCTACCTACTTCTATCCCATCCAACTCAGTCAGTAATTGTCCAACGATGCGATCGCTCACTCCTGAATCCCCACTAAAACTACCGCGTGCGGGGGCTAAGGTGTCGATTTCATCAATAAAGACTACGCAAGGTTCTGCTTGACGGGCTTTGGCAAATAATTCTCGCACCGCCTGTTCACTCGCGCCTACCCAACGACTCATTAATTCTGGGCCATTGACACCAATAAAGTTGGCTCTCGCTTGGGAAGCGACGGCTTTGGCTAACAAAGTTTTACCTGTTCCTGGAGGCCCCCACAACAAAATCCCTTTGGGTGCTAGGGCTTTGGTTTGTAAATAAAGTTCTGGATAGAGTAACGCCCCTTCGACAGATTCCCGTAAGGTTTGTTTAATGTTATCCAAACCGCCAATATCATCCCAAGCAATTTGAGGAACTTCTACTTCTACACTTCGTAGGACAGCCGGTTTGATTTCTTTGAGGGCTTGTAAGAAATCGGCTGCACTTATTGTCATATTCTCTGGAATCTCGCCATCTATAGAAGGGACTTGACGACGTAAAGCAGTGTAAGCAGCCTTTTGACAGACAGCTTTCAAATCAGCCCCGACAAATCCCACCGCCCGTTCTGCGATCGCATCTAAATCAACGGCTGCTTCTAAAGGCATCGAACGAGTGAGGATTTGCAATATTTCTTTGCGTCCTTTGACATCAGGGACGCGGAATTGTACTTCTCGGTCAAACCTTCCTGGACGACGCAACGCCGGATCAAGATGGTCGGGACGGTTAGTGGCTGCCAACACAATCACGCCTTGACTTTGGGAAAAACCATCCATCAAACTCAATAATTGAGCAACTAGACGTTTTTCCACTTCCCCTTCTACCGCACTGCGATCGGGTGCTAAACTATCGATTTCGTCAATAAAGATAATACAAGGAGCATTTTTCGCGGCTTTTTCAAAAATCCCCCGCAGTCTTTGTTCCGCCTCTCCATAGTATTTACTGATGACTTCCGGCCCTACTAAAGCAATGTAGTTCACACCCAATTCTTCAGCTAAAGCGCGCGCCGTCAGAGTTTTTCCCGTCCCAGGAGGGCCAACTAACAATACGCCTCTTGTTGCTTCAAGTCCCAATTTCGCCAATAAGTCGGGACGTTTTAAGGGTATGGCAATTAACTCTTTGAGTTCTTTGAGAACCTCTCCCAATCCCCCCACATCCTTTAACGTATAGTCTACAGAGCTATGGGGTGGGACAACTTCAGCCTCATCACCATTCCCACTATTAGAACTAGGCGCAGCTGGAGTGCGAAACCGACTAGTACCGACATCATTACCCATATTGCTAGGACGCGGTATCGTCCCATAGCGGGGAATACTACTCATCGGACGTGAATTAATCTGCACATCCGTCTTAATTTCTCCCTTCTCAATTTTCTCTTCTAAAGTTTTTACCAAATCTAATAATTGCTCAAAGCCTTTGAAAAATTCACTCATACAATCACTCCCAAAATTGACTAATAATTCAGCGTTTATTTGTAGTTAATTCCTCAACTTCAAATAAAAGATTCGCCGCCCCCTTAATTCGGGCAAGAGGCTCAACAGAGCGAGGCAAGTTCGGTAAACGAATCATAATTTGCTCTGGAAATAAACTTTCATCGATTTTCACCTCTTGACGGTAGCGATTCTGCACTACATAACGCTGACTCACACCCATATTTTTCAGGGATGCTGTTAAGCGAATGTGTTCAGATATAATTGCTGCTTCTGATTGAATCACGCCCACAAATTGCGTATGTTGGGGATTTTTTAATTTCTTTTGTGCTTGGACAACTTGTTGTCGTAGTCCTCTTAATCGTCCAATAAAATCTACTCTACCCAAAACATTTTGATATTTAATCCACAGTTTAAATATCCAAGATAACCAATCACTTAAAGCCGATGGCATTTCTAAAAATCGCATCAAGTGACCTGTAGGTGCTGTATCTAAAATAATTAAATCTTGCTGATTGCTATCTAATAAATCCATCACTGTTACAAGGGACAACATCTCATCAATCCCTGGTAAAGCTTGGGACATAATTTGTCTCCAAGCTTCTGGAACATAGGCAATATTTACCGTTGTATCTGTTTGTGAACCTTCGCCGCTAATCATATCTGCTAATTCCCACAGATAATCAGCCCGGAATTGTTCTAAAACTTGATTAGCATCGATTTCTTGTCCACTCAAGTTATGTGTCAAAGATATCGGTTCATGACCTAAATCTTTTCCAAAAGCATCCCCTAAAGAATGGGCTGGATCTATAGAAATCACACGGATTTTCTTATCTGGATGTCTTTCAGCACAAGCCCAGGCTATACCAGCAGCTACCGTTGTTTTACCAACACCTCCTTTACCCCCAATAATAATTAATTGACATCCTTCATTCACAAAATCTGTAAAGCTAGGTAAAATTTTAGCCGGCCAATGAACTTCCGGTGCTGCTACTAGTTCCACACTCTGAATTTTTTGAATTTGCGCTGCTAAAGCATCTAAAGATACTCCACCCAATGGTTCTACTCTCTGTTGGGGAACGGTAAATACAGGCTGTTGATTCACCAGATGTAAGTATTTATCCAGGAGATTTTGCTGTTCGGCGTAACGGTCAGGTTCGATTTCTGCGTTGGTTAATATTCTATTAATAAATAAACCAGCAAATGGTACTTCTAGGGTGGCTAAACTGTCAATAAAACGCTCAGTTTCTAAAAGACACATCGGCTCAGAAATACCCACAACTAAGCAACCTGTAAATTTCTCATCTTGCAGCAAGCGTCTACCTTCTGCTAGTTGAGTCTTCATTTCTACTAAAAAGTCATCGACTTCATCAGCTGTATAACTACCTGTAAAACTTCTAGTAATGACGCGGTGTTTTTCTTGAAATAATTCTAAAGAATTTAAGATAACATCTAAAAAATCTTTTAGGCGCAATAGATTTAACGTGTGTCCAGAAGGGGCCATATCTACAACTACACGATCAGCTTCTTTTTCCGCTAATAAGCGTTGAATTTCTAATAACCCCATTAATTCATTTAAACCAGGCCAGTCTAAATCCCAAACGGGTGCTAAATCATCCCCATCTGCTAAACTACCACGCTCAACGAGTAGTTCTAAAAAACGGCTATATTTGCCCTTAAACTCTAATAATAACTTTTCTGCATCTAAGGCTTGAACGCTCAAATTTGGTAAATCAGTTAATGGTAAAGCAATATCTTTAACTTCTGTGAGTAAGACATCTCCTAAAGAGTGGGCGGGATCTGTCGATAGTAACAAAATCTTTTCCTGCGGAAATTCTCTCGCCCAATAACGAGCGAAACTGCAAGCGAGAGTAGTTTTACCAACCCCTCCCTTGCCGCTAAACATAACTAAATTTAGAGAGTCGTAATATTTCATAATAAGTTGCAGATAATTAAATAAAGTGATACGGGGGAAGAGGTTCTCCTAAAATTAAATTCCAGTGAGGAGAAGCTTTTTGCCAAACTGCAACCTGTGCTAAAAGGGCAGCTTGCTCATGACGATCAATTAAAAAATATAAGCGAAATTCTTCTGCTTGTTGTTGTACTATAACGGATGATGGATAAATTTCTGTGATGTTGTCAATTAATTGATTTCTCTGCTCATTTTGGTCAAGATTAAAAATTTTTTGCTTTTCATAGTATTGTTTTTTAGCTAAAAAATAATCTCTTCCACTACCTACTGCTAGCTGTTTTGGCTCTGCTAATACTTGGGGGACGAGTTTTAATGTGTATTCATCTTTATTTTGAAGATTTTTAAGCTTCTGTAAGTATTCTTCAGCATGATCGTCTATGTGATTGAGCAAGCTTTCTTGGGAATGGAAATGAGTTCCAAATCTCAGAGGTAAAATTGTCGTTTGCTGGAATAGTTCCCGAATCACACGGTCGTGAGCTAACACCATCTTGATGACTTGTTCATCATCATTTTGATATGTGGCTGGAGATATTCCCAGTTCGACAATAGCTGATACATTAGCCCCATTTATCAAAATTACTGGAGCTATATTTCCCTCTGGTAAGGTTAAGGGAAAATCGGGAGTTTTCAGGAAAGCGTAAGTGTATAAATTTTGCGATCGCATCATTTTAATTGCAGAAAATATTTTATTTTTTGTACTAGAAATAAATAAATCTATTCAATTCTTAATCTCTTTACATCATAAAAATTTTAGTTATAATGCTATCAATTAATTCAGGTAAGTCTTATGAAGAAAACTCGTAATCGAGGAGCAATCAGACCTAAAGTTACTACTATGCCTCGTAGTAAATCTGAGGCTTCTAATCAGTTAGAACTTTATAAATTAGTTACGGAACAACAGCGAATTAAGCAAGAACTCAATTTTATTGAACAGCGTACAGTGCTACTTAAACAACGCTTGATCACTCTTCAAACCCAGATAGAAGGTACAGAAAGGAATATCCAAAATTTACGGTCTTCAGATACGAATACTTATCCTTCTATATCCTATCCACAAATACCCTTTGAATCCAATAACTACCAAACTTTTGAAATAGAATATTAATTGGTTACAGCAAATAATAAATTATTAACCCGCAGATGCGGGTTTTTAATTATTGGATTTCACTGTCAGTCCTAATTACACTTACCAAAGTATGCACAACACACTTAATATCATCAGTGCATTTAACTAAGGTGATAATACTAGATTCTCCTTATCTTCATAATCTGTACTCATTTTTGGAGTTTCTTGGTAAATTTCATTTAACTCTGAGACGTTCGCCAAGGCTGGTTGCAGGATTAAATCTTCATCTGCTTCTACCTCTTCATCTAGATTTAACTCTGAGATGTTCGCCAAGGCTGGTTGTAGTATCAAATCTTCATCTGCTGCTACTTCTTCATCTACATTTAACTCTTCTTCTAAAGCTTGAATTCTCAATAGCAGTTCTTCCTCTTTTTCCTCAAACTCTTCCTCTGAGATTTCGCCCATATCAAAGGATAGTTGTAAGCTTAATAATTGTTTATGTAAATTTTCTTTAGCATCAAATTCAGTGTTGGCACGTTCTTGAATTTGCTCCCCAATCCACACAAGTCCACTGATTGGCCCCATAACCGGAAATAGTAAGATTTTCCCCAACATAATATTGACTCCTAAGCATTAATTTGAGCAAATGTATATGGTGCTGTAAAATTATTGTAGCGAATGCGTAAACGTTCACCAAATTGTTGATCAATCGCTTCTACGCGCTCACTAAATAAAGATTCTTTATCCCAGGGAATCAAGAAAGCAGCGTTGTAAATCATGTCCTCTGTCATGGGGTCACTTTCTACCACTTCATTGGCCAAAGGTTTCAACTCATTAAAGAAAGTTTGAATTACAGATTGTTTACGAGCTGTTAAATTACTTTCAATTAATTGTCCAATATGAATGACTTCCTCCATGCTTAAGGCCTTACCTTCCATTTGGTCACGCTGCTGCTTCAAACTAGGATTAGACTCCATCATCGCTTGTAATTCAGCTTTGGGATTCCAAAAAATCTTGATGCTTACTTCTCGCGTGTCATGCAATTTTTGAAATAATTCTTCTAGTTTCTCTTTATATGGTTTAATAAGTTGGATAATTACTGTATCCCAACTTTTCACCACTAATCCAAACCTTAAAGGAAGGAGTGTGCGAAATCCTTCTTGCATGGCTTGTTCGAGGACTTTTTCATGACTAAGTAAATTCCGGCGAGAAGCTAAATATTTTTCTTGCTTTGCTTCTGAATATAAAAAACTTAATCCATCAATGACTTGACTATATACTGGCTGAGAATCTAATCCTTTGATGGCAATTGTTGAGGGAATTGCATCAGGAAAAATACCATACAGATAGAAACCACAATCCATGATCAGCAAAATATTAACTAATTACAAGGGTTTTGATGTTAAAACTAAGCGCAATTTGGCATTAATCAGATTGATTTGTGCTAACCCTAAATCTATCTCGCCATCTACCACAATCCCAGTGTTTAAAAGACGGTCTAATAGCTCTAACACTGAAGGTTGAGTTCCAGGTTCACCAGGATAATAAGAACCAGGGGATGGTAGAAGAGTCCCGACATCCCCTAAATTGATATTTAAGTCGGCGGGAGTGATTTCAAAAATCTCGCATAAATTTAAAACTTGTTCTTCTAACTTTTGCAAGCTTTCTGCGGCTCGTTCTAGTTCAGATTCGCTCAAACATCCCTGATCCATGCGTCGAATTACTTGCGCCTCCATCAGCTGACGCACTAGTTCCACTACAGTTAACAGTAGAGGAACTAAACCTGCTTTGTTATTGGCTTTAGAAGTGGTGAGTGGCAAATCAACAGGATTTTCAACCGGAGTGCAAACCATTGTCATAATGCCATCTACCTTTTCTAAAGTTCTGAAAATTACTGCTATCTTGAGGCAAAATTACTCTGAGTGTTTGCAGAAATTAACTAAGCCTCAAGTTGAGAATCTGCTTCTATTGGACTACTAACTTCATTCTCAGTATGAGCAGATAATGTTACGGTCTCTTGCTCCTTGGCTGCTGTTAACATACGTAACTGAGTTTCTAAACTTTCTAGCCGTTGATGCAGTTGTTGGTTCTCTGCAATTAAATCCTGAGACCTACTACTGAGATAGGGGTCATTTTCCCACCAATTTATACCCATCTCACGGGCTTTATCAACGGAAGAAATTAGCAAACGAATGCGGATATGTAAGAGTTCCGTGGAAGCAATGGAAACAGAGATATCACCAGCAATCACAATTCCTTTATCTAACACCCGTTCGAGAATATCTGCTAAGGTAGAACCCTGTGTGGATGTAGAAATTGTGCGACTAGAGTTAGTCGCAGGACGTGTTGGCTGTAGTGGAGTGGTAGTCACGATTAATTAGACTCTTCGGTTGTAGGTATATTTTTGTTAATCACTAAGCCTTTTTGCTGGGAAGGCGCAGTATTTTCTTCCATTGCCTCTTCTTCCGGCTCATTCACTGCTTCATCTGATGCAGCGTTATGATGTGATTCTTCTAGTGACTGTGTGTGCAGTTGGTTGAGCAATTCTAGGAAAATAGTCGTAGCTTCACTAGCAGACCAATTGGTGCGATTAAATAGCACATCTGCACAAATTTCTCGAAAATCTGAGTTTTCTGGTAAAACCAAGATGTTGTGTTCTGCACAAACTTTACCAATCATCAAACAAGACCGTAAGCCAGAAGTCTTTTCTCCACCTGTTCCTAACCGGAATGCTTTCACTAAGCGGACAATTAACTGAGCATCTTCTCTAGAAATACCAGTTTTATGAACTATAATCTCGATTTGAGTTTGTTCATCAGGTTCTGGCATATTAATAGTCACTAACCGATCCATCAACGCGTCTTGCGTTGAATGAACTCCGCAGTATTCCTCTGGATTAGAGGTAAAGATAGCCCGAAATTGGGGATGAACGTGGAGATATTCTGGTTGGTTGCTGCTGGGAGGAAGGGTGAGAATTTTTTCTTCTAAGGCCGAAAGTAAGACGTTATTTACTTCTGGTTTAGAACGGTTGAATTCATCATAGACTAGGGTCAGACCTTCACGACAAGCTAAAGTTAATCGAGAATCAACCCAATTTTGTTTGAGTTCATCTTCAACTTTGACAACGTTGTGAATGTAGTTGTCTAGCAATTTCTTATGGGTGTAACCAGATTCACTACCAATTAGGTCAGAACTTTTAAATTCGTCGTCTCCGAAGACTAACATAATTGGTCTATCGAGACAGTTAGCTAAGTGCATAGCTAAAGTTGTTTTCCCTGTACCAGCCGGGCCACGCAAGTGAATGGCAAACCCTGATGTGAGATAACGTAATGCACGGATAGCCACTCGCTCAATTGCGGGTGTGACGACAAACTGTCCAGGACGAACACGAAGAACGGCTCTTTTTTTATTATTTACAGTATGATTTGCAGTAAGGGTCATAAGATGAAGTTGCAGTGAAGAAATGTTGCCAAATAAAAGAATTGATGTGAGTACACACAATCGATAAACTATGTGTTATTTTAAATATAGAAACTATTAGATAGTATCTACATATGAATAACTCCCTTAAACTATAGGATTTATATAATGTTAGGTAATAACTTGAGGGTAGACTGCTGTATTTGAATAACTCCTTGCATTAAATCAAGCAATATCTTAGAATATTCAAAGTTTTACATTAAACTCATTGTTGAATTCGCCCCCTTGTCTAACCAGTGTTTAACCTGGAAGATAGGGGGGTTTTACTATCTAGCACAGCCAATGAATTCACTTCATTGTTTGAGAGCGTTGACTAAATGCTAACCGAAAATGCTGGCAAACAAATCTTGACGAAATTGCCGCAGATTTCGTCTTTGTTCTTTAGCTCTTTTAGCTCTGTCCTTTGCCGTTGTTGCTAAAAAGTTGTGGGTGTTTTGCTCCAGATTTTTATGGAACTGATGCAAAAACTTGGCTTGTGCTTTAGCTTGGGCTTCTCTTGTTTTAGCTGTTTCTTGGAGAAAATCTTGAGTTGTATACTCAAGTTCTTCGCGGAATGCACGCAGTTCTTGTGCTTGCTTTTTAGCTTGTTCTTGTCTGTGTGCTTGTGTTTCGGACAAGAATTCACGAGTCTCTCTGAATAGTTGATGGACTTCCTCAGTGAGTGACTGATGCTCTTGCCGGAGTCTTGGTATTAAAGCCGTCATGAGGTTCTCCGCAATATAATTAACATCTGCAAGGAACTACATTTACTGGATAATGAATATTCAGTAAATGTAGCTCATAGAATACCTGCTCTTTTTCGCTGATTCCTTTTTGATAATTCTTGGTTTAGAAACATCAGGATGAGCGAACAAAAGCAGAATCAATATCAGGATTACAAATTAGGTAATTCTGAATAATTAAGCAGGCATTGCGGCGGACTGTGTTAGACCTACTGCTTCTGCATATTTCAGGTAGGTTTCTACAGATGCAATCACGATGCGGGCTTCAATTGCTAATAGTTCAATACCAACTAAAGAAACACGAACCCAAGCATCTACAACGATACCTTTGTCTAAGATACGGTCGATAACTTCTGCCAAGCTGGAGGAGGAATTAGTTTTTTCTACTGCCATGATTTTGTACCTTAAGTAATGTTGTTTGTGAGTTGAACCGTAAGAATGTGGAATATCACAAGTGCTAACTAGCTCACTGTGATATTCGAGAATCTACTGAATAATTAAGCAGGCATTGCGGCGGACTGTGTTAGACCTACTGCTTCTGCATATTTCAGGTAGGTTTCTACGGATGCAATCACGATGCGGGCTTCAATTGCTAATAGTTCAATACCAACTAAAGAAACACGAACCCAAGCATCTACAACGATACCTTTGTCTAAGATACGGTCGATAACTTCTGCCAAGCTGGAGGAGGAATTAGTTTTTTCTACTGCCATGATTTTGTACCTTAAGTAATGTTGTTTGTGAGTTGAACCGTAAGAGTGTGGAATATCACAAGTGCTAACTAGCTCACTGTGATATTCGAGAATCTACTGAATAATTAAGCAGGCATTGCGGCGGACTGTGTTAGACCTACTGCTTCTGCATATTTCAGGTAGGTTTCTACGGATGCAATCACGATGCGGGCTTCAATTGCTAATAGTTCAATACCAACTAAAGAAACACGAACCCAAGCATCTACAACGATACCTTTGTCTAAGATACGATCAATAACTTCTGCCAAGCTGGAGGAGGAATTAGTTTTTTCTACTGCCATTGTTTTACACCTTAAACTCATTGTTGATTTTCAGTATTAGCTCGGCGTTTGCCTGCGTCTTACTGAATCAATATTAGACGTGTCTCTTCATGAATGTAAAGACTTTGACAGGAGGAATTTTGTAAAGAAATACAAAAAGAAACACATCGAAACACTAAAAATGTACGTTTTCAGTTTTATTTGTATACTTTTGAATTTTTTTGATGAACAATGTTAGTTTTAATCTGCTATTTTGTTTTTTTTGTTGTTTTTAGAGTATTTTTTTCTCAAGAACAACAGTAGTTGCTCTCCGATAGAAAATGAAGCAAATTAAGTAATAATACGGTTTTTAAAAGTTCAGGAACATAACATAGGATGTTTTCAACAATTATTTTTTTTGAAAAACATCATGTCTACAGAAGCTTCCTCTGATCAAGTACGTCACGGAGCGTTAGCGGGACTAATTGCTACTTTTGTGGAGCAAGGACATCCACCTCAGTACGCTCAAGTAATGGCAACTTCTATTATTTTTCAGACAGACTTAGATTTAAGAAATGCCCAGATTTCTCGTCTTTTGAATTGGTTAAAGCAGGAAAATGAGAGTATTTATACATCTGCTTTAAAAGTTGTGGAAAACACCCGTGAGGAATTTGAGCGACGAGTACAGCAGGGTTGAGGTATGGGGGAAGTAGGGGACTGGGGATTTAGAGAGAGATATTTTGATTCTTGGGTTGTGAATTTGAGTTGATGGTATTGATTGACAAATAGGATATGATTTTGCAGAATTCAGCAATCGGTATGGATAGCTGAATTTTTTTCTCATTCCCAGTCATGTACAAAATCCTTCCCAAAGAAACGGCCTCTATGTACACTCGCGATGGTGTACGCCTTGACGCAGATATCTATCGCCCTGATGCAGCAGGTGAGTTGCCTGTGTTATTGATGCGACAGCCCTATGGGAGAGCGATCGCATCCACTGTGGTTTATGCTCATCCTATGTGGTATGCGGCTCATGGCTATATTGTTGTGATTCAAGATGTGCGGGGACGTGGTACTTCCCAAGGTGAATTTCAGTTATTCCAGCATGAGGTTGCTGACGGTGCGGATAGCGTCAATTGGGCTGCAAGTCTACCGAATAGTAATGGCATGGTGGGAATGTATGGCTTTTCCTATCAGGGAATGACTCAATTATATGCCGCGATCGCCAAACCCCCAGCCTTGAAAACTATTTGTCCGGCGATGATTGGCTATGATTTGTATGCTGATTGGGCTTATGAAGGTGGTGCATTTTGTTTGCACACTAACTTAGCTTGGGCGGTACAATTGGCGACAGAAACAGCCAGATTACGTGGTGATCAAGCAGCATATCAAGCGTTATTAGCTGCATCCCGTAATCTGCCGCTAAATAATCCTGAAATTCTACAACAACTCGCGCCAGAATCTTTTTATCACGATTGGGTAGTCCACAGCGAACCTGATGACTATTGGCAAGAACTTTCACCCAAAAGCCATTTTGCAGGGGTTGATTTGCCGATGTTACATATCGGCGGTTGGTTTGATACGTATCTGCGCGGAACACTGCACCTCTACAAAGATATGGTAGCCCGTGCAGCTACTCCCCAACATTTAATTATTGGCCCTTGGGCGCATTTACCTTGGGGACGGAAAGTTGGTGCGGCTGATTTTGGTCAACTAGCAGCTAGTCCCATAGACGAAATGCAGATTCGTTGGTTTGACCAGTTTCTCAAGGGTGTAGATACAGGCTTATTGGATCAGCCTCCTGTATGCTTGTTTGAAATAGGTAGCAATGTTTGGCAGAAATTCTCCAGCTTGATCACACCATTACACAAATACTATTTTTTGTCAAGTATAGGACTAGCAAGTATTAGAGAAGATGCAGGAAAACTGATTTCCCATGCCCCATGCCCTATGCCCCATGCCCCAGATGTATTAGTCCACGACCCTTGGCGACCTGTGCCAGCAGTAGGAGGTCATGCAGGGATGCCGGCTGGTGTATTTGAGCGATCGCAGATTGATTGTCGGTCTGACGTTTTAACCTACACCAGCGCACCTTTAACCGCAGATTTAAGTCTCTTGGGCGATGTACTAGTAGAAATCTGCTGTCAATCAGACCAAGATAGTTATGATTTGTGCGCTGTGTTGTCGCAAGTTGATCCTGATGGCAGAGTTTTTAACATGACGCAAGGTTATTTACATTGCCGGGATGGGAAACACAGCATCACTAGAAAAATACAATTACAGCCAATATGTATACGCATAACCAAAGGTAATTGTTTGCGTTTGAGTTTGAGTTTAGCGTGTTACCCAGCGTATACAATGAACTCTGGCAATGGGGCTGTATTGAGTAGTGAGAGTTTGATGAATGCCCAAATCATCACGTTGACTGTTGATTGTGGTGCTTCTCAGGTTTTGTTACCGATTATGAGGAATGGGGAATAGGGAATAGGGAAATATGCGTATAAATTTTATATCAAGTCTCAAAAGCTTGATTTTATGATTGAGTTTGGGAGTGGGAATTTTCTAAGACTAATTGGTCTAATGCGTGCTGCATTTTAGTGACTACTAATTGATAACATTCGTTGACGTATTCGCGATCGCTTGCAGCTTCCCGCCCGTAGCGTTCAAATATAATGGGTGGACAAACTCTGGTGTGAATCTGCACAGGGAAAGGAATGTTAGGTAAGGGGCCAATTGCTAATCCCCAAGGCCAGCCTAAATAAATGGGAAATACTTCTGGATCAATATTCAACAACCAAGGCATTCCCCAATCATGCAACTGTGCCACTACCTTGTATATGTCAGCTAAGACAATTAATGTATCATGCGCCCCATAGGAAATTGCAGGTACGATTGGCACGTTTTCCCGCAATGCTAATTTGATAAAACCTTGCCTGCCCGCAAAATAAATTTGATTGCGTAGATGATGGGGGCGAAATACGTCTTCTGCACCGCCAGGATATACCAATACACTAGCACCAGAACGCAAAGCTGCGATCGCCATTTTGGGATGAGCCATGACTGCGCCAGTTTTGGCGGCTAATTGTGCGATCGGAAGACTAATTTGCCACGCTTTCGGGTGCATTAAACCATACGCAGGTTTTTCAACACCAAAGCGGCGGAACCAGTCATACATCATCATCAACATATCTGGCGCGGCTAGTCCCCCATTGTGAGAACCAACAATTAACACTTTTTCCTGTGGCTGGATATGTTCCCAACCACTGGTTTGTACACGGAAATAGTAATGGTAGAAGAAACCCAAAACGGGCATGATGGACTTGATAAACGCTGGATCTCTTTCATTTAAAGACCATCCAGGTTCGGTGATTTGGGGACGTTGCTTTGTTAACATTTAGGCATTTTAGCAGCAGTTTCGTTGTGTGTGGAATGGTAGAGGAGATTAAACGCCAAGGTACGCTGAGAGTTTTTTGGGATGGGGTTTTTTACATTTTTTTGATTCGGTGATACGCTATCTGCGTCAGGAGTGTAGAGGTAAAAGTAATGAACAAGTTGCGGGTGGGATTACTGTTTGGTGGTCGTTCTGGAGAACATGAAGTTTCTATTAGTTCCGCACGGGCGATCGCTAAAGCCCTCAGTGCGGCGGAAAATGGTCATAAGTACGAAATATTGCCTTTTTATATCGAAAAAAACGGCCGTTGGCTAGCAGGCGAAGCCCCGCAACAAGTTCTGCAATCAGGTGTACCTTTATTAGACGCACCAAATAGTCCAGTTTCCGAAACACATGATTTAGTTTCTCATGGTAAAACCCCAGTCCTTGAGCGTTGGCAATCACCTTCTCAAGTTGCAGAAGTAGATGTCTGGTTTCCGATTCTGCACGGGCCGAATGGCGAAGACGGGACGATTCAAGGTTTACTGACTCTAATGCAAGTGCCGTTTGTCGGTTCTGGGGTGTTAGGTTCGGCTTTGGGGATGGATAAAATAGCCATGAAAATGGCCTTTGAGCAAGCAGGCATACCTCAAGTAAAATATAAAGCCGTTACGAGAGCGCAGGTGTGGTCAAATCCTTGCGTGTTTCCGAAATTGTGCGACGACATTGAGGCGGAATTGGGCTATCCTTGCTTTGTCAAACCTGCCAACCTTGGTTCATCGGTGGGGATTAGTAAAGTGCGATCGCGCCAAGAATTAGAAGCAGCTTTAGATCAAGCCGCCAGTTATGACCGTCGCATTATTGTAGAAGCTGGAGTTACAGCTAGAGAAGTAGAATGTGCCGTTTTAGGTAATGACAACCCCCAAGCCTCTGTCGTTGGAGAGATTACGTTCAATAGCGACTTCTACGATTATGAAACTAAATATACTGAAGGTAAAGCAGATTTACTGATACCCGCATCCATCCCCGACGAAATTAGTCGCCAGGTTCAAGAATTAGCCATAAAAGCATTTGCTGCCGTTGATGCGGCTGGTTTAGCCAGAGTAGATTTTTTCTATGTAGAAGCCACCGGAGAAGTCTTGATCAATGAGATTAACACTTTACCTGGATTCACAGCTACTAGTATGTATCCTCAACTCTGGTCTTATAGCGGCGTTCCCTTCCCAGAACTAGTGGATCGTTTAATTCAGTTGGCATTAGAGAGACATCAATAAAGGCAAAAGGTAAAAGGTAAAAGGTAAAAGGTAAAAAGCACGATTAACATAGAGCATTGAGTGTATATACCCCATTCCCCCTGCCCCCTGCCCTCCTCCTCTAAAAATCCCCCTGCCCCCCTGCCTCATTTTGTAGCCTAGATAGCACAAAAAAGTTACTATACTTTGAAAATTGGCTACGGATACCTGATAGCTCGCCCCTTTAGTACAATCTATGGACTAGAGGGGAAACAATCTGTAATTGATCATGGAAAACAGTCAAAGCTTACAGCATGAGCTAACCCAGGTAAACAAAACCAAAGCAGAATCAAAAAAAAGAAGGTTCAACTTTTTTATGTTTCTGCTGACACGCCATCCTTTGCTGTTATTGATCGGTTTGTTAGCAACGTGTCTAGGGTCTGCAACTCTTGCTTTGCATAGCCTAATTCATGTTAGTGATGTGGAACAGGCAGAGTCAGAATCAGTTCCATCTGTGGTGGAAGTACCTGTTAGTGCTAATACCGATGTGAGTAATCCTATCCCATTATGGATGGTTGTGGCGATCGCTTTTAGTTGCGCTAGTGGTTGCTGGGTAATTCTCCGGTTAACTCACCAGTCTAAACAACCTTCTACAGTGGCAAATCAACGTGTGGCGACAACTCGGACATCAACAGTCAATCGCCGTCAAAGAATAGCCAGACGGACTGTAAAACCCCAGCCAGTTTTGGCATCGGCACAACCCATAAGGGCGATCGCGCCTATGTCCTCACGCCAAACATCTGTGATGAAGGTTCTACCGCCAGAACAAAAGCACCCTTTAGATAGGGGTAAGGAATCCTTAGCTGATTTAGTTGATTGGCGTAAACATAATTCTTTATCGGCTTTATTGCAAAAGTATTAGTCTAGCGGGGAAAAGGGGTGTAGGGGTATAAGGGTGTAAGTGTGTAAGGGAAAGACTTTTTCATGTTTTCTGATGTCCGCAGTTCATGATGGCTATTTATCTATTCTGAAAATCCAAAATCCAAAATCCAAAATTTAGATGACTCTGGCTCTGATAGTATTTTTGGTAATTTCCTGGTAAAAGAGGAAACTAATTGAATAAACATCAGACAGGTGAAATGAAGGAGGAGTGACATGGGACTGAGTGAAGGACTCTTAGACCCTAACAAAAAAGCTATAGTTGTAGATGATTGCTGCAACATGATAGAAACCCAGCTAGCGTCTAAATCTGGTGTGAGTGGTATCGCCCTGAAAGCTGCTTTTGCTGCTTTGAAAGGAGTCAAACCAGGATACATTCCCTATATTGTCGAACAGTTACTACCACCATGCTTTAATGCGATTGATCCCATTTGGAGCGAAGGTACACAGAAAGGAGATCCTGTAGCACACTTAATTGCTAGTCGTTCTCTCACCGCCGATGCCCTACTTAGTGTCACTGACACTAGAGTTAAAAGCAGCACTCGCTCTATCGTGCGCGGAACATATGATAAGTTCCGTGGTTCAGCTAAAAAACATATAGAGGAAGCCATCCCAGACTTTGCTAAGGTGATAGAAAATTATACAAAAGCTTGAACGAGGAAGAGGGTAGGGAGCAGGAATTAGGGGAGATTAAATGCAATATCCTGCTTGTTGATGCTAAGATTTCTCTTGAAATTTTGAATTTTGAATTTACATACCCCATGTTCTTTTGCATGGGGTTTTTCTTATGCGAATTTTTCTTTCTCGGCTTTCTCTGCTTTCCTGCATTTATCGAGCTTAAGTTTCATCTTGACCAAAGGTTACGCAAGGACTATCAACTTCTTGGAGTGGTTGAAATGAACTGCAAAAAACCACCGCAGAACAGTTAATTCCAATTTCATCGGGGTGAATACACTCTACTTGATCCTGTGCTTGAACATGAAAAATGCAATCATGGCATAAAGTCTGAGATGGCATACTCGTAAATACTCCTGAGAGCCGATGCAATTTTGTTGTAATTCTTTATGTTTAATTTAAGAAATTTCTGAGGACAACACTACCTATTTTCCATAAAATTGCTGTATCCTAGATTTCCTTGGGTAATTTTTTCAACACTAAGTTCATAAAACTTTCTTACGGATCTACATCTTGATTCTTGAAGAACTTTATTGTCTGTCCAAGAATCGGCGTTTAGATTCTCTTTTTACTGTCAATCTTTCAAACTGAGCAGAGCAAATGGATATAAGACTAATCAAAAAATCAGAAAAACTCCTCATGGAGAAAATAAAAATGATGGAGGAAGCGCAAGAGCAAAGTCTTCCATCTGATAATTTGGCAGACCAAGAACCTATCGCCGAAGAAAAATCAAATTCATATATTGAAGCAAAACAACCATACTATATTCCACAGCGTGACTATCCTTTAGTCCAGTCTGTTGGTAACTCCGGGTGGCAGGTTTCTGATATTTGGCGAGATATCAGAGTCGATAACTTTTGCGATGATTAGTCAACTAAATTAACCCAGACAATTAGGGTTAATAAAATTAATGTGAGCAACTAAACATCGTTTCGGAAATGATGATGTTGATCACAGAGAATTTGTTCTACTCACTTTTAACAATACCAACTAATGAAGCTGCTGTGAGTGTAAGAGGAATTCCTTCTAGCACTCATGGTCATTAATAGCTTTGCACAAATCATCAGGGATAATTTATTTGAGCAAAGATAAAATTTCAAACTCTTGACGAATATCTACGAGCGATCGCTCTAGCAAGGGTGCAAAATCTAAAAATGGCACATAATTTTGGCGTTGACGAGTCTTAAACCACAGCATAATCAACTCTGGTAATAATTTGGGCAAGACTAAAACAATTGAACTATACAGCCACCAAACTCCATGCTGATTGATTAAGTCGTCATACATGACTTGAATTGCAGGGCTAATAGTTGGATCTTTGAGTGTGCGTAAGTGGTCGCTAAACTTGTAGTCGCTTGTCCACCAAATCAAAGGTAAAAGTTTGAGTTCATCATACATTCCTGTGTCGCAGCCGTAGATTACATGGCTAGCATCGTGTGCTAGCAAGATTTTGGCAAATGCTGCTGGCTGTGTCCGAGGATCGGTAACATTGGGATTGACCGCATAGTATTCATCTAATCCTTGTTGCAGTGTTTGGGTACTGTGTTTATCTGTGTAACAGGGCTGGATATGTTTACTCATGATTCATATCGAATTACATTACGAAACTGTTTCGTAAATATAAAATAACATTTATGAGTGATACACCGAAAAAATCACAAGGGAGGCCAAGGAGTACCCAAGCACATCAAGCCATACTGCAAGCAACTTTAGAACTGCTGGCAGAAGTGGGATTTGATGCTATGAGTATAGATGCGATCGCTACTCGTGCGGGGGTGGGAAAACCCACTATTTACAGACGTTATGCAGGGAAAGAGGAACTAGTTGCAGATGCAATTGAGAGTGCTAGACAAGATGTGGTGATTCCTAACACGGGTAATCTTTGGAATGATATTGATGAATTGATTCAGAACGCAGCACAAATCACCCTGAGTCCCTTGGGGAGAAAGACTGTTGCAATGATTATTAGCAGCGCATCGAATAATTCTCAGTTTGCTCAAATTTATTGGACAAAATACCTACAACCCCGACGAGAAGCCTTTGCTGTAGTGCTGGAACGAGCCAAAGCTAGAGATGAAGTTGCGTCAGATTTAGATCCTGGGTTAGTTTTCGACACTATGAGTGGGATTATGCTCTACGCGCTGATCTTTCAACCTACATCCGAATCATGGGAAGAATATGTGCGACGTGCTTTACATCTTTTACTCAACAAGACTGTAAGCTAATTGAATTTTATTGTTTGTAACGTTGAGCATAGCGTTCATAATCTTCAAATCGTAGCTTGGCGATCGCACTTCTGTTAAAAGTTCGCGCAACAATCCCTTCAGCCCGACCTTTTGCGCCTGCATCCAACGCCACATTAGTTTTCGGTATCATTGTCTGAAGTAGCTCATGTGCTTCTTTGATGCTAGTGGGTAAAGATGCAACTGTCGCCAGGCGTGGTGTTAACTCAAATCCATAATCTTTGGCGGTTTTGTTCAGTTGTGGTTCCTCTAGAAATGATTGACCACCGTTTTCGCGCCAAGCTGATATTTGCTGAAGTGATTTCTCGAATAGTGTGGCGATATCTGTCAGAATTGCCACATCAAATAATCGCCAAGCAACTTTCTGATCAGCAGTGTATTGTTTACTAGCAGCAGTAATCTTGCCACCATACAACTCAAGATACACAACAGTAATGCAATCTTGAGACTGGGGTAATAAATCTGCAACACCTTGGAGTGAATTGACAATTCCCAGCGCAGGATTCCCAATTAAATCCCCTTTGGCAAATAATAACTCTTCTCGACTGCCCAATACATAATTACCATCAGGTAACAAAATAATCCGCGAGTTGGTACCATCTACTTTTTCAGTCAAAATCACTTCACCATCAAAAGTGACGGTTTCTTCCAATAATTTACCTTTGTCTCCTAGAGCATGATAGGTGGGAATGCTGGGATATTTAGTCAATGAGTTGAGTTTATTTAAGTCGCAACTCCGCAATGAAAAATCAAAGCTCATACATCTACAACAACCTATTACAATACTACAATTGTAGTATTAGGGTTATGAATGTCAATTCCTAATGTGTAAGTGGAAGATTAATTTCGTAGTAAGGACTTTAGTCCTTTTCTGTTCGCGGAGCGTCTCGCAGAGAAGAGAGAACTAAAGTTCTCACTACAAACCTTTTATGTGTCTTAGCCAGATAATGCGCGATAAGCTTTTGGCGTTTGTCCCGTCCATCTTTTGAAAGCACGATGAAAAGCACTAGGTTCAGAAAAGCCCAAGAGGAACGCTACATCATAAATTGGGGTGTGAGGAGATTGTAAATACCGTAGGGCTAATTCTTTGCGAGTTTGGTCTAAAAGTTGCTGGTAAGATGTGCCTTCAGCTTGCAATTCTCGCTGTAGTTGGCGCACACTAATGGCTAAATTTCGGGCTACTGCTTCTATGGGAGGGAGATTTCCCTTGAGTTGTTTGATGATTTCCTGCACAACCTTTCTAGTGTAATCATCCTCTCGATTCATCGCCTCAAGCATGGTTTGTGCGTGTTGTTCAAAGACAGTGAGAAGATGAGGATTAGCTGATAAAATTGACCAATTCAAGCAGTTAGCATCGAAAATGATGCGATTTGTCGGCATAGAAAAATGTAAGCCTGTGGCAAATATGCGTTCATATTCAGAGATGTCATCAGGACGCGGATATTTAAACCAGACTGCTTGAAGTAGAAGCGGCTTTCCTGTTAAAACTGGCGTTGCGGTTAGCAGTGATGCAAAGGTACTCTCAATTGCATATCGTGGTTGTTCTAGTAAGTAATTTTTCACGTCCTCTACAATGTCGCAGTCGCAAAATACAAAACCATCAGCCACAGAAAAATGAATATATGCGCCTTGGCTAAAGAGTCTGGTATATCGAGAGAGTTTTTCTAGAACTTCCCGATATGTTTGACAGTTGACTAAGACATAACCAACAATGCCAAAAGTCGCGAGGTTAAAGGCTTCACCCAGGTGGAGAGCAAAGTTAGCATCTGTGCGCTTGACTACCTCTTGCCACAAAGCACTGTGCAGAGTTCCTGGAATCTGCTGATCAGGCATTTTCAGCAAACTAGGGTCAATTCCCACATCTTGACACAGGCGATCGCCATCAATTCCATATTTCGCTGCGGCGAACTGTACAATACCTCGTGTGATGTAGACGGAAAAGGTGGCTTCTTTCATGTGGGGACTGGGGATTGGGGATTGGGAGGTGGACAAGGTAGACAAGGTGGGATTGATTTTCTAACTCAGCACGCTGCTCAACGCCTCACTTCCGCTAACATCACTCATTACTCAGCACTCACCACTCATCACTCATTGGCGTGATTAGTCAACTTATTGGCAGGATGTGTCAATTCAGGATTGAGTCGAAAACTTATTGTTTAAGTGTAGTCAGTTAACACTTGAGGGAGTTTTTCAGATGAATCCTATAATTTCTAGACAACAACAGCCAGAAGTAATTGTCAATCCTGTGACTGGCGATCGCATGACTATTTTAGAAAGTGGTGAGGCTTATGCCAAAATCCGCTTTGATTTGCCTCCCCATGCTAAAGGTAGTCCACTGCACTACCATACCCAAATGAGTGAGACTTTTACTGTCATTGCAGGTTGTCTCAGAATGGAAATTGGTCAAAAGGGAAATTGGCGGACGCTATATGCAGGCGAGAGTCTACACGTTCCCGCAGGTGTACATCACAGTTTCCATAATCCTTGTGATCATTGGGTGGCGTTTACTAGTGAAAATCAGCCAGCGACTGGATTTGAGCAGTTTATCCGGGGAATGTATGGTTTAGCGATTGATGGCAAGGTGAATCATGAAGGAATGCCAACCAATCTGCTGCAATTGGCTTTATTGCTGAAAAAAGCAGACTTAGTGATTGTCGGTATACCGCTATTTGTACAAACCTTGTTAATCGGTATGTTAGAGAAGCTAGCACAGGGAATGAAAGTAGAGCGATCGCTGGCTAAATACTGGAAAAGAGGTGCTAAATGAGTCGTGCTAATCTAGTTAAAACCACTGGGATATTATTCATTGTGCTGGTCGTGCTGCTAAATATTCCTTACGCCTTGCTAATTCACAACTTTGAGTATGATGATATCCTCAGAGAACCTGTAGACTATGTGTTGCAAAAGTTTCAATCTGGGGGTGCGGGATTAATTTTGACTTGGTTTATCTTCGGGTTGGCTGCCTTGTTGTTTATTCCTGCCAGCACCCTGCTACACCAGATTATGGCACAGAAGGATACACCATACCTCAAAACAGCTACGTTGATGGGCGCACTTTCGGGAATACTCCAGTCTGTCGGGTTAATGCGGTGGGTATTTGTTGTTCCTGTCTTGGCGAACCTATACAACAATCCTACAGCTAGTAAGACAACACGGGAAACTATCAGTGTTATCTATCAAGTAGTGCATCAATATGGTGGTGTGGTGATTGGTGAATATCTAGGTCAAACTTTGCTTGTATTCTGGACTTTGGGTGTGGGAATAGCAATGCTGCACTCACCCTTATTTAAATCCTGGGTGGCGTACTTTGGATTAATGACAGTACCTTTGTTAGTGTTAGGGCAAAGTGAATTGCTAACAACGGTTATTCCTGCATCACCTGTATGGGAAGTCACTCCTGTCGGATTTATTTTGTGGGAAATCTGGATACTGATAATCGGAATATCTTCGGTACGAACACCGCAACACAGGATTGCATTGAGAAAGTGAGATTAATTATGGCAGAGTCCGCTTTGGTGCAATTGCTCAAGGAAAAGAGTCTAAAGAATAGTGATCACTAATTGAAATTAGTCAAAATTAGATGACAATACTATTGTTTACAGATTTGCGCCCAACTACGCTAGGGTAAAATCAATTCCCAGCCAATTACAGATTCAGACTATTGGCAAATTTGTAACTGCGCCAGGTTAAGCACACAGCACACATTGATTATGCAACGCATAATATACTCCAGGCAATTTGCTACCATGCGTCGATGGCTAATGATTTCACTGTTAGGCTTACTTGCCTTAATTGCGGCTCATGGGATGGCATTAATTTACCGCATTCAGCCTGGAGTGTCGCTGTGGTTTCCCCCTTCTGGGGTAGCGATCGCCTTAACTTTTTGGTTTGGCCCTTGTGGTATTATCCTCACTGGACTAGCATCTTTTTTGATGTCTCCCGCTTGGGGGTTTCATGGTTGGGAACGGTTGATTGCTTTGCCGGATATGCTAGAACCTCTAGTGGCTTGGCTATTTTATCGTTATTTTTGGCAAGGTTCTCGCACACTCAATACCCTCAAAGATGTTGCCTTTTTTATTTTCAGCGTACCTCTAATTGCCAGTGCAACTTTAGCGATTGTTGGTAACTTGACTCTGGTGGCTATAGATAAAATGCCAATTACCAATTTAGGGAATAGTATTCCCCATTGGTGGTTAGGTAATGCAATGGGAGTCATGGCTATTACCCCGACGGCTTTGTTAGTGATTACTCCCTATCTGCAATCTCACGGCTGTTTACCCAGTGCTGAACCTTTAAACTCTTCATTTGTTTCGCCTAATTTCCCGCCTTCCCGCCGCTTTCTCTTAGAATTCAGCACCATCATTTTACTTTGTGTGGCGATCGCCTCTCTCACCGTCGCTGAAACTCATGAGGATGGCTTTCGATTTCAGCAATTATCTTTTTTGAGCTTTATTCCAGTAATTTGGGCTGCAACTCGCTTTGGTGTCACCTGTGGGATGTTAATCTCTAGCTTTTGCGTATTGGTGACTTTGTTCTTTTATTTAGTTGCTTATCCCAACGCTATGTCCTTACCGACATTTCCCGTAGAAGCAGAGGTGCTGCACGTTCACAAGCTGAGTCTATTAGTACAGTGTATTGTGAGTTTATTTGTGGGAATTGCGATTACAGAACGGTCAAAAATTCAAGTAGAGTTAGCAGTAGAAAGAGTCCGACGGGGAGAATATCAAGTCCAGGCAGAATTATCAGAAAAACTCATCCAACTCAATCAATCATTGGCTAAAACCAATACTTCCTTAGAAGAATCCCACCGTGAAAAAGATGAATTACTCCAGCGTGAACAAAATGCAAGAAGTGACGCGGAAAAAGCCAATCGGTTAAAAGATGAATTTCTAGCCGTGCTTTCCCATGAATTGCGTACTCCCTTAAACCCGATTTTAGGCTGGGCGACATTATTAAAAAGGAGTAATTTGGATGAAGCTACAAAGATGCGAGGGATAGAAACTATTGAGCGCAATGCTAAATTACAAATTCAACTCATTGAAGATTTATTAGATGTTTCTCGCATCCAACAGGGAAAAATCAATTTAAATATTCAGCCTATAGATTTAGCTAACACAATTTTAGAAGCCCAAGAAACTGTCAGACTAGCAAGAGAAGCAAAAAATATTAGCATAGAAACAATATTAGATCACAACATTGCTGTGGTTGCAGGTGATGCAGCCAGGTTACAACAAATTATCTGGAATTTGCTAGCTAATGCGGTAAAGTTTACGCCTTCAGATGGGAAGATACAAGTTGTTTTACAACAGGTTAATAACTATGCTCAGGTTCAAGTTAAAGATAATGGTAAAGGTATTAGCTCAGAATTTCTTCCCTATGTATTTGACTATTTTCGCCAAGCGGATGCTACACTGACAAGACAATTTGGTGGACTAGGTTTAGGGCTAGCGATTGTTAAGCATCTAACAGAAATACATGGTGGTACTGTCACCGCTAGCAGTGAAGGAGAAGGGAAAGGGGCAACATTTACAGTCAGATTACCATTAATGTCTGATAGACCCCAAATGATCCAAAAAAACGGACAAAGTAATCATGCTTTAAGTTTGTCGGGTTTCTCTATAGTAGTAGTGGATGATGATATCGATACAGGTGACTTTCTTCATTACATATTGTCACAATCTGGAGCGAGAGTAACAGCAGTAACATCAGCTGGCGAAGCTTTAGAAATTATCGCTAAATCTCAAGTTGATTTACTATTAAGTGATGTTGGAATGCCAGGAATCGATGGTTATACACTCATGCGATTAATTCGAGCTATGCCTCTAGAAAAAGGTGGGAAAACACCTGCGATCGCTCTTACAGCCTATGCAGGAGAAATTAATCAAAAACAAGCATTAGATGCGGGCTTTCAAAAGCACTTAGTTAAGCCTGTAGAAACAGAGATATTATTTCAAACCATATCAGAAGTTTTAGCTACAGCCAGTTCAGAATCTAGTTGTATTTCTATACAAAATTAAATTTATTTATGGCAATCAATCAAGTCAGAAAAGCAGTAATTCCGGCTGCCGGGTTTGGTACTAGATTATTTCCTGCTACCAAAGTTGTCAAAAAAGAACTATTCCCGATTATTGACGAAACAGGGAGAGCAAAACCTGTAATTTTAGCAATTGTGGAAGAAGCAATCAGTGCGGGTATTACAGAAGTAGGTATTGTTGTCCAACCTGATGATGTGGAGATTTTTGCCGATTTATTTCACAATCCACCCAAACCACAACTTTGGCAAAAACTCTCACCATCCAATCAAGAATATAGTCAATATCTGCAAGAATTAGGTAAGAAAGTTGTCCTATTAACCCAACAAGAACAAGAAGGATATGGTCATGCAGTATTTTGTGCTAAAGAATGGGTACAAAATGAGCCATTTTTAGTAATGTTGGGTGATCATATCTATAAATCTGACATTGATAAATCCTGTGCGCGACAATTGATTGAAATTTATCAACAATTTAATCAAAGTGTAGTTAGCTTAACTACCATGCCTGCTGAAATTATCGATAAAGCTGGATGTGTAGCAGGAGTATGGCAAGAGTTAAATTCACTATTAACAATCACACAACTAGCAGAAAAGCCCAGTATTGATTATGCACGCCAGCATTTACGAGTAGAAGGCATAGCAGAAGATGAATTTTTATGTGTATTTGGATTATATGTATTGACACCAAAAATTTTTGATTTTTTGGCACAAAGCATTGAGGAAAATAGCCGCTATCGTGGTGAGTTTCAGTTAACAACTTGCTTGGATAAATTGTGTCAAGCCGAAAGGATGACAGGTTATGTCATACAAGGTAAATGTTTTGATACAGGTTTACCAGACACCTATCGCCAAACCTTAATTGATTTTATTTAGATGAGATAAGACATAACCTTGTTATCAAAGTTTTCATCAGCAAGCAGCTTTAACATTTTTCCTGTTCAGCCTTGTAATTTAGCAGTCTATCACGCCAACCTTGCGAATCAAATCTAGACTGATTCACTTTGCGAATCGCTTGTGCTTGCTGCTGTCTTTGTTGTAAGTATGCTTCAACTTCTTGCTGGTATTTGAGATAAAAAGCAATTGTGGCGTATACATCAGCTAGCTGAAGTGATGGATAGCGATGAACAATTTCTTCGGCTGTTGTCCCTTGTTTAAAAACAGCAACTATGGTGTCTAGTGTGATGCGCGTTTTACTCACTAGAACCACACCGTCAGAGTTTATTTCTAGTGGTGCTGGTTCAGCTACAATTGTTAGTATCATAAACATAATTATATATATTTTGATTGTAACATTTGAAGTGTATTGGTAGGCGATCGCACTACTGCTTTCATAGCTATTTAATTAACGACAGCTTCAGCGTCTAGACTCTTAAATTAATACTCAAAGAATATACCAATTATACTGAAGCCATTTCAGCAGTTTGGTTAGGCGATAAGGGTTCAAAATGAAGTAGCATCATCTGTTCTAAACGTAAACCAACAGATTCGTAAACACGTCCATCACGATCACTAAATTCAACCTCAAATGCTGTACCATTTGCCAATACTTCTACCACTGTGCCAACTTGTCCACGGTATAAGCTGTACTCTGGAAGGTCAACTGTTAGAGCAACTACATCGAGTAAATCAACTGTATTTTTTGTCATGATTCACCTCATGATATTAAAGAGGATAACAGGTGGTTAACTTGGGAGTAATAGACCCATGCTCTAGAATCCAAGCACTACGAATTAATCCGCTTCTGCCTTTCCATTCAAGAGTAAAGTCTAACGTATATCGCTGTCCGAATTCATCGTCTCGTCCTAACTTTACTTCATGAGCTGTCACAATTTCTAGAAGAATATGATGTAACTCTTCAGCATCATCTCTAGTCATACCGAAAATTGATGAAAAAAGCCGAGCTTTATGTTTTCCCGTGCTATGTTCAGGATTTAAGCAATAGTCACGAAGTTTACGAATGTCAACTACTGCATTCTCAGCATTTGGAAGTAGATTTGATGTACTAGCCTTTCTGTATTGAATTCCCTGTTTTACTTTGAGTAGATTAGCCAGAACATCAATACTGGGATTGCGTACAACCTCTTCCTCTCCCTCAGTACAATCATAAAGTACGTAAGTCCATATCCCAGGATTGCCTGCCTCTGCACTTTCACCTTCATAGAAAGTAATTGTGCTGTCATCTTCACACTCATAATAGGCTGAGTATATGTCTTCTCAATCCAGATTGGAACTTTTTCTGACATCTTGAATAACATCCAGTACACCATCGACATGAGTGGATTGAGTCTCAATTTGTACTAGGCGTTTTCCTCTCCAATTGTAGTTGTGTATTTCAAGAGGCATTAGCAGTGATATCCTTGAGCTTAATTGCTAGCCTCAAATTTAAACAGGCACAGCTTGACGCACTTCTATGGGTTCGCCAGTCAAGCTAAAAGCGCGAACTTCGGTGATTTTTACTGTCACCAATTGCCCTTTTAACTCATTAATATCGCCTGTAAAGAAAGTGAGACGATTACCGCGTGTGCGTCCCATGACTTGGGTTTGGTCTTTGGGGTTTTGGTCTTCTACCAACACTTCCTCAATGCGTCCCATGTAACGTTGCGATCGCTCGCCTGCTTTAATCGCCACTAAATGGTTTAATCTTTGTAGGCGATCGCTTTTCACTTCTTCACTCAGTTGATTCTCCCACAATGCCGCAGGTGTACCAGGACGAGGAGAATAAGCAGCAGTATTCAATTGGTCAAAGCCGATATCATCGACTAATTTCAAGGTATTCTCAAACTGTGCTTCCGTTTCCCCAGGGAAACCCACAATGGCATCAGCACTAATAGACGCATCTGGCATATATTGACGAATGGTGTCAATAATCCGGCGGTATTTTTCGTGAGTGTAACCCCGTGCCATTGCTTTTAATAGGTCATTATCCCCAGACTGGAAGGGAATATGGAAGTGTTCGCAGACTTTGGGCAATTCTGCACAGGCTTTAATTAATCTCTCAGTAAAATAACGAGGGTGGCTAGTAGCAAATCTAATTCTTTCCACTCCCGGCACATCATGGACGTAATACAGTAAATCTGTAAAGGTGTGCAGGTGTCTTCCTTCTGGTGTGACACCTGGTAAATCTCGTCCGTAAGCATCAATATTTTGACCGAGTAAGGTAATTTCTTTGTAACCCTGTTTTCCTAGTTGTTCCATTTCAGCGCGGATGGCTTCTGGTGTGCGGGACTGTTCTACACCGCGCACGTTAGGAACTACACAATAAGTGCAGCGTTCATTGCAACCGTAAATCACATTTACCCAAGCTGTGACATTGCTATCCCGTCGTGCTTGGGTGATATCTTCCATAATGTGGACTGCTTCTGTCGCCACGACTTGATTACCAGCAAAGACTGACTCTAGTAAATCCTTGAGGCGGTTGGCGTGTTGTGGCCCCATGACTAAATCTAATTCTGGGACGCGCCGCAGCAGTGCTTCGCCTTCTTGTTGGGCGACACAACCAGCCACGACTAAAGTTAAATTGGGTTGGTCGTGTTTGCGTTTGGCTTGTCTACCCAGGTAAGAATAGACTTTTTGTTCGGCATTATCCCGAATCGTGCAGGTATTGTAGAGGATGACATCTGCATTGTTGGGATCTTCGGAAAACTCAAAACCCATGTCTTCTAATATGCCAGCCATGCGTTCTGAGTCGGCTTTATTCATTTGGCAACCGAAGGTAGTAATGTGATAGCGGCGGTTAGAAGTGGTCATGGGTAATTGCTGAGTTAGCTAAATGTTCAATATACTTTGTGTTCTTCTCTATTGTATTAGAGTACAAGAAATACAACAGCATTGGGAAAGTGATGTCTGGCAATAAATCACTTTTTTAGAATCAGTTTTGCTAACTAGTTCCAGTTTTAACAGATTATTCTAAAACGTAAGTCTCTAAGTTCTCTAGGGGTATGGTGAAGACGTAATAAATTACTCCTGCACCCAGCAAGGTGACAGCGAGACTAGCCAGGAATATCCATCTGTCTGGGGGTTGATAGGTTTCTTGGTCAATATCTTCACGTACTGCAAAATAATGCTGCGTCGAAAGTAGCACTGTTAATACACCCACTACTGCAAAGGCTAACCCTAACTTCCAACCATTACCGGGGGGTTGGGGTGCGAGGGGTGGACGCAGAATTCGCAGGCGTACAATTAAAACACCAAAACCCATGAGTGCAATTCCACTCCGCATCCATGCTAGATAAGTGCGTTCATTCGCTAAGTGATCACGTACTCTGTCTGATCTATATTTCGGCTTTGGTTTTTCTAACTGATAATCGGTCTCTGTTTCCATAAATCCACAATTCTTGACAAGCTCAGAAAAAATCTCACTGCTTGCCTAATCTACACTATATCGATAGTGATATGATACTATTTGGTTAATATTTTGTATAAATATATGTTTCTTGGCTCCAAATTCCAAATTATTATCCAGAAATAACTAGCTAGTTGGAAATTTTAAATCTCCATGTTTTGACCTTTAATTAAAAAGCATTGCGAAGTTAGGAAAAAGTTGATATGTACCACTTTTGATGATAATCGAGAGTCCCAAGTAGATTAATACAAAAGGAAAGAATCTCCGACCGTAGCGCGTGAGAACAGGAGTCATCCAAGGATTGCGAGTCAAATTGTAAGAAAGAAAGCACCAAAGACCGACAGTAAGATAACAAACACATAAAATAACAGTTAAGCTGGGGAGACTACTACTAGCAAATAAGGGTACATAAATACCGATGTTATTGCCTCCATTGGCAATGGTTACAGCAGAAACACGGTAGGTTTTCGGGTCTTTAAGAGTTGCTAATAATGATTTTTTGTGGCGTTGAGGCTTACCGGAATTACCAAAGTCAACTGATACAGATTGTAGCCTATCTTCACCATGATCTCGATTTAACAAATGACTAATACCAATCATAATTGGCAGAATACCTAACAATCCAATCCAGGCTTCTGGTAGCACTAAGCCACCGAAAAATCCAGGTAGACTAGCAAATACTAAGGCGGTAAAACCGACAAATTCCCCAAGAATAATATGCTGAGGACGAAAGTGGTGATTGACTTTGCCAAAAAAAGCTGTCAAGTACAAATTATCATCAAAAGTAGTGGCAAAAGCAGCCGAGATCCCAATAATTAATGTTCCAATTAGCCAACTCATAATCTTTGTCCACAATAATTCAGCAAAATCTCTTGAGAAGAAAAGGGGGCTATTCACCGTGAATCAAAAACTTGATTTCTTCTGTAAAGGTTGAGCTTGTTTGTTGATGAACTCAATATTATGGTTGAAATATTAATCAGAGCAAATATTCTTTTTTTTTAAATTGATAAATTTAATTTATGGAACCCCGATTTGATTCCTGGAGCTATTTGTGTAGGAAGGGAACACCCCAGGTTTTATTTAGCAGCTAGAAAATAAATGTCATTGCTTAGACGAACTCCTACGCAATGACATTCAAAAAAGTGGGATACTCCTGATTTGTATATTCTGGAGCGACTAGGGACTTCCAGATAAAAAAATATCTCAACTGTAGGGTGCGTCAGTGCGAGAAAACCTAACTACACCAAGAGGTTATTCATACTGACGCACCCTACTAAGCTGTTTATTTGAGATGATGAATTTTTTGGTGTTCCCCTATAGCTAATGTGACAGCAGTTTCTATTTGTTTAACTTTAAAGGATATAAAGGCTCAGATCCATTTAGTTGCCAAATTCTCAGTACCAAAACAGCCGCTACAGTCAGCCAAACACAAGAAAATGATAAGGTGATTCCCGCTAAGGGATTAGTTTGCCAATAAATTGCTGTGACAACTAAAGCAGATAACCAAGGCCCTAAAATCACTACAGGAACAGCTGCACCTAATCTTCTTTCTACGGTAAAAATCGTATTCCAAGTATCACCTAAAGCTAGATGTACAACAAACAAGATAAAAGGTAATGCTAGCAGATGGTGATTCAGTTGCTGCCAAACCAATAGAGAAGAAATTACCCGCAAAACAGCAATAATCATCCATACTATGGGAAAAACTAAAGGCGGTGGAGACCATCTTGGTCTGATTACCTGATCATATGTCTGACGAGAACGGGTGTTATCTAAAATAGAGAAGATTCGGGAACGAAGACTTAATAAAGCAAAAAATAAGCCAGCCAATAAGGTGCTAACCCAACTAGGAAAAGAAGAACTATTGTCAATCAAGATGATGAGTTTTTCCATCCCCAGTAATGTCAGAACCATCACTCCGATTTGAAGGATAGTTCCTAGCTTATAAACTAAAACAGCTTTGATATCTAGTTCTTGTGTCGTGCTTGATGTGTTGAGAGATAGCTGTGAATTGCTAGCTTTCACACCCATGACTGTGTTCACAAACTTTTCCAGTATGCTGCTATTATTGGATTGGTTCATAAATATGGCTTGCTGACAAAGTGAAGAGGAAGTAACAGCACAAGGAAGGCTGATAGTTAAGGATTTTAAAAAGCCCGTGACGAGGATTGAACTCGTGACCTCACCCTTACCAAGGGTGTGCTCTACCACTGAGCCACACGGGCGAACTTTGGATGAATTTCAGATTTTGAATTTACGTGAAATCCAAAATCTAAAATTGAAGGTGGGCCGGGCTGGATTTGAACCAGCGTAGGCGTAAACCAACGGATTTACAGTCCGTCTCCATTAACCACTCGGACACCGACCCGTATGTCCCACGATTTACAATAATAGCAGCAGTTTTTGGGAATGGCAAGGGGTTGGGGAAAAATTTTTTAATTCGTAGTCAGAAGAGGCAGGGGGGCAGAGGGCAGGGGGCAGGGGAGAAAAATACTGAAATTCCCCTTCCAAAAGGGTTTCAAGCCCATAAATTTATTTATGGGGTTTCCCCCCTGCCCCTTTTCCTCTTCTGTGACTTTCAGCACTAAAGTGCTTACTACAAACCTTTCTACTCTAGTAGTTCTCCGGTTTCTTGCAGAGAATGTAAGCGGCGGTAAATCCCTTCATGATGCAAGAGTTCCTCATGACTACCAACCTCGACAATCTTTCCTTGGTCTAGAACCACAATCTTGTCTGCGTCTCGGACTGTACTCAGACGGTGAGCAATGACAATTGTGGTACAAGTACCCTGAATAGTTCGCATCGCTAATTGAATGGAACGTTCAGACTCATAATCTAGACTAGAGGTGGCCTCGTCAAAAATCAGAACATCGGGTTGTACTAATAAGGCTCTCGCAATACCCAAACGTTGTCTTTGCCCACCAGATAACCTGACTCCACGTTCCCCGACGACGGTGTAATAACCTTGGGGTAGTTGCTGTAATACTTCGTCAACTCTGGCGATTCTACAGGCTTCTTGAACTTCTGCAAAAGTGGCGTTTGGTCTGCCGTAGGTGAGATTTTCCAAGACAGTTCCGTTAAACACGTCTACTTCTTGATGAACGATCGCCAATCTGCGTCTATACTGTCCTACATTCAAGGTGCGGATATCTTGACCATCAATCAGAATTTGACCCTGTTGGGGTTCAAAATAGCGCAATAGTAGTTTTACCAAGGTAGATTTACCAGAACCAGAACGTCCCACTAGGGCGACTGTTTGGTATGGTTCAATGAGTAAGTTGATATCTTGCAACACTTGGCGGCTAGCATCATAACTAAAACCGACGTGAGCAAATTCCACTTTACCGGTGAATTTATAAGGTGATATGGGTTCATTCTCTTCACCTAAAACTCCCACTGATTCATTACCAATTGGTTCTTGTAGGAATTCATGAAACCGCAACATCGAAGAATAACGCCGTGCAAAAACTTCTGCTAGGTTGCTAATAGGTTCTAACTCAGCATAAGCCATACTAGACAGAGTTAAAGTCATAATGAAATGACCGATGGAAACTCTGCCGGCAACCGTTGCTGCTAGAGTTAAACCTAAAATACTAAATACACAAAACTGAATTACAGCTTTTTGCCAGGTAATTAGATTGACATATCCTTTGTGAATCCGATAATCGACTACTTTCAGTTCCCGTTCTAGCCGTTGTTTTTGTCTTTTTAATTCTTTGGTTTCGGTAGCGAAAGCTTTCACTGTTTTGATATTAGTAATCAACTCAGAAGTTCGGCTTTCAGTATCTTCCATGTACTTATCTAATTTGCTTTCATGCCAAATGAGCCTTTGCAATTGTTTGAGACTAAAGCCCAGGATGATGATAAAAGAAATTAGATATAACAGTGCAATTCGCCACTCAATCAGCAGGATAACTACAAAAATTCCGATTAACCGAAATAGCTTAGGAATCAACTGTCCGGCAATTTCAGGGTATGTCCAAGTGTGGTTAGAAATACCTCTGGCAACTCTACCAGCTATCCGTCCTGGGTTATTTTCATCATAAAATTCTAGAGGCAGGGTGAGAATTTTCTCGATAGCTAATTTGCTTTTATCGCGACGCGCCCTTAAAGGGATATCCCAATGAAACCAATTAGT
The DNA here is from genome assembly GCF_002896875.1 of Nostoc sp. CENA543. GTDB lineage: Bacteria > Cyanobacteriota > Cyanobacteriia > Cyanobacteriales > Nostocaceae > Trichormus. The sequence goes on from NZ_CP023278.1 coordinate 1,496,908, forward strand.
TAACCAAGGTTGTGTCGGTGCTTTGACTACAGTTACAATGAAAATTATCCCTAGCAAAACACTCAAGGATAGAGTATTATTGACTGGGTAATTAGTAATCTTGGCAAAGAATGCGATCGCCTCTGCCAATGGTTGATCCAGTGGTTGATTAGACAAGATATTTAAAATCTGCCCAATTCCATAGGGGACAACTAAATCCACAAGTTCGTAAATACTAGACGCTGCAATACTGAAAATACTCAGCTTCCAGTCAGCACTAAAGTAATTGATAATATCTCTAAATTTAGCCATGATGCACACTGCCCAAGAGTGCGAGTGTTCGCTTGGAGAATCATATTACATAAGTAATACAAGCGTAGTCAAGAGCTAAGTTCAAATATCACCCGAATGGGTGAGAGATTGTAGAGATGTAGGTGATTAGGTATTGACGCTGGCTAATTTTTTGACAAATTCTTGATGTTCTATTGTAGATAATCCCTGCTGTAAAATATTTAATACTTGAGCTAAATTTCCTGATAATAATGCTGATTTATCTAACCACAGACCAGGAAATACTTGCGAATAAATTATATTATCTGTATTTGTTGCTAGTTGAATATATTCACCTGCCTGCAATTTAAACCAATCAAATTGACGGTCATAAACTCGCCACACTAAATATTCTTGTACTTGATTACGACGATAAACTTTGAGCTTTTCATGCAAATCATAGGAAGCACTAGAAGCGGCAATTTCTACTATTAATTCTGGTGCGCCTTCGACATAATCATTTTTATTAATACGGGATTGTCCACCATTTTCTATTCTGAGAATGGCATCGGGTTGCGGTTCATTATCTGCATCTAGGAGAACAGTAGTATTATCGAGTGTTTCTACTCCTGGTGTACTTGCTTCATATGTACCTAACCAAGTCATAATTTGACTATGAGGTTTACCATGTTTTTTAGCTCTTACAGGGGATGCCACGTAAACAACTCCTTCGATTAATTCTGCTTTTTTAAGATGCGGCATGGCATGGTAGCGACGCTCAAATTCATAGCGGGTAAGCTTGTCACCATTTTCTAAAGGGGGAATTGTCAAAAGTTCAGGAGTTTTGTCAGCAGATATCATAATTTCTGGGGGTGATAAGGAGTGACTGACATGGTCATATAAGTCTATTGTAAGTTGGGAAAAGACCAGCGATCGCCATCATTCATCAAAAAATTTATAAACTATTTTATCTATTATTCCTGTGGGTAAAATTCTAGGCGATAGCGATACAAAGCTACAGGTTGAGAACCTGCTTTAAAATAATCTGGATCTTGAGAAGAAAGATATACAGCAGTTACCTGATCCGCTTCAATAGCTGGATTTTGGGTAGAAAGTTGATGATATGCTGTAGTAGATTCAACTGAATTTAAATAAGGTCGAGAGCCACCTTTAAATAATTGTTGAAACACTTCTGTAGTAATGAATTTATCATCTGCTGTAGTTTCTGTGGCGCGTGCAGTCACAAGCGAAACTAATTGACGCTCTGAATTTAAGAATGTAATTTGACGATTGGGAGAATCAGGATCAACTTTGACAGCTAATACTGCCGCATCTCCTAAATAAGCCCTGGCTAAGTTTAAGCTATTAAATGCTCTATCTGCTACTATAATTGGGGAATTATTATTAGTTTGAATCAGAGATTTTAAGCCCGAATTTATTTTACTTTCTGGCATAAATCGGACTAAAAAACTGATAGGCTGGTTGAGTTGTTCACGATTGCCTTCAAATCCAGGTGTAACAACATCTGGTGCGAGAGGTGCAGCTAAATCCACTAATGTGCTTTTTACTTCCCATGTTCCCGCCATCCATTGTGGATAAATTAAATCTCCGTTTGCTGGTTTTACAGAAGTTAATTTTTCCCACTGGGGAAAGTTCGCCAAGCGTTCAGATAGTTCACCTGCTACAGCGTAATTAGTCCATCCCCACAGACAGGAAAAGATTAAAAAGATAGTTAAGATAAGTTTTTTAGTCATTAGTCAATGGTCAATGGTCATTAGTCATTAGTCATTACTCACTACTCATTACTCACTACTCATTACTCACTACTCATTACTCACTACTCATTACTCACTACTCATTACTCACTACTCATTACTCACTACTCATTACTCACTACTCATTACTCATTACTCATTACTCATTACTCATTACTCAGCACTCAGCACTCTAATCCTTAATTCCCTTAAACCGTTCCTTGGCTTTTTCAAATGCTTCTTGCATGACTGTTTGAATTTTTTGGGGGTCGGGTTTATTTCCACCCATTAAATCACCAAAGTAGACACAGGCTGTCTCTCCTAATGACCAAGTATAAGCAGCTGCCCACGATGCTGCGATCGCACTGCCCAAACCTGGTACAAATTTAACTAATTCCCTACCTATGGCCTGGGCTAAAAAACCACCTGCGATCGCACTTACAATACCACCTGCTTGGGATGGTGACAAGTTTTGACCGTAGAGTTTGCCTAATAGTGTCACCATTGATACTTGCAATGCTGTCAATACAGGCATGGTAGCAAAGGGTAAGGGTACAGCTGCTACAGTCGCTGCCATGACAGCAAATGATAATGTGTAACGTCTACCCACATCTCGGTAAATATTCCCCAGTTTCTCGGCTGCTTGCTTATCTAATAGCTGATAAATAGCTTGTGCTTCAGCTTCGGGGAGTAATTCTGCTAGAGTATCGCGGAGGGCTTCCAAACCGTAGAATACAGGATCATACCCATCTTCCTCTAAAGTAAAGTCAATTAGCACCGAGCGATCGCACAATCCCGCAAAGGCTTCTTGCATCGCCACAAAAGCCCGATTTACCTCCTCATAATCTGGGGGATAAACTGGATGATCAGCAATACTAGACGGATAGACTTCATGTAAACAAGTAACTGCTAGTAAACAGGGAATTTCTGGGTATTTTTGCCGTAAATTTTCAGCAATTTGGCGGAGTGTGTCAGTAGCAAAGTCATTAATTTTCACTGTCAAAATTAAGACTCTGGCGCGTTTAGTCTCCTGTTGTAAATCTCCCACTAACTCTTGGATAATCGCCTGAGTTTCTTGGTTAATATCACCCAGCCCTACTGTATCAGTAAAAACCAACAATGGTAGTTCGCTGGAAGGATAAGCATAACGTTGAGTGTGCTGTGTGTGGGGACGATATCCCTGTCCTACAATTTCCGCAGAAACTCCGGTTAGTCCCCGCACAATGGAACTTTTACCAGCTTGTGGTTTACCAATTAACAATGCTTCTGTCGTTGGTAGTTCTTGGCGGACTTGTTCTAAAATTTCTGTAATTTCGCTTTCACTGACTTTAAACCACTGCGTTATTGTTTTTGCAGCTTGATCTACGGGTAGGCGTTGCATTAAACCTGTTGTCTTATTCCAGACTTCAGTCAGGCGATTTTTCCAAGAGTTTGGTTGCATAGTCGTTACTACTTCTTGATGTACTCCCCTATATCAATGCTACGTTGTACAGACATCTATATAACTTACCAAGGGCTACCAATAACACTAAATGCTGCCCAATAATAGGGATGAGACGTATCATTATTTAAATAGGGGACTAATTCTGAGGGAACGAAAACATTTCCTTCAGGAAAGACAAATTCATTTCCTTCTAAGTGAATTTGTTTTTTTAGCATAGCAATTTGAGCTTGTCTTAGTGCTTCAGCTTTTAGATGATTATGGCGTAATTGATTATAAAACTCTGTCATTAAGGCGAATGTTCCAGCATCAGAAACATACCACAGACTCGCTACGGCTGATTTTACACCACTTTTAACCGCTAAACCTGCAAAACCTAACTCTGCTTTTTCATCACCGACGGCTGAACGACAAGCACTTAATACCAACAATTCCACAGGTGGATTATTAAATCCTAACTGCTCTATCTGTGATAACGGTAATTTAGAATCATAAAACTGAATATAAGCTGGTTGATTATTTTCTTCATTTTTACTAGGGAAATAAGCATGAGTAGCTAGATGAATAATGGGGTAGGGCTTAAGTTTGCGTTGTTTTTTAATATTGTTCAGAGTAAAATCTCTATTAATAAAATATTGACCTTTAATTTTCTTGGTGATAGTTGATAATTCTATTGGTACAGCACGTAATTCTGTTTGTTCTTGTTCTGGGGTAAAAGTTTCTGCCCCCATTGCTAATACTTCGGGATTTTTTATCCCTACATATTCAGTATTTGTCAAACTGAAGCTGGGAATTAATGCTATGCTATATTTTTCAATAAGAAATTTTTGACCATCATGTAAAGCTGCCAAAGGAATCGATCTTAAGCCATCATCCATCACAAACATTAAATTGTTAATGCCTTGTTTTTGTAGTTCTGATTCATTGGGTGCAATCAGTAATTTATAAAGGGCTTGCGAACTAACTAGATAATTTTGATTATTGGGATTAGTGACTGCCGATCTAAATTGCTCAACAATTGCCATAACTTGTTTTCTAGTTGCACCGTCCACAACTTGATAACCCAGTAAACCTTCATCTGTCACCACACCTATAGACAGCACATCGTTATCTTGAATGACACGTACACTACCAGATGGATTGATAGCATTGGCACTGACAAAATTAATATAAATCAATGCTGATTTTACACCAATATCTTGATGAATTTTATGAAAACTAATTTTAATATCTTCTGTAGTTTTGACTGTTCTTTTGGCAATGCCTAATAGAGAAGTAAAGCCTTGAGTATTTATTTGCTCTAATCTATTAATAGCTTGGTGTTTTGCCATCAAAGGAAGATTATTGATATTATTTGCGGGAGCAGGTAATACTTTAAATTTATCTGGTGCTGTTCTTGGTTTTTCAGGGGGTTGATTATTATTGGCTCGGTTGACGTTTCTATCTCCTCCATTTCCAAATCTGCCAGAATTAATCATGACTTGCTGCTGATTATTGAGCAAATCTTCATTTGTACCTGTTCCTGTTAAGAGTTTTGGTAAAGCGTTAATATCAATAACTGATTGAGCCGAATCTGTGGGGATTTCTAAACTTAATAAACTTCCTCCCTGAGAAATGCGAATAAATTGCTTTCCAGGTAAGGTAGCAATTATGATATTGCCGTTTTTTGCTGTTAAAGTGCCATTACTACTAACACTCCCTGCCAATAAATTGAAGTTACGTTCTACAGTTAAATTACCCAAATTAATAATACTTCCTGCTTGATTAGTATCAAATCTAAAATGTGTGGGTTGACCGATTAAATTAGGATAGTTGTTAGCAGAAAATACATTAAACCAATCATTGCCAATCCTGACGCTATTAGCTGTAGTAGCAGTAAAGGAAGACGGCACATTTAAACTAGAGTTGGAACCAAAAATAATGCCCGCAGGGTTAAGTAAATATAAATTAGAGTTACCACCAGTAACTTGAATTAAACCATTAATTACAGAAGCATCTCCACCTACTACCCGCCCTAAAATGTTTTGAATGTTGGAATTAGAGAGAAAATTAGCGATTTGATTTTCATCTAAACCAAATCTTTGGAAACTATGAAATAGGTTTTGACCATCACTCGAAAGTTTACCGCCACTAATATTAATTTGGTTTTGAGTTGGGTTAACTACGGTGTTAGTTCCGTCTGCGGCTGGAATGATCGGTTGGGCAATAGCTTGATAGTTAATATTTATACTAAGAATTAATAATTGAGCGATGCCTGCGGCGGTTGATGCCAAAGCACTTCCTAAAAGCTTTACTCGTAATTTTACGGTATTTGTATCTTGAACTCTCATAATTACCTCACTAACTGGTAATAGAAGATTTCTATGATACTCACCGCTTCCGTAAAAAGCACAGCGATCGCTAAACGTCTATAGTAATCCTCAATCATTCATGAGACACAAGATCCCCGACTGCTTTGAGAATTCGGGGATCTGGACACCGCGAATAGGCTATGGATTTAGGCTTTTAATTCAAAATCAAACCCATACAGCTATTTGTAAAGAAAATAAACAGCATTTTATCTAGGCAATTACTCGTATAATTAAGAGTTATCAAATCTCTATGAAGATAAAAAATCTTGGACGTAACTCTGAAATCAGCAGGAGTTGCTGCAATACTTTTATGGCTGCTGCGTATTGCTACAGCCTTAACACTGGTTTCCACAATCTTAAAGCTAATTAATTACACAACGCCAGCATTGCTTTTACGAAATTTCTGGAATTTATTTTCCATAACTTCGTTCTGCATCACTTTAGCAATAGGGATTCTGTCACTAGTGTGGATTTATCGTCTACATGAAGACTTACACCAGTGTTATGACAATTACCCGATTAGTAGCTGGAATGCTTTATGGAGTTTTATTTTTATCATTTTCATCTGGAAAACTTTGATGACGATCGCAAATCATTTTCAAGCCGAAAGTCGTCAATTGCAAAGATATGGACTCCGTCTGTATCGCCTAGTTCCTACAATATACGGTATTTTCATCACATCTTATTTGCTCAGACAAGCAATATACAAATATGACTATACAGGCAGAGTAGTGGCTTTCAATAACATCCCAGAATTTCTGATCATGATATTCATTGTCGGCAAAGAAATTTTAGAAATCGGTGGTGTAATTGTCATACTAACTATCACTCAAACAATTGTAGATGCTATGCAGCTAAAAGTTAGACAAATCAATCATAGAATATGAAGACTAAACGCCGGATTTGTAATTGCTACAAATCCGGCATGTTAGCTACATGGAATTTAATTTAAAATCCCAATTGACTGACAATATTACTCACATCAACCCTTAACTTTTGACCCAACTTGAGTAAATTCTGACATTGGGTGTTGTCTTCTTGATTAGTCAAACAAAAAGGAATGATTTGACTTTGCAGACAGTTAAAGTATAGTTCTTGGGACTGATGTAACGAAATACCAATATTTAATTGATAAGCCACATCAATCAATCTTTCTAGACATTGGATATCTGTCGCAAAACTACCGTTGCTATCGTGCAGTAATCTCCACAGCAATCGCAAAATCAACTGTTCTAGAATTTGCTTACCTTCAGGAATATTTAATCGACAACGCAGATGTTTAGTTTCAGTGGCGATCGCTTCTAATTCTAATATGTGATTCCACACTAACACCGGCTCAGTGACATCTTGCTCTAGCGATCGCAATGTGGTCATACAGCGATATCCTAAAGCCATCTCAGCTGCTACTTGCAACTCTTGGGGAACGGCTAGTTCATCGCGATGAAACGCCATAATCACGCCATAATTATCTCGATACGCTTGGGTATAAAGTTGGTCTAGTCGTGATAGAGTTTCTTGAGACAGTAAGCGCATAATCCGGTGACGTTCCTCTGCAAACAGATTTTGCAAGTTGTAAGCCTCACCATTAAACATCTGTGTCATCACTAAGATGGTTTGAGCTGCACTAGCTTGTTGTAATGCGCTAAATAACTTCTCTCGCAACTGGCTATAGTTCCGCCGCCCAGTAAACATTTGAATACAGCAGTGGAAATCCCAACCACCTAAATGCAGCACAGCAAATACCAGGTTTTCACTTTCCCAGGTAATATCTGACACTAGTTTTAAATGCCCCACTGCCAAAGTCAATGCCCCCATGCGTTGCAGTTGGTAATCCACCTCATTCACTGTGTAGCAATAAATACGCTTTTGATGATGACCAGGGGCTGATCCCTGACCATTAAAGATGGATGTAATAGCGTAATGGGCAGCTACTTGTTTAAAACTAATTTGGGCAGTCTGCACTAATTGACGATAAACTTCTGCACCATGTTTAAAAGTGTCTACGTTACTGGGTGCTGCACTCAGGCGTTTGATAAAGCCTTTTTCTAGCTGGACTCCGGCGACATCTTCCGCCAATTCCAAAGCGCGGGCGGCGTAACGGAGAATTTGAGTACCTTCTGGGCGAGATAGTTCTTCAAAGAACCAGCCGCAACTGGTGAACATTAATAAAGCGTGACGCTGCATTTCTAGTAAGCGTAAAGCGTCTACCTGTTCGGCGGCGGTGAGTTTGTGGGTTTGGTGGCGGGACAAAAACCGACTCACATTGCTAGCCGAGCGATCGCCAATCACATCAATGTACTCATCCCTAGCTAACCAAGGATCGCGGAAAAATTCCTGTCCATATTCTTCGTAAACAGTCACTAATTGATCCCGTAGCCAATTTAAGGCATTTCGCAACGGTCGCCGCCATTTTTGATGCCAAACACCGCCTTCGCCACCGCAACCACAATCATCTTGCCATCTATCAACACCGTGGGCGCAACTCCACGCCGTCACAGATTTTAATTCAACTTCCCATCTGGGAGAATTCACACTCAGGTAGTGAGCAAAGTTGGTGACTGTCCAACCATGTTGGGGAAACTCAGTTGTAAAGGCGTAGGCTAGGGTTTTTTCCGTACCTTTTTTATGGTGTCCGAAGGTTTCCCCATCTGTAGCTACAGAAATTAACTGTGACTGGCGATGATCCCCGCGCACAGCCGCACCAATACGTCCAGCGAAGTGATGCGAATTATAGACAACATCACTAAAACCCATATCCCGTGAAATTGGGCCGTCGTAGAAGAAAATATCAATATATGGGCATTGGTCATTGGGAATGGGTAGTTGGTCACTGAGATTTTCTGTGCGATCCCCGCGCAAATAGCAACGATAGGGACGGGTGGGATCAATCTGACTACCGCCGACTTCGTGCCATTCTGGTTGGGGATCATCTTGAGTGGGGAAGGGGCGACAACGCTGGGCTTGGGATGGTGCAAGGACGATAAATTTAATGCCTTCCGCCACCAAAGCCTTTAAGGTTGCGTAGTCTACCGCAGTTTCAGCTAACCACATTCCTTCGGGATCACGACCAAAACGGTTACGGAAGTCTGCTTTCCCCCAGCGAATTTGGGTATATTTATCCTGTTCATTCGCCAAGGGCATGATGATGTGATTGTATACTTGCGCGATCGCATTGCCATGACCATTTAATCTTTGACAGCTTTTTGCGTCCGCCTCTAAAATGCGTTGATAAACCTCCACATCATAGCGTTCCAGCCACGACATCAGGGTCGGGCCGATGTTAAAGCTCATATATTCGTAATTATTGACGATCCCCACCACCTCGCCTTGGTCATTTAAGACTCTAGCAAAGGCATTAGGACGGTAACATTCCCAGTGAATACGCTCATTCCAATCATGGAAAGGTGCAGCACTAGGTTGCCGTTCAATCGCGTCTAAATAGGGATTTTCCCGTGGTGGCTGGTAAAAATGACCGTGAACCGTCACATACACACCCGTAGCTTGTCTTTGGGGATCACTGTGGTGAGTATCGGAAATAGAGAAATGGGATGTTGAGCCAGAATTAACTGGCTTCTCAGCAGCAGAAGTCATGTATATTTATCCTAAAAAAAGACTTACACTCATGCCGGAAACATCGTCCTCAAACTTTTCTACATAAGCTTGAGAGTAAAATCCGGTATATACGAAAACTATGATTACGGGATACAGCTAATTTGCAACGAATTTAATCTTATTATGATCAGAAATCTGCGTTATCGCCAAGCTGTTGACCATAATTTCATGAAATTATTTGGCATTGCACAACGCCCCTTATCAGAGTTTCTTGGTTGGCAGAACCAATCAAAAATTTAATTATCTTTTAATTTATTAAACCCCATTTTTGGTGTAAAAGACCAAATTTAAATTGATAGTTTTGCGAAGGAAGATTACGAAATTTTAATAAAGCGCAACTTTACTTTATTAAGAGTCTCAGGTTAGGGGTGCAGGGGTGTAAGGGTGTAGGGGGGTGGGGGTGTAAGGGAAGCAGGGGTGCAAGGAAGATTAAACCCCAGTCCCCAGTCCCCAGTCCCCAATCCCCAATTTCATTTTGAATTTTGAATTTTGAATTGCCCCCACCCTCCCCTTAGATAGTTAAAAATTTGTATTCTAAAGTTAATGGGTCTTAATAGTTCTTAGAAAAACTGGTGCAAGAAGATTTTAGATTAATTGTCGATTTAGTCGCAGTTTTAGGCGTTGCCGCCTGTGGCGGGTTACTAGCAGCTATGCTAAAACAACCCGTACTGCTGGGATATCTCATTGGCGGTATGGTTGTGGGGCCGGCTGGGTTGGGGGTGATTAAGGAAGTTGTGCAGGTGGAAACGCTGGCACAATTTGGAGTCGCTTTCCTGTTATTCGCCTTGGGTGTGGAGTTTTCCTTTGCTGAACTGAAAAAAGTGAAAGCGATCGCCCTTGGCGGTGGAGGACTACAAATCGCCTTGACAATTCTGGTGACGGTGGTGGTGTGTGGAGTCACGGGCGCATGGGGAACGCTACCCGCTAAGGGGGTGTTCTTAGGCTCGATTCTTTCCCTATCTTCTACAGCAGTTGTGCTTAAATGCTTGATGGAGCGCAACGAAACCGAAACCCCCCACGGTCAGGTGATGCTGGGGATTTTGGTTGTTCAGGACTTAGCCTTGGGATTAATGCTGGCGGTGTTACCTGCACTCCACGCCCCAGGGGAAGCCATTGGCATTGCGCTGTTAACAGCATTGGTGCGGATTGGTTTATTTGCGGCTGGTGCAGTGGTGGCGGGAATTTGGCTAATCCCGCCCTTGCTGCGCCTTTTAGCCCGTACTGAAAGCCGAGAACTATTCCTTTTAGGGGTCGTGGCTTTGTGCTTAGGAATCGCCCTGCTGACAGAATATTTAGGACTCTCCATTGAAATGGGGGCGTTTGTTGCTGGGTTAATGATTTCTGAGGTGGAGTATGCTGACCAAACTCTCACCTATGTTGAACCACTGCGAGATATTTTCGCGAGTTTGTTTTTCGCCGCGATCGGGATGTTAATCGATCCCGTGTTTTTGTGGAACAATCTGGAAGTAATTTTAGGGTTAGTCGCTTTAGTATTCGTCGGCAAATTTTTAATTATCACGCCCCTAGTGAAACTGTTCCGTTACCCCTTAAAAACAGCTTTAATTGCGGGGTTGGGACTGGCGCAAATTGGAGAATTTTCCTTTGTGTTAGCCAGTGAGGGACAGGCTTTGGGCTTAGTTTCACGGCGGATATATTTACTCACATTGGGAACTACCGCCGTTACCTTGATGCTGACTCCCTTTGTACTAAAATTAGTACCATTTTTATTTAACTTGATGGAATCAATACCTTGGCTGCAACCCTATCTCGATGAAACTCAAGCCAAGGATGTCTCGGAAGACCTACCTTTTGAGGATCATGTGGTAGTTTGCGGTTATGGGCGAGTCGGTCGGAATTTGGTCAAGCTGTTACAGCAGCATAACTTACCTGTAGTGGTGATTGACCAATCAGAAAGCCGCATTCAGCAGCTACGGGAAGCCGGAGTCCCTTACGTCTACGGTAACTGCGTCAGTTTACACGTTTTAGAGACGGCAGGAGTACATCATGCTAAGGGGATGGCGATCGCCCTTCCTGACCCTATGAGTATCCGTCTATGCTTAAAACGCGCCTTAGAATTACATCCCGAATTAAACTTAGTAGTGCGGGCTACCCAAGACAAAAACATTGAGGTACTGTATCAACTAGGTGCCAAGGAAGTAGTACAGCCAGAATTTGAAGCAAGTTTAGAAATGGCTACCTATCTATTAACTAGCCTCAACTTCCCGTCCTCTGTATTGCAATGGGAAATGCAGCAAATCCGTAACGATCATTACTTAGATTTGCGTCCTGAACGTACAGCTTCCGAAGTTTCCCGACACCTAGACCAAGTCACCCGCGACCTCAATCGCCGTTGGTATCCCCTACCCACAGACTCACCCCTGATTGGGATGAGTTTAGAAGAAGCCGATATCCGCTACCTGACAGGGGTCATCTTAATGGCGATTCGCCGCGCTAACGGCGAAGAAATTGACTATCCCAATCAACAAACCAAATTAGAAGCAGGCGATCGCTTGTTAGTTGTCGGCGCATCGGAAGAACTAGCAGCATTAGCAGAACTAGCCCAAGGAAAAGTCGCTTTCCCCGGCGAAAATAGTGCCTGTCAGTGGATTACCGTCGGTACTCACGCCCCCGTTTTAGGTAAAACCATCGCCGACTTAACTCTACATCTAGAAGCAGGGGTAAAAATCCAATCTATGCGGCGAGACGGCAAATTTATCCGCCTTCCTGATCAAAGCATGGATTTGAAAGCCGACGACCAAGTGCTAATCTGTGGTAGCTTCCAAGGGTTAAGTCAACTACAACCGCTATTTGTCGGTCAATTACCCCTATCTATCCCCATAAAAGCTAGGGACACGCAAGCGGTCAAGGAAGTTTGAGCAGGGGTGTAGGGGTGTAGGGCTGTAGGGGTGTAAGGGTGTAGAGGTGTAAGAATTAAATACCTATTCCCGATGCCCAATGCCCAATGCCCTATTCCCAATGCCCAATGCCCTATTCCCAATATCCTATTCCCGATTCCCCGCTTTTAAATAAGCGATCGCTGATTTCCAAATAATAATTTGTTGACTATTTTCATCCACAATACAAACACAGTTGGGGTCTTGCCATAAAATTCTTCCTTTGAGCAAGTCGCCAGTAACTACCTTAAATTCTACTGTTCCCGTATTTTTAATCAGGGTTTGGACTTGGCGAATGCTAGGCAATGAAGTGTCAAAATCAGTTACAGTCATTTTTGGTAATGATGGAATAATTGAATGGGGAATGGGGAACTGGGAATGGGGAATGGGGAACAGAAGAAAGGTTGATTCCAATGCCCAATGCCCAATGCCCAATGCCCAATCCCTAATCATTGATAGTTCATCATTGGAAAAATGGCAATCGAATTTACTAAGTATCACGGTTTGGGCAACGATTTTATTTTGATTGATAATCGTGCCTCTAAGACTCCTGTATTGAGTCCTGAGAAAGCTGTTCAATTATGCGATCGCCATTTTGGTATCGGTGCTGATGGTGTAATTTTCGCTTTACCAGGAGAAAAGGATACTGATTACACCATGCGGATTTTTAATTCCGATGGCTCAGAACCGGAAATGTGTGGTAATGGGATTCGCTGTTTAGCTGGATTTATCGCAGATTTAGAAGGGATATCTCGCAATCAAGATACTTACCGCATTCATACTTTAGCTGGCGTAATCACACCCCAACTCATGCCTGATGGTCAAATTAGGGTGGATATGGGTTTACCCCGACTACTAGCCAGTGAAATCCCTACTACCTTGGGTGGGGCTGACGGGAAAGTGATTAACCAACCTCTAGAAGTAGAAGGGAAAAGTTGGGATGTCACCTGTGTGAGTATGGGCAATCCTCACTGTATTACTTTTGTACCAGATGTAGCTGCGATTCCTTTAGAAACTATCGGGCCAAAATTTGAACATCACCCAGTTTTCCCACAACGCACCAACACCGAATTTATTGAAGTCGTGAGTCGTGACTATTTGAAAATGCGTGTTTGGGAAAGAGGCGCAGGAATCACCTTAGCTTGCGGAACTGGTGCTTGTGCTTCCTTGGTGGCTGCTGTGTTAAACGATAAATGCGATCGCGCCGCCACCGTAGAATTACCCGGTGGTCTACTAGAAATCGAATGGTCAGAACTAGACCAACGAGTATACATGACAGGCCCGGCTGAACGAGTATTCACAGGTAAAGTGTAGCTAAATTGTTATTTCCCTAGATAGTAGTGCCAGAGTTATCTGGCAACTACCATTTTCCCCATCCTGGTGACTTGACCGAAACAACAATGATTTCTCTCATAGCTATCAGTGATTTAGAACACTTACGGATGAAAAATCTTAATTATATTATCTTCTTAATTTCTATGAATACAGCACAAATACATCTAATAACCTACTAATAACGTTCAGTAACTGTATTACTACTTAAATTTACTTAGAGTAAATTTCTATTGAGCTGAGTAACCAAATATCTTAACCTCCCTATAAACCCAACTATGGGCGGAAAGTTACTGGCGTGAAGGTTTTCCCTTCTGATTAGCTACTAGCCCAATTAAACACTAAGCATAGGAAATTTTGTGATATTTCGGCTCTATGCAAACTAGATTTACTGCTGCAAAATTTTTTAGGTGTTTTTTTATACGTGCTGTATATCTTGACTTCGTTTCAATACTTGTATTTAGGAAAAATAGTATGGTAATAAAAATAGGCACTGGGCTTAATGATACCCTCTCCGGTAGCAACAGTTCAGACTATTTGCTTGGTTTGGGTGGTGATGACATCCTCAATGGTCTTGGCGGTAATGACTGGTTATTTGGTGGGGATGGTAATGACACCCTCAATGGTGGGGATGGTGATGATACCCTGTTAGGAGAAAACGGCGATGATAGTCTCTTTGGTGGCAGGGGTAACGATTCTCTAGATGGCGGGGATGGTAATGACAGATTAGATGGTGGTGATGGTAATGATTGGCTCTTTGGTAGCTCAGGTTCTGACTACTTAATTGGTGGAAAGGGCTATGATACTGCTGACTATCGTGGGTTAGATCAAGGCGTAACCCTACGCTTTGAATACGACTATACTGGTACATTCCCATCTTTTCAGGCAAACCCAGCCTTACGAGTGGTAAAAGATGGCGGTAACAGTGCATTACCTATCTCCACACCAGCTACCGCTCCTAAAGACACCTTAGAATCGGTAGAAACTATTATTGGGGCTGTAGATAAAACCAATACCATTAATTTTGCCTACTTTAATCCTGGGGCTAATCGTGGTGTATTTCTTCCAGCCGCTTCAGCTCCAGCCATCCATGTAGATTTAGCTGCTCAAAAACTTACCTATGATACAACCACCCTCACGATCAAAAACTTTAACAACGTTATCGGCTCTGCTGCAAATGACACCATCTTAGGAGATAGCAAAGCCAACGTTTTAGACGGCTTTATCGGTGCTAACGTACTGAATGGTAGAGGTGGTGACGATATCCTCAGAACATTTGAAAATGACACCCTGACGGGTGGTCAAGGTGCAGACCAATTCACTCTAAAAGCCAGTTGGAAGATAATAGCTGGTCGCACGGGAGTTAGCTTTCAACAAATTAATGCCAGTGTTATTACAGATTTCACACCAGGGGTAGACAAACTGGTAGTAGATAATACTTCCTCTACAGCTTCAATTCCCATTGCACCAGAATCAACCCTAACATACTACGGTTTTGCTGGTTACGATAATTACACTGTACCTGATGGTCAATTAGCCAGCGATCGCTTCTTGGTGTTAGGTACTGGTAGTATTACTCAAAACACACTGTTTGTTTACGACGGTAGCACTGGTGATTTGTTCTATCGGGGAGCTTATCCTGGTTTCGGACAGCAAGTCAAAGTAGCTACCCTCCAAGGCGCACCCACTCTCACCGCCAGCGATATATTAGTAGTCTAAGTCTTGTTTATAGTGTTTCTCGTTTGTGTGAGCAACATTGATGGGAACGCAAGAGATTGCGTCCCTGAACAGATATAGATTCTACAGAATGCAAAATTTTTATATCTCTATTTTTTGCCTATTTTAGTTAGAATTAATCTCAATAAATATAGCTATAAACTGTTAGTTATAGAGATATATAATCCTTACTGTGTAAGACTTTGATACAATTTACGGATGTAAGAAAATCGACATTAGCAGTACACTGATAAGTCATAGAACTTACTGTAAAAAATATCTATGACTTACGATAATCGGGCTGAAGTCAGGAAGGTTTTACTAATTACCCTAGTGCTGAATTTATTGGTGATGGGGTTAAAAGCATTTGTGGGGTATTTAACGGGTTCGCTGAGTTTATTAGCTGATGCTTTGCATAGTGTGACCGATAGTGCCAACAACGTTTTAGGATTATTTGCTAGTAAATTGTCCTCCCCGTATCCTGATCGCGAGCATCCCTACGGACACCAAAAGTTTGAAGCTGTGGGTGCTTTAGGCATCGCCGCTTTTTTAGGAATTGCTTGTTTTGAAATTCTCCAAGGTGCAATTGAGCGCATTCTTAAGGGTGGTGAACCTGTAAAAATATCACCCCCAGAATTGTGGTTACTACTCATTGTCTTGGGTATAAATATCTTTGTGGCTTTTTATGAGCGAGGTGTGGGTAAGCGAGTCGGTAGCCAAATTTTAATTGCTGATGCGACTCACACCATGAGTGATGTTTGGGTAACAATCTCTGTCATGGTTGGTTTGATTGGTGTGTGGTTGGGTTATCAGTGGCTAGATATTTTCTTAGCGTTTCCCGTGGCTTTGCTGGTTTTTTGGAGTGGTTGGTCAGTTTTAAAAGAAAATTTACCCTGGTTAGTAGATCAAATTGCGATCGCACCGGAAGCCATCCACGCTATCGCCACATCTGTCCCTGGTGTAATCAACTGTCACGATATCGCCTCACGGGGGATTTTAGGCCGTCAAGTTTTCATAGAAATGCACTTAATTGTAGACGCGCCTGATGTGGAAACCGCCCACCGCATCACAGAGGAAGTAGAACGTCAACTAGAAGCACGTTTTAGTCCGGTGCGGATATTAATTCATGTCGAACCACCAGCATACGAATCTGAAAAAATTAGCTTTGATTCAGGAGTCGGCTAAGATTGAGGGACTCAATGGAACTATCTAAAATTATGATTGATAGTCTTCATAAATCCCGCAAACCTAGAATTATTCCTCTGAGATTCATCTTTATTGTCCCCTTCGTACTCCAAATTGTCGGGGCTGTGAGTCTGGTGGGTTATCTGTCTTATCGCAGTGGACAGCAGGCTGTGGAAAAGCTAGTAGATGAATTGATGACAGAGACGAGTAATCGCATTCATCAACATCTAGATAATTACTTGGGTAATGCACAAACGATTAATCAGATGAATTTGGACGCAGTGAAAACAGGGGTGTTAAACCTCAATGATTTTCAGGCTGTGGGGAAATATTTTTATCATCAACAGAAAGTATTTAATTTTACCTATGTCAACTTTGGCAGCAAAGATGGGGGTTTTATCGGTGCAGGGAAAGCCGATGCCCAAGGTAAGATTTTAGAAATATCCGAAACCCTGCAATCTCAACCCCAAAAGTATCGTTCCTACTCAGTAGATAACCAAGGAAATCGCCTGCAATTAGTTGATACAGTCATAGCTGATCAAAATGATAGTGCATGGTACACAGACGCTGTAAAAGCAGGTAAACCCGTCTGGAGTTCGATTTATACTTGGGCAGTGGTATCGGACATTATTAGTATTTCCGCTAGCGCGCCTGTCTACGATTCCCAAAATAATTTGCTGGGTGTACTAGGAATTGATTTAAATCTGAATCAGATTAGTAAGTTTCTCAAAACGCTCAATCCCAGCAGTTCCGGTAGAATCTTTATTATGGAGCGTTCCGGGCTGATGGTTGCTAGTTCAGCCGATGAATCTCCCGTTTATGTTGTGAATGGTCAAGGGAAGCAGCTAGCAGCTATTAATAGTAGCAAACCCATAATTCGTGATGTTACTCAGAAATTAATCAAGCAATTTGGTAGTCTAAAAGCGATCGCTACACCGCAATTACTCCGTCTCTATGTTCCCCAAAAGACTTTTGTGAAGGTCATTCCCTACCGCGATCAATACGGTTTAGATTGGCTGGTAGTGATGACAATTCCTGAATCTGATTTTATGGGCAAGATTCAGGCTAACACCAATATGACAGCTTTACTTTGTTTATTAACCTTGGTAATTGCTATAGGGTTGGGGATTATTACTTGCAATTTGATTACATCACCGATTCGGCAATTAAGTCAAGCAAGTAAAGCGATCGCGGATGGCAAACTCAGCCAAGTCGTGGAAATTCAGGGCATTGCGGAACTTGAAACCCTAGCAGATGCCTTTAATGAGATGGCTTTGCAGTTACACACGGCTTTTACCACCTTAGAAAATCGTGTCCAAGAACGCACTCTAGAATTAGCCATTGCTAAAGAAAAAGCAGAAGCAGCAAACCAGGCTAAAAGTACATTTATCGCCAACATGAGTCATGAATTGCGATCGCCTCTCAATGCCATTCTCGGCTTTTCGCAATTAATGTTACGCTCTTCCCACCTATCTCCAGAACATCATGAAAGTGTGGGGATTATCTATCGTAGTGGTGATTATCTCCTCACACTCATTAATAATATTCTCGACTTATCGAAATTAGAAGCGGGGAAAATGACCCTCAATCCCAGTAATTTTGATTTATATCAATTACTGGATGATTTAGAAGATATGTTCTCTTTACGCGCTAGTAATCAGGGGTTAAATCTCATCTTTCAACGATGTGAAAATCTCCCTCGCTATATTTGCACCGATGCCATCAAACTCCGCCAAGTTTTAATTAATTTAATTAGCAATGCTATCAAATTTACTCAACAGGGTGGCATTAGTTTAACTATCAATCATCATACAGATAGCCCAGATATTTTTACCATTTATTTTAAATTGCATGATACAGGGGTAGGCATTGCTGCCGCAGAATTACCCCACTTATTTCATGATTTTTCCCAAGCACAAGCCGGCAAAGACTCTCAAGAAGGAACTGGTTTAGGTTTAGCCATTAGTCGCAAATTTGTGCAGTTAATGGGAGGGGATATCACAGTCACTAGTGAATTAGGTAAAGGCACAACCTTTGCATTTGATATTCCAGCCCAATTAGGTCAAAAAGCTCATATTAATAGTTTAGAAATTCATCCCCAAGTTTTAGAACTAGCACCAGGTCAACCTAAATATAGAATACTCATAGTTGATGATAAACCAATTAACCGCCAATTACTAATTAAACTGTTAACACCGTTAGGGTTTGAAATTCAAGAGGCAAGCAACGGCCAAGAAGCCGTTACTATTTGGGATGAATGGCAACCGCATCTGATTTGGATGGATATGCGAATGCCAATTATGGATGGTTACGAAGCCACAAAATATATTAAATCTACAACCAAAGGTCATGCTACAGCCATCATTGCCTTGACTGCCAGTGTCTTAGAAGAGGAAAAAGCCATCACTCTTTCTGCTGGGTGCGATGACTTCCTGCGTAAGCCTTTTGTGGAACATCTGATTTTTGACACCTTAGCCAAGCATCTCGGTGTTAAATACATCTTTGCCCAAACTCCTACAACCACTCCAGATGAGGTCAAACAGAGTATCTTGACTTCATCAGATTTTAGCTCTATGCCGGAAACGTGGATTGCTCAATTATATGCAGCTGCCCTGGAAGCTAATACCAAACTCGTCCTCGAACTTATTCAAGAAATTCCTGAAACTACAATGACTTTGAAAGAATCACTGACAAAATTAGCGAAGCAATTTAAATTTGAGGAGTTGGTTGATTTAGTCGAGCCGATAATCAGCAATGAATTTTGATTCTGAGACAGCAACTAAAGGGAACATTCTGCTAGTAGACGACATCCCCGAAAATTTACAGTTATTAAGTGATTCTCTAATCAATATCGGCTACACTGTTCGCAGCGTCACGACTGGACGGATGGCACTAAAAACCATCAATGTGAAGCGACCAGATATTATTCTGTTAGATATCAAGATGCCAGAAATGGATGGCTATCAAGTCTGTAAGATTCTCAAAGCTGATGAACTTCTCCGCAGCATTCCCGTAATTTTTATTAGTGCTTTAGATGACGTTTTTGATAAAGTTACTGCCTTTCAATTAGGGGGAATAGACTACATTACTAAACCCTTTCAGATGGAAGAAGTGGTTGCACGCATCGAAAATCAATTAACCATTCAACGTCAACAACGGCTTCTAGAGCAAGAAAATATTAAACGGCGAGAAACAGAAGAAATACTATATCAATCGAGGGCAATACTTGCCAGCATTTTGAATAGTTCACTCGATGGTATTGCTGCAATGCAAGCTGTCCGCAACCCCACAACCGGAGAAATCGAAGATTTTCGTTGCTTAGTTGTTAATCCTGTGATTGCTAGAGCCTTCAACAGTAGGTATGAGGATATGATTGGTAAATCCCTCCTCAAAGAATTTTTATCATCCAGAGATCCAGAACTCTTTGATGAGTTTGTGAAGATTGTGGAGACAGGAAAACCCTTAAAACGAGATTTTTACTATCAATTTGGTGATTCTTTGTGGCATCACTTTGTTGCAGTTAAGCTAGGTGATGGTTTTGCTATTACCGTCCGTGATATCACTGGACGCAAGAAAGTGGAACTAGCTCTACAAGATGCAAATCAGAAGCTAGAGCAATTAGCAAATCTCGATGGTTTGACGCAGGTGGCTAACCGTCGGTGCTTTGATAAGCGACTACAAGAAGCATGGCAATTTTTGACACTAGAACAAAAACCCCTGTCGCTGATTTTATTCGATGTGGATAAATTCAAATCCTATAATGATTACTATGGTCATCTTGCAGGTGATGATTGTTTAATCAAGATAGCGCAGACAGTACAACAGATAGTTGACCATTCTGTAGGTCTTGTGGCGCGTTATGGCGGAGAAGAATTTGCGGTACTTCTGCCTGAAACTGATTTAGATCAAGCAATCAAAGTTGCACAAAATATTCAACAAGCAATTTACTCACAGGCTATTCCCCACGCCCAGTCTGATATTCAAGGTATAGTCACACTGAGTTTAGGGATTAGTTGTGTGATTCCCTCTAGAGAAATGAAACCAGATACACTCATCGCTTTAGCCGATAAAGCATTATACAACGCCAAAAAACAGGGACGCGATCGCTATTGCCTTTCCTAAAGCCAGAATCATATCTCATCCACTGTAAAACTAATCATTAATCAGTGGTGACTATTGACTAATGACTATTTCACAAAAATTAAATTTTATCATACCGAACATAAACTAATATTTACTGGCAATTATGGTGTATTTAAATCTCTTTGTCAGGTTAGCTGTTGCTGATGAGTCAATATAACATCAGTCATCTCTTTACTAGTTATTATCTAGTGGGATGACAAAATATTCATCAAAATCTCGGTTAGTTTTGGCTTAACCAGCATCTGTCAAGTGAATAAAAAGTATATTAGAGTCAGTCGCATACTCAGTCAAAATCATCGAGGCTCAAACGTGAACACTGACAAAACTACTACCGATTTTCAGGTTGACCTCAGTAATTGTGACCAAGAACCAATTCATATTCCTGGTTCTATTCAGCCTCATGGTGTACTTTTAGCCTTAGACGCAGCCAAGTTAACGATTTTACAAGTTAGTAACAACACATTTGATTTTTTTGGCATACATCCAGAAAAACTTCTTAATCAGAATTTAGACATTTTATTAGAGACAGAACAAGTCAATTTTCTCAAAGATTGCTTAGATGCTGAAGATTTACCAATTGTTAATCCTATAGACTTTATTATCAAAACCAATAACCACACAAAAAGTTTTGACGGGATTATCTATCGTTGTTGTGAAACTATCATTTTAGAACTAGAGCCAAGCACATCAGAGAAAAATCACGTTTTTTTTAGATTTTATCATTTAGTGAAATTAGCACTCACGAAACTACAAGCAGCCACTAACATTGCAGAAATTAGTCAGATTTTAGCCAAAGAAGTGAAACGAATCACTGGTTTTGACCGAGTGATGATCTATCGCTTCGATGAAAATTGGAACGGTATTGTCATTGCAGAAGAAAAGCCTGAATATCTCACATCATACTTAGGTTTACATTACCCTGCTTCTGATATTCCGCAACAGGCTAGGAAATTATATGCGGAAAATTGGCTCAGAATCATTCCCAATGCAGACTACCAGCCAGCAGCAATTATCACCACAAATAACCCTCTAAATCATCAGCCTTTAGATTTGGGAAAATCAGTTTTGCGGAGTGTCTCACCACTGCACATTGAATATCTGCAAAATATGGGTGTGACTGCTTCTATGTCTATCTCCCTACTCAAAAATCAAAAACTTTGGGGTTTGATTGCTTGTCATCATCAGTCACCAAAATATGTTCCCTACGAAATTAGGAGTGCTTGTGAATTTTTAGGACAGATGGCTTCTATAGAAATGAGTGCTAAAGAAGATAATGAAAATAAAGAATCTAAAATTCAACTCAAGTCTGTACATAGCAAATTAGTGGAATATATGTCAGTGGAAAATAATTTCACTGATGCGTTAATTAACTATCATCCAAATATCCTTGATTTAGTTAATGCCACAGGGGCTGCTATTTGTCTACATGGTAAATATCATTTTGTCGGTCATACTCCCAGTCAGCCAGATATTGAGCATTTAATTAATTGGCTCAGTAATCATCAGAATCAAGAAGTTTTTTATACTGATTCTTTAGCCACAATTTATCCAGAAGCAGAACAACTGCGGGATGTTGCAAGTGGATTGATCGCAATTTCTATTTCTAAAAGCCAAAAAAACTATATTTTGTGGTTTCGTCCAGAAGAAATCCAGACTGTCAACTGGGGAGGTAATCCTCATAAAGCTGTCGAAATCAAAGCTAACGGAAGTGTGCGTCTATCACCTCGCAAATCTTTTGCATTATGGCAAGAAACAGTGCAGTTGAAATCTTTACCGTGGAAACCTTATGAAATTAACGCAGCTTTAGAATTACGCAGTGCCATTATTAGTATTGTGCTGCAAAAAGTCGATGAATTAGCTCAATTGAATCTAGAATTAGAGCGCAGTAATAAAGAATTAGATGCTTTTGCTTATATTGCATCCCATGATTTGAAAGAACCCTTGCGGGGAATCCATAATTACTCTAATTTTTTAATGGAGGACTACGGGAATATTATCAACTCTGAAGGTAAAGATAAATTAATCACCCTCATTCGTCTAACTCAACGCATGGAGGATTTAATTGATTCTCTACTGCATTTTTCCAGGCTAGGAAGAGCTGATCTTTCCATGCAGCCAACAAATCTTAATGACGTAGTGCATCGGATTTTAGATATGTTAAGGGTGAGAATTGAGGAATCAGGCGTAGAAATCCGCATACCTAGACCATTACCAACAGTTTATTGCGATCGCGTGCAATTAGGCGAAGTTTTTAGTAACCTGATTACTAACGCTATTAAATACAACGACAAACCCAACAAATGGATTGAAATTGGCTATCTAGACCATTCCACACGACAAATCACATTTTATATTCAAGATAACGGTATAGGGATTCGGGAAAAGCACTTTGATGCAATTTTTCGGATTTTCAAACGACTACACGGCCCTAGTAAATATGGTGGTGGTACAGGCGCAGGACTCACCATTGCTAAAAAAATTGTCGAACGACATGGTGGTCAAATTTGGTTAGAGTCAACTTATGGGGAAGGTAGCATTTTCTATTTCACATTAAAAGGAACAGAGTAAACAAGGGAGCCGGAACGTAGGGAGAAATAAAGCTGATTTCAGAAAATTTTTGGAGTTTGAAGAACACAATTAAAAATAAAATTTTAAAAAACTAACAGAATTTATCCCCTACACCCTATTTCATGATTGGTAACACCACCCAACCTTTATTAGTAATTGAAGATAGTGATGAAGACTTTGAAGCTTTGCGTCGATTCCTGCAAAAAGAAGAGGTAATAAATCCTATTTTTCGTTGTGTAGATGGCGATGAAGCTCTAGATTTTCTCTACCATTATGGAACTTACCGAGATACACAAGTTTACCCCAGACCATCAATTATTTTACTTGATCTGAATTTACCTGGAACTGATGGGCGCGATGTTATAGCTCAAATTAAGCAAGACCAAAACCTCAAATCTATTCCCATAATTGTATTCACAACTTCTTGTAACCCTAAAGATATTGAAATATGTTATCAATACTGTGTTGCTAGTTATATTCTCAAACCAATTGATATGAACAGATTAGCCGCAACTATTCATAGCTTCTTAATCTACTGGTTAAATATTGTAGTTCTCCCTGATACTGTTAGCAAATAGTCATGGCACAACCGCTAACTATTTTAATTATCGATGATTCTCCTGAAGACCGTCATACTTATCGTCGTCATCTTCAACAAGAATCAGAAAATAACTATGAAATTATCGAATATGAATTAGGTGAAGACGCTTTAGAATTTTGTCAGAAATCCCTCCCTGATGCTATCTTATTAGATTTTTTGTTGCCTGATGTAGATGGGTTAGAATTTCTTGCTGAATTACAAAGGATAGCTCAAAAAAATATGCCTGCTGTGGTCATGCTAACTGGCTATGGCAATGAAGATATTGCTGTCCAAGCTATGAAGAATGGTGTTGATGACTATCTAGTGAAAGGACAAACAACTGGGGAAAATTTACGCTCAACTTTGTATTCAGCGATTAAAAATGTCAAATTAAGAGCAGAACTACATCGGAGTGAAGAACAGTTACGAGAAAGTCAAAAGCTGGTAGAACGCATTGCTAAGACGACACCAGGAATCCTGTATGTTTATGATTTGGTAGAACAGCAAAATGTGTATTTGAATCAGAAGATAACAAATATATTGGAGTATACACCGCAATCGATTCAAGCTTTGGGAAAAGAATTTTTGACTCACATCATGCACCCTGACGATTTGGCAAAGATACCTAGTGTATTTCAACAATTTGATACGGCTGAAGATGGAGAAGTGGTTGAGCATGAATATCGAATGCGACACGCTAACGGTGAATGGCGGTGGTTTAACAGTCGTAATTCCATATTTAGTCGAAATCCTGACGGTTCACCACGTCAAATAGTTGGCACAGCTTTTGATATCACTAGTCGTAAGCAAATAGAACAAGAATTGCGCGATAGTAATGAGCGTTTTCAATTAGCCACAGCAGCAATTAATTCTTTAATTTATGACTGGAATGTCGAGACTAATCAAGTTACCAGAACTGAAGGGCTAACTCGAATTTTAGGCTATTCTTTGGAAGAAACAGAACCTACTCCTCAATGGTGGCAAAATTGCATTCATCCTGATGATTTAGATATTGCATTACAGCAATTTCAGACTTTTGTCGCAGAGCAAGAGCGTTACACAATTGAGTATCGAGTGCGCCACAAGAATAACTACTATATTTATGTATTAGATCAGGGAATAATTATTAGAAATCAACAAGGCAAAGCAGTCAGAGTTGTTGGGAGTACAACCGATATTAGCGAACAGCAAGCTGCATTTCGAGAACGTAAATCCGCAGAAATGGCATTGCGTCAAAGCGAAGCCAAATTCCGCCGCATTGTGGAATCCAATATTGTCGGTGTGTATTTCGGTGATTTCAGTGGCAAAATATACGAAGCCAATAATGCTTTCTTAGAAATGCTTGGTTACAGCCGTGCAGAACTAGAAGCGGGTCAGCTGTACTGGAATGTGATGACACCCCCAGAATATCAAGACCTCGACCAACACAAAATGCAGGAATTGCAGATTTATGGAGCTTGTAACCCGTTTGAGAAGGAATATCTGCACAAAGATGGCTCGCGTGTGCCTATATTGCTGGGAATTGCTCAAATTGAAGGGAGAGAGGATGCTGGCTATGCTGCGTGTTTTGTACTTAATCTCAGTCAACGTAAACGTGCTGAAGCAGCTTTACGCCGAAGTGAGGAACACTATCGTTACTTATCGAATGTCGTACCTCATCTAGTGTGGATTTGTAATCCTCAAGGAGAATGTGAACATCTGAATCAACGCTGGTATGAGTTTACTGGACGGACTATTGAGCAATCACTGGGATTTGGCTGGAAAGATGTCATTCATCCTGATGATTTGGCTGTGGTAATGCGGGAATGGACAAAAGTAATGCACATAGGAGAACCTTATGAACAAGAAATGAGATATCGCAAATATGATGGCAGTTATCGCTGGCATTTAGTCAGAGCTATTCCCATTAAAAATCAGCAAGGGGAAATCAGACAATGGTTTGGTTCTAGTACGGATATTGATGATTACAAACAATTACAAGCAGAACGCGATCGCCTTTTGCAACTAGAAAAAACTGCCAGAACAGAAGCTGAAGCCGCTAACCGTGCCAAAGATGAGTTTGTAGCGATGGTATCTCATGATTTGCGATCGCCACTTAATGCGATTCTGGGCTGGGCGCAACTGCTGAAAACTCGTAACTTGGATGAAGCTGATTTTACCCGCGCCGTAGAAACTATTGAACGTAATGCCAAATCCCAAGCCAAACTCCTAGAAGACTTGCTTGATATCTCACGTATTCTTCGCAGCAAATTACGGTTAGAACTGACTCAAGTGAATTTAGCGGCAATTATCAGTGTAGCGATTGAGACTGCTTACCCCTCAGCCCAAGCGAAAAATATTATTATAGAATCAGCAATTGATCAATCAATTCCCAGCATTACTGGTGATATTCATCGATTATTGCAAGTTTTAGGCAATCTGCTTTCTAATGCTATTAAATTTACCCCGGATAGCGGCAGAATTATTGTTACTCTATCAGGCGAAAATGCTCAAGCTCAAATTACGGTAACTGATACTGGAATTGGTATTGATCCAGAGTTTCTCCCCCAGGTTTTTGAACGCTATCATCAAGCAAATATTCATCATCAACAGGGTGGTTTAGGATTAGGTTTGGCGATCGCTCGTCATCTAGTAGAATTACACGGCGGGACAATTAACGTTACTAGTCCTGGTGTGGGAAAAGGTGCTACTTTTATCATTAAATTGCCATTACTTTGATTATTTAAAATCCCCTGTGTCATGTGTGAATTTTAAATGAATCCTAGTTGAAATTTTTGCTCAAATTCAGCTTCATCTGCAACAGATGGGAACACTAAATCTTGAGATCAATGCACCTCTTTGTCTACATTCTCAAGATTCAACTGATTATCATGCCAACTTTGCGTCCACAAGATACAGATATTACATCACCAGCACAACAATTTCACCAAGAAAATATTGACCTGAAATTAATTGTAGAAGGAATTGCTGCTCAAGTTGGGGAAGCATTCTTTCAAGCTTGCGCTCATTATTTGGCAGAGGTACTCCAAATACAGTATGCCTTGATTGCAGAATTTGTGGATTATGAGCAACCACGCGCTAGAGTGTTGGCATTTTGGGCAGGAGAAGACTTTGGCCCCAATTTTGAATACGATCTGGCTGGAACTCCTTGCGGTGTTCTTTATCAAGAAGGTCTTCAGATTTACCCTCAGTGTATCCAACAAAAATTTCCTGAAGACTTAGATTTAGTGACTTTGTGTGCAGAAAGTTATTTGGGAGTACCAATTTTAGATCCTCAAGGTAAACCTTTGGGACATATAGCTGGCTTGCACACCAAACCATTAGAACGTACTTACGAAGAACAAGAATCTATATTAAAAATTTTTGCTGCTCGTTCAGCCGCAGAAATTGAGCGTCTGTTAGCTGAAAAGGCTCTAAAACAACAAAACATTTACCTGGAAAAAACTCTTAAACAGTTACGAACAACCCAAGCTCAACTGATTCAAGCAGAAAGAATGTCTAGTTTGGGTAATTTGGTTGCAGGTATTGCTCACGAAATCAATAATCCCATTGGGTTCATTTATAGCAATATTACCCATACTAAAGAATCTCTCAATGTTCTTTTGGAACTGATTGCAGCTTATCAAGCAGAATACCCCCATCCTTCTGATTCACTCCAGGAAAAAATTGCAGAAGCTGACCTAGAATTCTTACAAAAAGATGCTGCAAAAATGCTGAATTCTATGGCGGCGGGAAGTGAGAGAATTCGGGATATTGTCCTCAGTTTACGCAATTTTTCTCGTTTGGATGAAGCGAATAAAAAACCTGTAGACTTGCAAGAAGGCATCGACAATACTTTGCTAATTCTACAGCATCGCTTACAGGGAAATGAGACATTACTTGAAATCCAAGTGATGAAAGATTATCAACCACTACCTCAAGTTAACTGCTATGCTAGTCAACTCAATCAGGTATTCATGAACATTTTAAATAATGCCATTGATGCCTTGAGGTCTGATAATAATCAAACTTTGCAACCAGTTATTACCATAAAAACAGAAGTTGTTACTGCAAAAGATGCCGTCAGAATTTCCATTATTGATAATGGTATGGGCATAGATGAGGTAACTTTGTCTCAAATTTTTGATCCTTTCTTCACCACTAAACCCGTCGGTTCTGGTACTGGTTTAGGACTGTCTATCAGTTATCAAATTGTAGTGGAACAACATGGAGGGAAGTTAAATTGTATTTCTGCTCTAGGAAAAGGTGCGATTTTTCAGATAGAAATCCCTCTTTTAGTATGAATTATCCCCAATAAAGCTACACCTAGATAGTAGGGGCAGGGGAAGAATTATCTGGATTTAGAGAAACATAAAAAAAATCAGATGGGTATTACCCACCTGATTTAATTACCTGTCAATTTAAAGGAAAAATCCACAAGCGAAATTGCTAATCATTCCCATTCAATAGTTCCAGGTGGCTTAGAGGTGATATCAAACACCACACGATTCACACCTTTGACTTCATTGACAATGCGGTTAGAAATGACTTCCAGCACATCGTAAGGCACACGCGCCCAATCTGCTGTCATGCCGTCTTCACTCTTGACAATCCGTAGCACAATGGGGTAAGCATAGGTGCGTTGATCACCCATGACACCGACACTGCGAATAGGTAACAAGACTGCAAAGGCTTGCCAGTATTCATGGTACAAGCCGCGTTGATTAATTTCTTGGCGGACAATCAAGTCAGCATCCCGCAGAATATTCAAACGTTCGGCTGTGACTTCACCCAAAATGCGAATTGCTAAACCAGGGCCGGGGAAAGGTTGGCGTTGAACAATTTCTTCTGGTAAACCGATGGAACGGCCGACTTTACGGACTTCATCTTTAAATAGTTTCCGCAGAGGTTCGACTAACTTGAACCGTAAATCTTTGGGTAAACCACCGACGTTATGATGGCTCTTGATTTTCACTGCTACCCGTTCGCCAGTATTAGGGTCAACGTTGGTATCAGCAGATTCAATTACGTCTGGATAAAGAGTTCCCTGTGCAAGATAGTCGAAGGGGCCAAGGCGTTTGGATGTTTCTTCAAATGTCCGAATAAATTCGTGACCGATGCGACGGCGTTTTTCTTCTGGGTCTGTCACTCCCTCCATCATTTTCAGGAAGCGATCGCGCGCGTTAACATACTCCACAGGAATGTGAAATTGCTCTTGGAATAACTTCACCAACCTCTCAGGCTCATACTTCCGCATAAAGCCTTGGTCGATAAATACGCAAGTGAGTTGATCACCGATAGCTTTATGCAGTAAGAAAGCTAAGGTCGAAGAGTCCACCCCACCAGATAAAGCCAATAGTACACGTTTATCGCCCACTTTCGCCCGAATTTCTCGAATTGCTTCTTCTACGAAGGCAGCTGTTGTCCAGGTGGGTTCACATTCGCAGATATGGTAAACAAAATTGCGAATTAGGGCTAAACCGCCGATGGAATGGACAACTTCTGGATGGAACTGTACACCATAGAGTTTTTGCTCGTGGTGAGCGATCGCTGCACAAGGTGTATTCTCAGTATGGGCTAAAATCTCAAACCCTGGAGGCATTTGTGTAACTGAATCCCCATGACTCATCCACATGGTTGTGCCATCTTCGACGTTAGTTAATAAGTCTGTAGGGTCATCAATATACAGTGAAGCTTTACCGTATTCACCCCGGTCAGCTTTGGCAACTTCGCCACCCAGTTGATTCACCATCAACTGCATACCGTAGCATACACCCAAAATGGGAATACCTAAATGCCAGATTTCTGGGTCACAATGGGGCGCACCATCACTGTAAACTGAGTTGGGGCCGCCAGACAGGATAATTCCTTTGGGGTTGAGTTTTCTTAACTGTTCGGCGGGGGTGCGATAAGAGAGAACTTCAGAGTATACTTGAGTTTCGCGAATGCGTCGGGCAATTAGTTCAGAATACTGAGAACCAAAGTCTAAAATGACGATAATTTGACGCTCAAGCCGCCCAAACTCTTCTACTGCTTGAGGGGCTTGTTCGGTTGGTAGAGTCACCACTGTATTCATAATGGAAGGTGCAACTTTAGAAGTAGATGATTGCTCTCGTGTTTAGATGTACGGTCTTGCTGCCTGATAAGTCAGCAAAGGATAGAGTGATTAATCACAAACGCCATATAATAGACGCTTGTTAGGCGGATATAGGACGTATTAAAAGGTATAAATTACCTTAGAGAGCTTACTGAAAAAGTTATTTATTGGAATTATTTATGATTATTCATAATAAGTTAACATAAATTTCCAATTAAGTTACAAGCAGTTTTGCTCTTGATGATAATTTTACGGCTGCGATCAAAGAGAATTGAGCCACAGACTGTGTTTCGAGTATTATCAGTCCGATGACTTTGGAGATATTCTTGGCAGCGAGCATCGATGGTGTTAGCGATCGCACTATAAACTTGATTTACCCAATCACTGCCTGTAGCCTGATCTAAGCTTCTTAAATGTGTCAGTGCGGCTTCCGCAGTCGGAGAATGAAACACCACTTCGAGATGTTGTTGATCTAATCCCGCCAAAGCACAATGGCTAGTTAAAACTTCCCTGCGTCCATCGGCTAAGTGATGGTGAGTGTGAAAAATCCCGCCAGCCAACTTCAGCAACTTCCCGTGATAGCCGAACAATAAGATTTCCTTAACACCCAGAAGCTCTGCTTCCACTAACATTGCTCCTAACCAATTAGCAGTTTTTACCAATTTATCAGGGTTAATACCGATTTTGGGTGCTAAATCTAAGCCGTTCTCGCCAATACAAAAGACTAAACTACTAAACTGACTCGCTTTTTGTTGCAACGTTGTGCGAAAAGTATCTAATTGCTCAGGTGTACTCAGGGGTTGAGAAATTCCTGATGTTCCTAATAGAGAAAGTCCTTCAACCACACCAAAGGCAGCATTAGAAGTACGCAAAGCCAGCGATCGCCCCTCTGGTAAGATAATTGTGACCGTGATTTTTTCTGTAGGTACAAGCAGTCGAGATAAGTTTTCTCGCATCAACTGCCGCGCATAACCATAAATTGCTGGATGATTCTCGGCGTTGACTTGTTTACCAATTCCCTCCCCACCGCGAATAGTGACTTGTTCCTCCCCAACCCCTCCCCACTCCACCAACGCCCAAACGGGGGTATTTTTAGTCAAATCCAGATTATCACCAGGATCAGAGCGAGTAATAGCCAAAGCCATCTGCTCAGATAATCCAGTCACTTGTTCGATAGGAATTTCTGCAATTTGTGCAGGTGTAATCAAGTCAACTGCTACCACTGCCAAAGGTTGACGCTCACGCAACCAACGTAAAGCCGCCACAGCCGCAGCACAAGCAAAAACAGGTAAGGTGTATCCAGAACGGGTCATTAGTCAATAGTCAATAGTCAATAGTCATTAGTCATTAGTCATTAGTTTTTGCTACCTTGTCCCCAGTCCCCAGTCCCCAGTCCCCAGCCCCCTATACTCCCACTTCCGCGAGCAAATTCTGCATTGCTTCCCAAGAAATTTGTCTTTCGATGTAACGGGGAGCTTCGGGATTATAGGGGCTGGCGATGCGGTCAATGTTGATAATTGTTGCCTCATCTGGGATAACTGGAATTTCAGGGTCAAAAGCAGTAGGACGCATTAAGGAACTGGAAAATCCTTTGAAAATCGCTACTTTATCTTGCTCATCAGCAATTTCCACTGTCACAAGTAAGACTTCTTGCGGACGTTTGATTGTGTATTGTTCTAGTCGCTTACCAATGGAACTCATACCATTTTGGATTTTAGATTTTAGATTTTGCGGAAAGTTCTGTAGGCGGGTTTCCCGCCGTAGGAAACCTTCCAAGACGGATTGTGGAATGCTTTGCTGGGAGCTTTTGAGAAATACATTTGTAGCCATCTTTTTTCAAATCGGTATCATTTTGAAAACTTTACTTACCACTCCTAACTCAGCACTTACCACTCAGCACTTACCACTCAGCACTCACCACTCCTAACTCAGCACTCACCACGGGCTAAACGCCCCGCTTCCGCTAACAGCACTCACCACTCATCACTGTTTACTGCGGTGTAGCCGAGCGTCCCTGCTTGCCTAGTTTCACGACGACAAAGTAGCTTAAATAAAGCACGTAAACTATTAAGCCGACTATGCCCAAAAAACCGAGAAAAGCGTGTTTACTATTGTAATGAAACCAGTTTTTAAACATTAATGGGGCTTCAAACCAAACGAGACATTCGGGGGTTTTAATGGCAGTGCTAGAAAAAGCACAACCCAAAAAAGGTACAAATGCGATCGCGCCTAATAAGCAATAAACTGTTACAGCCCACCGCCAAGAAGTGAAAGTTAACTTTAAGGGTGTACTAGGTAAATATTCAATTTCATCATTGAGATCCACCCAAAACCACAACGAAAGGGGAATCAATATCAACCCAACCAACCCAGACACAAAACTAACTGGATACTGGGCAATCATCAAATACGTTGTAATTGCCAGCAAACTAGAGATTCGCCAATAAATCATTAACAGTCTTTGTATCCCTTCTACCTTTTGAACATAAGCCCATGTCAAGATAATTAAGGGAATCAAAACTAGAAATAAAAGTGCCAATCGGTAGTCAATCCAGACAAACTGGCGAAACCAAACGTTATTTTGCATAGTTCCTATTAAACGCTCACGAATCAATATATTGCATTAACTATATTCGTAATTTGTGGGTTTTAGGGTGTAGGGTTTTAGGGGGAGACAAGGTAAACAAGGGAAACAGATTTTGAATTTTGAATTTTGTAGCTTGCTTCCCGTAGGGTATTTTGAATTGATTTGCCCCATGCCCAACAGAAAAAAACAAGCAACTCACAGACTATGAGAACGAATATTTTGCACCTACTGTAGCAAATTTAAGTAGACTAGCTGAGTCTACAATATTGCTGCCAGCGTAGTACGCTGATTAATTCCCTGTTTTTTTAGCTTTTAGTGCTAGATAATTTATTTCAGGGCTGGGCGTACAAACAGGTGCAAAAAAGTCCTCACAAATTCCGGTTGCTTGTCGATGCTAGTCAAAATGCCAGATTTAGACTCTATTCGTCATAAAGACGGCACTCATCAGCCTCTGGGTTGTCGTCACAGTATTTTTCAAAAGCAGTTTTTGGTTTGTTTTGGCGTTGGTGGGAGGCTTCAGCTTGCAGTTCTTCTACAGCATCCCAAGCCGCAGCACACTCTGCGGAGTTGCTACCGGAAATGTCACAGATAGCACGAGCTTGTTCTACTTCTTGTTCAATTTTTTCTTCAATGTTGTTTGTTTGAGTATCAGTCATCGTTTTGGTCTCGTTGTGTGATTTTACTACTGGTATGGAGGAGTTGCAAAAATTGCTATTGTTGTGTTTTATCGATAACTATTGTACCGAATGAATGGATGCACCTGCTTGTATAGTTTGATGTATCGATAACAATTACAACAATCTGCGAAAAATACACTAAAATATCGTTGATCTTTTAAGATTTTATAGAGCAGTAAGGTAAAAATCCAACAATACACTATGATCTAGTGCAGATTGGTCAAAATACTACAACCATAGTCCTAAGTGAGTTGGCTGCAAAGTCCACATAGCAAGGACAACTCAAAACTATCGACCACACAAACAAAAGCAGCCCTAAACACATGGCAGATCAAATGCAATGGGTAAATGCCCTATCAACCCGTCCTTCCCTAGAAGCAGCAATAGCAGATGTGGTACAACGCACCGTTTCATCGTTAACTGCACCTGCGGATTTAGGGTTGGTGTTTATTTCTGCGGCATTTGCCAGTGAATATTCTAGGGTTTTACCTTTGTTAGCCGAAAAATTGTCTGTACCTGTCTTAGTTGGTTGTAGTGGGGGTGGGGTAATTGGTACTACCCTGGAGGGAGAAACCCAAGAATTGGAAGCAGAACCAGCTTTAAGCTTAACTTTGGCTCACTTACCAGGGGTGAATTTACAAGTTTTTCATGTGACGGCTGAAGATTTACCAGATTTAGATAGTTCTCCTGATGCTTGGATTAACTTGATTGGTGTGCAATCGTCACCAAAACCGGAGTTTGTTTTACTTTCTAGTGCTTTTTCTTCGGGTGTGAACGATTTATTACAGGGATTAGATTTTGCTTATCCTGGTTCAGTAATTGTGGGTGGACAGGCGAGTTCAGGGGGTTTTGGTGGTCGTCTGGCTTTATTTGCCCATGATACAAAAGGGGGAATTGACCAACGTTTATATCGTGAAGGGACTGTGGGTTTGGCTTTAAGTGGCAATATTATTTTAGAGACGATTGTGGCACAAGGATGTAAACCGATTGGTAAGCCACTACAAGTCACCAAAGCCGAACGCAATATTATTTTGGAAATAGATGAGCAAGTACCTTTGGTAGTGCTGCGAGATTTGATTGCTAGCCTGAGTGAAAAAGAACGGACTTTAGCACAGCATTCGCTATTTGTTGGGGTAGCGATGGATGAGTTTAAAATGTCTTTGCAGCAAGGTGATTTTTTAATTAGGACGATTTTAGGGGTAGATCCGTCTGGGGGCGCGATCGCAATTGGGGATTTAGTTCGTCCCGGCCAACGTCTACAATTCCATCTTAGGGATGCTCAAGCCTCGGCTGAAGATTTAGAATTTCTTTTGGAGCGATATCAACAACAATCAAGCTCAGATCATGCTGCTGTTGGTGCTTTGATGTTTGCTTGTGTAGGCCGTGGGGAGGGATTGTACGGCAAACCCAATTTTGATTCTGAGTTATTTAAACGCTACGTTCCCAACATCCCCATTAGCGGCTTTTTCTGTGGTGGAGAAATCGGCCCCGTTGGTGGTAGAACTTTTTTACATGGTTATACTTCTGTCTTTGGGATTTGCCGACAAAGTTAGTCATTAGTCATTAGTCATTAGTCATTAGTCAGCACCGGCTAAACGCCGCGCTACCGCTAACAGCACTCAAATCAATTCAAAATTCAAAATTAAAGAATTGATTACTCATTACTCATTACTCAGAACTCAGCACCGGCTAAACGCCGCGCTACCGCTAACAGCACTCAGCACTCAGCACTCATTACTCAGGATTCTTTTGTAACAGGAGTGTACTGTTATTATCTATGAAACTGGGAGTGCCAGTTTGAGCGATCGCGCTGTAGGTTTGAATGTAATGGCGCACTTTGTGGGGAAAATTTGGATAATCTAATAAAGCATCTCCATCGGCAATGGTTGCCCAAAAGTCTCGCAAACTGGGAGCTAGTTCTTGGGCTTGGGTTTCTGGTAAATTTAATGGCGGTAATGTCAGTAATTTCATCAGGAAAGGAAAAGAGCGATCGCCCATCCACTGTTTTGATAAATGCTGCAAATCAGGGAAGTTAGGGACTGATTCCACTCGATGAGATAGTATTTGCAGCCACTCTTTCCCTTGTTGATCGCGATGAAACTCTAATACTCGATAAGGATGGGGATAACTGACTAAAGAACCAGTGGTAATATCATATACACCATCATCACAGGCGACATCTTGAACGTGTAAATGGCCTGTAAATACTAAACTCACCCCATAACGTCGTAGTATCTGCAATAATTCAGGGGCATTCGCCAGCATATAGCGGTGTGCCATCGGATGACGTGATTGATGGGGTAAATGTTCAACTACGTTGTGATGTACCATCACCAACACTAATTCATCTTTAGCTGCGGCTAGCACCTCTTCCAGCCATCTTAGCTGTTCATCATCTAAGCGTCCTATTTGTTCACCCTTTTGATTAAAACAGTTAGAATTTAAGCCAATTAATCGCACCCCTGGTAACAATTGTTGTGTGTAATACAGTTGATTAGTATTTTCATAACCAAACTTGCGATAATAACGAGGGAAATCAGCCCAAGGAATAGATTGCTGATTGCCCATCAAAACTGGAACATCATGATTCCCAGGTACGACATAAGCCGGAAAAGGTAATCGAGATAGCCTTTTTTGTAACCATAGGTGATTTTCTGGCTCACCATGTTGTGTTAAGTCTCCTGGCAGTAAAATAAAATCTAAATTAAGTTCTGTTAAATGTTCAATAGCGCGTTCAAAAGCTGGAATACTAACTTCCACAAGATGAAATCGACTAGGATGATCCCAGATTGTGTGAGGAAGGGCGATATGTAAGTCGCTAACTACGGCAAAGCGAAAATTTAGCACCATTGATTTCTAACAATTCTTAAAAACGGTAGTTAAAAGCACACTTTTTTAAAAAGTATAACCTTTGCATCGCCAAGCAGCGTAGGATTGCCTAGACTTAACATTTGTATACATAGTAAATTGGGCATAGGGCATAGGGCATGGGGCATGGGGCATAGGGCATTGTAAAAACTAATGACTAATGACTAATGACTAATGACTAATGACTAATGACTAATGACTAATGACTAATGACTAATGACTAATGACTAATGACTATTGACTAAAGTAAAGGAGTCTTAATTTGCCATTTATTCGAGTCCGCCAGCACGTTAACCCTTTGGCGCAAAAGTATCAAAAATCAGTAGATCCCATAGAATGGGAAAACATCTATGCTAAACCACAGCAACCGCTACATTTAGATATTGGCTGTGCGCGGGGAAGATTTGTGTTGAATATGGCAAAGATAGAACCTGATTGGAATTTTCTCGGTTTGGAAATCCGAGAAGCATTAGTCATAGAAGCAAATAGATTGTCTTCTGAACTAGGATTGACAAATCTGCATTACGTATTTTGTAATGCGAATAATTCTTTAAAAGTGCTGTTATCTTCTCTTCCCCCAGGAATTTTACAGCGTGTTACTATTCAATTTCCTGATCCTTGGTTTAAAACTCGCCATGCTAAACGCCGTGTAGTACAACCCGAATTAGTTGCAGATTTAGCTAACTATTTGGCTGTGGGGGGAGTAGTATTTCTCCAATCTGATATGGAATTTATAGCATTAGAAATGTGCGATCGCTTCACAGAAAATCCCCATTTTCAAAGAGTCCACACCAACAAATGGCTAGCAGAAAATCCCTTACCAGTCCCAACCGAAAGAGAAGTCGCCACACAAAATAAAGGTGAACCGGTTTATCGGGCTTTGTTTGAACGTGTCAGAATTTAGGAGTGTAAGGGTTTAGGGGTGTAAGGGTTTAGGGGTTTAGAGGTTTAGGAGGGAGACAAGGAAGGGAGAAATGAGGGAATTTTTCTCCCCAATGCCCCATGCCCAATGCCCAATGCCCAATGCCCAATGAACCATCATCAAAATAGTATCTTTGACTACTTTTGTGGTTTTTCCAACTGTTATTAATAGACAGCAAGCATCACCATAATTCTGCTACACCTTTGTTAAGAAAAGTTACACCTCTTAACAAAAGGAAATATGCCTTATGGTCGTTTCGCCTGAGAAAAGTACAACACAAAAAAAGACTAAACCACATGAAGTTGTGATTATTGGTGGCGGTTTTGGCGGATTATATACAGCTAAGAATCTGAAGACAGCTAATGTTAATGTGACTTTGATTGATAAACGTAACTTTCACCTATTCCAACCACTTTTATATCAAGTTGCCACAGGTACGTTATCACCTGGAGATATTTCCTCACCATTGCGTTCTGTATTCAGCAAAAGTAAGAATACACAAGTATTGCTAGGGGAAGTAAATGATATTGATCCCAAATCACAAAAAGTCATCATGGGTGATAGAGTCATCCCCTATGACACATTAGTCGTTGCTACAGGTGCTAATCACTCCTATTTTGGTAAAGATCACTGGAAAGACCTTGCACCTGGGTTAAAAACCGTTGAAGATGCGATAGAAATGCGTCGTCGGATATTTGGCGCGTTTGAAGCCGCAGAAAAAGAAACTGATCCAGAAAAACGCCGTGCTTGGTTGAATTTCGTGATTGTGGGTGGCGGCCCTACCGGTGTAGAATTAGCGGGTGCGATCGCAGAATTGGCATACAAAACCCTCAAAGAAGATTTCCGTAGCATCGACACCTCAGAAACCAAAATTTTACTATTGCAAGGGGGCGATCGCATCCTCCCACACATTTCACCAGATTTATCGGAAGAAGCTACAGTAGCTTTGCAAAAATTGGGTGTGGAATTGCACACTAAGACGAGGGTGACAAACATTGAAAATAACATTGTTACCTTCAAGAAAGATGGTGAAGTGAAAGAAATTCACTCCCAAACTATATTGTGGGCAGCAGGTGTAAAAGGTTCTGCAATGGGACAAATCTTGGCACAACGTACAGGAGTAGAGTGTGATCATGCAGGACGCGTGATTGTAGAACCAGACTTGACAGTTAGAGGTTATAAAAATATTTTTGTCGTGGGAGATTTAGGTAACTTTTCCCATCAAGATGGTAAACCCTTACCTGGTGTTGCACCCGTAGCCAAACAAGAAGGAGAGTATGTAGCTAAACTGATCAAAAAACGGTTAAGAGGTCGCACTTTGCCGGAATTTCATTACAACGACGTTGGTAGTTTAGCGATGATCGGACAGAATTTAGCTGTTGTAGATTTAGGCTATATTCAACTCACGGGTTTCCTGGCTTGGGTATTTTGGCTAGTCATCCACATTTATTTCTTAATCGAGTTTGACACTAAATTACTAGTAGTATTTCAATGGGCGTGGAACTATATCACTC
The DNA here is from genome assembly GCF_002896875.1 of Nostoc sp. CENA543. Taxonomy (GTDB): domain Bacteria; phylum Cyanobacteriota; class Cyanobacteriia; order Cyanobacteriales; family Nostocaceae; genus Trichormus. Next base: position 1,535,377 of record NZ_CP023278.1, read on the forward strand.
GTAACCGTCGCTCTAGATTAATTACAGGTAGAGAAGCTTTTACCGCATCTCAACCTATGAGCAATAGTAGCAGTGTTGAGTGCTGAGTAATGAGTGCTGAGTAATGAGTAATGAGTAATGAGTGATGAGTTGAGAATAAATTCTACCTTGTCTATCTTGTCCCCCTTGCCCCTTGCCTCTTGCCCCCTGCCCTAAAATCTCTACTAACATAAGTTACCAGGGAAGATAAACTGGTAACTTGATATGCAGACATTGGATCAAAAGTCAACAAAAAAAGCTTGGGCAAAGGCAGTCATTGAACCGGCAAAGGAATTTCCGCCTACCCAGTTGCCAATTATCGCCGGCAGTATTCCCAATCGCTTGCGTGGTACACTCTATCGCAATGGTGCAGCCAGGCTAGAACGGGGTGGTGTGCGTGTAGGGCATTGGTTTGATGGGGACGGGGCAATTCTAGCTGTCAAGTTCACTGATGCAGGGGCTAGTGCGGTTTATCGCTACGTACAGACTACAGGTTATCAAGCCGAAACCACAGCCGGGAAATTTTTATACGGTAATTATGGGATGACTGCACCCGGCGCGATTTGGAATCAATGGCTACGACCGGTGAAACACGCTGCGAATACGTCAGTGTTAGCATTACCGGATAAACTCCTGGCACTGTGGGAAGGTAATCACCCCTACGCCCTTGACCTCGAAACCCTAGAAACTCACGGACTAGATAATTTAGGTGGGCTAGATAAAGATTTAGCCTATTCTGCCCATCCCAAAGTTGACCCCCACACAGGGGAAATTTTCAACTTTGGTGTTACTCCCAGCGTCAATGCTGTTTTGAATATCTATAAAAGTGACTATACTGGCAAGATTCTGCAAAAGACTAAGTTTACGTTAGAAGGTTTCCCAGCAATTCATGATTTTGTGTTAGCTGGTCAATATCTCATCTTTTTTGCCCCACCAGTCAGAATTAATGTGATTCCTGTGCTGTTTGGTGTCGGGACTTACAGCGACTCGATGAAATGGCAACCAGAATTAGGAACAGAAATTTTAGTATTTGACCGTGAGACACTAACCTTAGTCAGTCGTGCTAAAACAGAACCTTGGTATCAGTGGCACTTTGCTAACGGTTATGTTGATCCCAGTGGGACGGTAATTATAGATTTTGCCCGTTATCAAGACTTTCAAACTAACCAATATCTTAAAGAAATCGCCGCAGGTGAAACTCATACTCTAGCTGAGACGACATTAACGCGAGTGCAATTGCAACCCCAAACAGGTAAAGTCACCGCCATTGAAACATTATTAGACCGGACTTGTGAATTCCCCCTTGTCCCTAATGCCAATGTCGGACAAGCTTCGCGTTACACCTATATGTCCATAACTCGCCCAGGTACAGACATCAGCCAAGAAATATTAAACGCGATCGCTCGCTTTGACCACAAGACCCAAACCCTCACCGAAGCTAACCCAGGGGAAAACTTTTATCCTTCTGAACCCGTTCCTGTAGAAGATTGGGTGTTAACGGTGGTATATGACGGTAATTCGCATCGTAGCGAAGTTTGGATCTATGATAGCGATCGCCTAGACCAAGAACCTATTTGCAAATTAGAATTACCCAGCGTCATCCCCCACAGTTTCCACGGAACTTGGAAAAGTCAGTAATGGTGAGTGCTGTTAGCGGAAGCGGGGCGTTTAGCCCGTGCTGAGTGATAAGTGATGAGTAATGTAGAGAGGTTGCATGCAACCTCTCTACATCATTTATTGGTTGCAGTTTCATAGAAAATTGGTATGAATCATCAACTCTATTTGAGATACATAAAAATCTGATTTAACTACTGATTAATTAATCTAAAGTTACAGACGGGCAGATTGCTTGTAGTCTGTGCAACATTTTCAAGAAATGATTATGATCTAGCATATCTGCTAGATGTCCACTACAAAAACGTTCTTGACGAACGTGGCCAGTCAATAATTTCTGTATTGTATAAATATCGGCAACATTTAAACTTTCAGCTTCATATCGCCATTTTATCCAATCAAAAGATATGACAAAATTTTCTGTGTAAAGTGTGTGATGAAGTTATTAAATTTCTCTAGAATAATTAGAGGTATCTAAAGTTGGAAGTTCAACTTGGATGTCATGTAAATGGCAATTTAGGTTAGAAAATAATGGTAAAAACGTGAGTATATAATCAATCAATATTTTCTAGCGTAATGTTGTGAGACATACTTAACCCTCAAGACTATTTGCAAAATTTCGTGCTAGAAGTACATTAAAGAGATTCTTATACAGTGAACTACTAAATCCTGTCCGCAACATCTCCTACGAGAGAAGGTTTAGTAAAGATAGCAGTATTTCCCCCAATTTTTTTGATTCTCTGCCAAATTCGCCTCAGATATTCATTCACCCAAGCATAAATTGCTCTTGGTTTGGTTAATTGTCAAATTTATTTTCTGTATTCTTGGTGATTTTGATGATAAGCGATACACAAGAAGCATTAGAATCAGATAAGGAAATTGAACGTTTAATTGATGAAATAATGTCAGCTAATCTGACTAATGAACAGTATCAGCAAAAAATGCAGCGTCGTAAAGAAGTACAAGAACGACGCATAGCTTCAGCTGTGCCAGAAAAAGGGCTAATTATTGTCAATACTGGTAACGGTAAAGGGAAAACAACCGCCGCACTAGGAATGGTGTTACGATCGCTCGGTCACGGTTACAAAGTGGCGATCGTTCAATACATCAAAGGTTCTTGGGAACCTTCAGAAAAAAAGGTGTTTAGTCTTTGGCGCGACCAAATCGAATTTCACGCAATGGGTGAAGGCTTTACCTGGGAAACCCAAGACCGCGATCGCGATATCGAAAAAGCTAATGCAGCCTGGGAAAAGTCCCTAGAATTTATCCTCAACCCCGATTTTCAGCTAGTGCTGTTAGATGAAATCAATATCGCCCTGAAAATGGGATACTTACAAGTCGATGATGTGTTAGCAGGTCTTGCACAAAAACCATCCACCAAACACGTCATTCTGACCGGTAGAGGCGCGCCAGCCCCTATTATTGAACGCGCCGACCTAGTCACAGAAATGACCCTGGTTAAACATCCTTTCCGTGATCAAAACGTTAAGGCGCAACCAGGGATAGAGTTTTAGTTGGGGATTGGGGATTGGGGATTGGGGACTGGGGACTGGGGACTGGGAACATCAAGTTTTTCTCCCCCTGCACCTCCGCAATTGCTCCACTTGGGCAAAGCCCAAGACCGCATTGCTCCCTGCACCCTGCCCCCCTGCCTCTTCCTATCCCCAATCCCTATTGTTGAGTACACATTTGCAGAATGCGGTGATCGTCAGCACTAATTGAGTTAATTTGATGATAGTCTTGCAGTGCTACGGAATAAGCGTAGGTCATTGGTTCATCACCGGAAAATGTAGGTATTCTGCTTGTTGTAGCTACATCTGGCGCAATACCTACATCTGGTGTGGTGGTGACAGTCATTGCCAACTCTCCAGATTTGTTCATTGTGCCTTGAAAACAGCTAAACTCAGACCTAGGCATATACAATGCACCGACTAATTTACCTTGTCGTTTTTGAAAGACAACGTAACCTTGGCCTATCTGGTTGGGTTGTGGTGATTGACCATACAAATAAATGCCATCTTCCACAGGAATATTAACTTTTTGGTTGATTCCTGATTCTTTGGCAGCTTTTTGAGTATTAAGATTATTTTCTAAATTGACTGAGTCAAATTGTGTAGATTTTTGTGACTGAAGATTTTCAATTATTTGTTCGGATTGTAATGAAACAGGAGTCAGGGAACTATCTTGTGTTTGTTGCGTCTGTGTGGGGATAGTAGCAGCGATCGCGTCTGTAGAGTAAGGTGATTGATTACCTACCATACCCAGGGTAAAAACTAAGCCAACGGCGGGGATTGTCAATTGGCGCAAAGAAAAGATGTTAGCAATATTGTTAAGCACCCGACTCCTCCTGTTACGAATTTCACGACTTCCTCAGCGACTCACTTAAACCATACCTAAGTCTTGTGCGTTTAAGTTTCGGTCAAAAGTTTGATTAAAATGTCTATCAATAGTAGACTTTTGAAAAAATGAGATTTTAGTGAATTTTCGATGATAGTCTCACATTATCACCGCTAAATAACCTTACGCTTCACCCATAAGATTCACCCGATTGGAGGATGTGAACGCAGATTTCCATCAAATAAGAGATTTTGATTGATCTCTGTGATGGTTAGCAGTTCAAGAAAGTGGACTTTTTCACCTCAATTAAGTCTCATCTTGTTAAGTACATAGATATCTACAACACTCACTCATCCCATTTCGGAAAATTGCTGAGTAATGAGTGATGAGTGCTGAGTGCTGAGTGCTGAGTAGTGACTAATGACTAATGACTAATGACTAATGACTAATGAGTAATGAGTAATGACTAATGACTAATGACTAATGACTAATGACTAATGACTAATGACTAATGACTAATGACTAATGACTAATGACCAAAAAAATTGCCCCCTGGGTTCAGGAGGCGCATGATCTTAGGGAGATGTAGTACGGCTACATCTATGTAACTAGCTAGCAACGTACTCTTTGACATTAGCTCGACGACGACGGAGATGAGCTAAGGCTTGGTGTTCTAGTTGGCGGACGCGTTCACGGCTGAGGTTTAAGCGTTCACCGACTTTTGCTAGAGACATTTCGTTACCATCCTCTAAACCAAAGCGGAGTGCTAACACTTCTCTTTGTTGGGGTGTGAGTTCCGCTAACAAGGTGTTTAAGTCTTGGCGGAGGAACTCTTGAGTAGTGTAATACTCTGGAGATGGGCCTTCATCTTCGAGCATTTCTTGGAGTTCTGTATCTTGGTTGTCACCTACTCGCACATCCAAAGAAACTGGTTGGCGCGCCATGTTCAGATACTCACGAATCTGAGCAGGTTCTAGTTCTAGTTCTTTGGCGATTTCGGCTGGAGAAGGCGATCGCCCTAAAGTCTGAGCTAGTTCGCGTTGGACTTTTTTAATTTTGTTCAGTTTCTCGGTAATATGGATAGGTAGGCGGATGGTGCGCCCTTGTTGAGCGATCGCACGGGTAATTGCTTGGCGAATCCACCAGTAAGCGTAGGTGGAGAATTTATAACCCCGCATAGGGTCAAATTTCTCTACGCCTCTTTCTAATCCTAAAGTTCCCTCTTGGATTAGATCCAAAAACTCCATATTGCGTTTTTGGTATTTTTTGGCGATCGCCACTACTAAGCGTAAGTTCGCTTCAATCATCTTTTGCTTGGCGCGCTTACCTTGAGCTACCGTCTGTTTAACGTCGGTTTCCGACTTGCGGACATGATCTGCCCACTCTGGTAAACTAGGTTCGCGCTCTAACTTCTTCGCTAAAGCATCTTTAGCATCTAGAAGTGACATCATTTGTTGCACCTGCTTCCCGTAAACAATCTCCTGCTCACGGGTAAGCAAGGGAACTCTGCCAATTTCTCGCAGATAGGTTCGCACCATATCAGCCGTGAATTTGGCGTTCAGGTCTTCGTTGTGGGTGTTAACAGTAGGCATTGGTGCGTTGTCCTCTACTCCCTAAACACAATCAATACTTGAGAAATACATCTGAAAGGGAAAAGTAATCAGATATCACAGAACATCCGTTTCTACCAAAACTTCAACAATTGCGGATCTCGATTTTTCAGAAGGCGCGTGCTTGAGATATGTTCCCCTACCTTCCCTTTATTTTTGAGTCTCTGACCAACGATTCTGGGTTTTTTTCAAGAATTCTTTCTTTAGTTGCGGGCGGCAACGATTCAATCTGAAGTCAGTATGAGTTCTACTTAATTTATAGTAGAGCAAATCCGGCAAATAGTAAAGTAGCCCGCAGAGGGATATATATTATATTACAAAATTGTGTTTTTTTTAAAATGAATTTCCTTACGCAAGCTAACTATATCTATAGTGACGCGGAAATCCGGTAAGCTGTTGCTTGTTGCTAGGGAAATAACCGAACTCCCAGAGGCAAGATGATGGGGGGAAGATACGAACAAGAGATTTTAGGAATTAGCTTTTAGGGATTGTAGTTAATAGGTTGTTTGGGGAATCGGGAATCGGGAATTGGGAATTGGGCATTGGGCATTGGACATGGGGTAGGGAGATAAACTAATGACTAATGACTAATGACTATTGACTAATGACTATTGACTCTCAAAACCCTAAATCAGCTTTCGCTAGTTCCGCAGCTGCGAATACTTCTGCGTCGGGTTTTTCTTCCCAAGCGGGATCACCGATTTCAGAGTAGAAGACGGAATCGTAAGGACGGGTTCTGACTACTACGGGCATGGGGACGGCGTGACCTAAAATTAAGGCTTGTTGTTTAGAGTCTAGCTTGGCTAGTACAGACCTTAAGCCACCAGCACCAGAAACACCTGTGAAAATTGCGTCGATGTCTTTTTCATCGTTGAGTAAGGCGGTGATGCGAGTGCCAATTTGGGACATGACTTCATTATCTATCCCAGAGGGTCGTTGATCAACTACTAATAGTGTGACGAAATATTTCCGCAGTTCACGGGCGATCGTCCCGAAGATGGTACTCTGCACGATCGCAGGATCTAAGAAGCGGTGGGCTTCTTCAATGGTAATCATTAGAGGTGTGGGGCGATCGCTGGGATTTTTACTTTGCAAAAATTTATCGGCTTTTTTGACGTAATGCTCATGAATGCGTCTGGTGATCATGTTTGTCACCAACATATAAGAGAGCATATTTGACTGGGAACCAAATTCTACTACTACATTTTTCCCAGCCTCTAAGGATTGTAAGATTTTATTAATATAGTTCTGGGGACATACCGCCCGCATATATTTCAGACTGTCTAAGCGCAATAATTTACGCTGTAACGCCATAATTGAGCCTTTGTGTCCGCGCTTCTCATCACAAAACATCTCAATTTCTTCGTTAGTCATGTTCAGCAGTTGGACAATCCAAGATTTGCCGAACTCACTATATAAAATATTGGCGTTATCCAAAGCGGCTTCCGATAAACCTAAATCTCGACTACATAATTTAATATCTTCAACTTCGATTTGCTCATAACTCAAATAGAGTTCTTGGGAATCTCTTACACCCCGGCGTTTTGTAGATTCAGGGTCAAGGGTGTAAACTTCGACTCTCCCAGGGAATAATTGCTTGAGTCCCTTGACTGTGTTAACATTTTTACCTTCTGCGACTGCCTCCCAACCATATTCTGAGTGCATATCAAAAATCAAGTTAACGGCAGCGTTTTTGCGGATAACACCTGCTAAGAGTAAGCGGGTGAGGAAGGATTTACCTGTACCAGATTTGCCAAATACCCCATTACTACGCTCTACAAAGCGGTTTAAATCGATACACACTGGGACATCCATATCCAAGGGTTTACCGATAGAAAAATTACGCCTTTGGGGGTCATCTTCCCACCCAAACACCCGGCGGAAATCTTCCACACTCGCCTCATAAACCTGACTGAAGTGACTGGGGATAGTTTTGACGGGGAGTAATTCCATCGTCGTACTAGTTTGGGGTTGGAAGGAAGCCAAATTAGTAGAAGAGGGGACAAAGGGGTTAACAGATTTACCGTCTGTGGAGGAAAAAGGCTCATTCACTTCTGGGGTAAACATTAACATCGGTGCGAGATTAATCGTCCCGTATGTCCCGCTACCAGCTAATACTTCCCGTAAAAAAGTGTCCTCCCAACTGGGGGGATTAGCAATAATTCGCGCGTTAGCTGCGCCTAATGCGACATCTGTCAGCATACAAAAAAAGCGCGATCGCATCCCTTGCACGACTAAAAATTTCCCAACCCGCATATCCTCAACGGAAACATCGGGGTGTAATCGCACTTGTAAACCCCCAGTCAGAGAACCTTCAATTACAGAACCTAATGGTTGTTGTGAGTCATTAGTCATTAGTCATTAGTTATTAGTCATTAGTCATTAGTCATTAGTCATTAGTCATTAGTCATTAGTCAATAGTCATTAGTCATTAGTCATTAGTCAATAGTCATTAGTCATTAGTCATTAGTTTTTACTACCTTGTCTACCTTGTCTACCTTGTTCTATGCCCCATGCCCAATGCCCCATGCCCCATGCCCACTAATCAATCTGAATTGTTGTTGGTGCAGAACCTGTGGAGGGTACGCCGATTAGGGGTTTGCGGAATTGGGTGTAGATGCGATCGCGCCAAGCGAAAAAGGCGGCATAATCAGGGTTGTCGGCTATACCGGGTACACCTTTACCTCTGATGCTTTCTGGTAATTCTAGATAAGCTCCTGTGGGGAACTTTAATAGTATAGATAAACCGGCAACTGCTAAATCAGCTAGGGTGGGTTCATCGCCTGTGAGGTAAGGGCTATCGGCTAATAGCAGGGTGAGGGCTTCGAGGTCTTGTTTTAAATCTGCGATCGCGGATTTGACTACATCTGGAGTATATCCTACACCAAACCCCAAAACTGTGAGAAAATCACTCGGCACACCTTCTACTAAGGTTTTGAGAACATCTGGTGTAGATGTAGGTAATAAAGCTTTACGGAAATTTTGGTCTTGACTGATAGCAGAGAATAAGGCTTTTCTGCCCTTGATACCTATAGACTCATCCGCCCATTCTTCCATTAACAAAGTTAAACCCCGTTGTTTGGTGTCTTTGGGTATTAAAGGGCGATCGGGATATTCTAAGTCTAAATACTTAGCTATCTCTGTAGAATCAGCAATATATCTATTACCATCTTTTAAAACAGGTACTTGTCTTTGCCCGGTTAATCTAAATAAGTCTACTTGACCAATTCCTGGTGTTACTTCTATTTTGCGGTATTCTAAACCTTTATAGTCTAGAATCAAACGCACTTTTTCTGAGTATTGAGATAGTTCCCATTGGTATAATTCCAGCATATTATATACCTTGTAACTAATGAGTAGATTAACTTTATAATTGTATCTTTAGTTCACGTAAATTTCCTGAATCAATAATTAATTTACTACTGAATTCATGCACGCCAAAAAATCATTTTTGGGTCAGTTTCAGATTTGAGTAATTGAGGGAAAAATTTATTTTATGTATTGGTGACAACAAGAATATTTTCCCTAGCTCCAGTTAAATTAGCACACTTAAATCAGATTTGCTATAATTCTGAATTGCCAGTTAACTACAATACATAACACGAAATAATGTAGCTATGATTTTTAGGTCTTAGCTTGCTACACAGTAAGATTAAAAGGTGTTTAGCCATTGTTTAAGCAAAAATTCTAATATCACAGTTAGATTTTATTGCTAGTAAGATGCTATAAGTCTTTAATGTCACGCTGTAAAAATAGAACAAAAAAATTTATGAAGCTCAATTACAGCAAACTGCTGACTCATTTTGCTAGTGTAGTAAGTCTGGCCGGTGTTAGTCTCCTGATTTCCTTACCATCTGGAGCAAAAGAAGTATTAAATCCTAATCCTAAAATTTTTCAGGAATATCCCTATAATCGGGGTCAACGTCCTCAAATTGATGCTCAATCCACCCCTAGTAATGTCATAGCAGTCACTAAGGGCAATGATAAAAAGCAAATAGCACAAAGTGGTAGGCTGAACCCTCGACCCAGTATATTTAACGAACCTCCCTATAATCGCGGTAGTCGCACCACACCTGCTGAAGTAACACCCACACCAGATACCCAACCCACCACACCTGAAACAGAAACTCCCGCCACTGAAAAACCAGGCGCACCAACAAGCGAGACTCAAGGACAAACTTTGTTAGCCTTAGCAGAGTCTAACGGTTCCTTTAAAACCTTAACCAAAGCCCTTAAGGCTGCGGGACTAACAGAAGTTCTCCAAGGTAAAGATAACTTAACAGTCTTTGCTCCTACTGATGAGGCTTTTGCTAAATTACCTCAAGATGCTTTAGCAGAATTGTTGAAGCCAGAAAACAAGGAAGTATTAGTCAAAATTTTGACCTATCACGTAGTTCCTGGTGCTGTGCTATCGAGTGATTTAAAATCTGGCACAGTCAAGAGTGTGGAAGGTGGTGACATCAACGTCAAAGTTGACCCCCAAACTGGTGTCAATGTCAATGATGCTAAGGTAGTGAAGGCAGACATCAAAGCTAGTAATGGTGTCATTCATGCCATTGATAATGTGATTCTACCTCCTGATTTGTAGGTTGATGACATACTTAGGGAACAGGCTTATACCAATTCGCAATTCGCAATTCGCAATTCGCAATTAAGAAATTGAGATACCATCTGGGTTTCAGGCTTTGCATCTGTTGCTTAATTTTGGAGAATTGGTATTAAATAGTTTCCTTCGCCTTTCATCCTGTACCGAGTTCAACGTGAATAAAAGCCTCATTCAAATTTCCGCTTGAATGAGGCTTTTATTTTGGAACTGATTTTGATAGATGTTAAAACCCAGTAGAGACGTTACTAGTAGGATTCAGTTCGTAGTAAGGACTTTAGTCCTTTTCTGTTCGCGGAGTGTCTCGTAAAGCCTACGGCATAGCTGCGCTTAGGGCGCAGCCTCTCGTAGAGAAGAGAGAACTAAAGTTCTCACTACAAACCTTTAATTATTTACCTTGTTCTACTTAACTTGGGTAAAAATCATTAAATGCTGCTGAGGTAAGATATTTTTAGTTTCCTGCCAAACTAAGCCGACTGCTTGCATTTCTTTGCGGACTTGTTTTTGGGTCATTTTATGCAGTCGCTTAATCATAATGAAGGGATTTTCACCCCGATATTCTACTAACACTACCCTACCACCAGGTTTTAAAGCTTTGACAATCCCCTGCATGATTTCTTGGGGATATGCAAATTCGTGGTAAGCATCAACCATCAAGGCGACATCTATACTATTGGGTGGTAATTTGGTATCGGTGGCAGTGGCTAACACTGTCTCAACGTTATGAATATTTTTCTCTTGACGGAAAAACTTGATAATTTCTAACATTTCTGGCTGAATATCCACAGCCAACACTTGACCTTTAGTTAGTATGGGTGCGATACGAAAACTCAAGTAACCTGTACCTGCACCAATATCAGCGACTACATCATCAGGCTGTAAATTCAGCGCGCTAATAATTTTACTTGGCTGTTCTTCGGCTTCTCTTCTCGGTCTTTCTAACCAACCTGCACCTGTATGACTCATAAAACGGGCGATTTCTCGACCCATGTAGTATTTACCGATACCATCAGGACTGTGAGTTTCACGTTGTTCATACACTGTTATGGTGTCGGCTACTAAATTTTGGCTATTTAGCAACCAACAGCCGCAAATCATCCCCAAAATCACTAAAAAACGCCAAACTCGCTTGTTCATGGTTGTATCTGGTTAAATAACAAACGCTTCCAACTCACTTTTAGACCATTTTTCCCCGACTCGTTCCGCTACCAAAGGTCTGACGACAAATTTCGGCGGAGTTCCTGGTTGGACATCAATTCGCACGCAGGAGTAGGATAACTTTCTTTCTAAACCTTGACCATGACGACCCACATAAAGTAGAGAGTCGGCGACTTTTCGCAGGGTACTATTGGCTTGATCATGAAAAACTTCCATTAACTCATTTCCTTCTGGACGCTGACGACGGGGACGGCGACCGCTACCACCGGAGATAATGCAGTTGAGGTGAGAGTCAGCGTGTTTGGTGTCTGCGGTACGGAGATATTCTAAACAGTGGGCGTGTCCGTTGAAAATTAAATCTACTAACGGACGGTCTTGGACTAAATCACCGAGAGTTGCGGCTACTTGATTCAATACCCAACGCAAACGATGACGCACTGCTAAGGTTTGGGCTTGATGCCATTTGGTGCCTTCGGTAACGTAGGGGGGATGGTGGAAAAAGATGATTCTTCCCCGGACTTGGGAATTGTGCCAAGACTCGATTAGTCTGTGGCGTAACCAGTCTAACTGTTCCCAGTCAGTAGGGGGGGTATCGTGAGAGGCGAGTTGTTTTTCGATGTCGAGTTTGATTTCGTTGATTTGGTCTAGTTTCGCGCTGAGGTCATCGAGTTGTTCTGCGTCGGCGGGGTTGTCGGGGTTGAGTTGGTCACATTGGTTAAGAATTAATTCTTCTTCTTTGTCTATTTCTTGGCGACGCTGTTGTAATTCCCGGCGGTAGATATCTCCGGCTTGGGTGCTGGGGAGGGGAGAAGGTGTATTAAAAGTATTTGAGTCAAGGGCGAAAAAATCTATCCCACCGTAGCGGAAGGTGTAGTAACGGTTGGGGATACGGGTAAATTCTCCTGGTACGTAACGCAGACAGCGACCTGTATGAGTTTTGGCGGTGTAGTGGAGGTCTAGGTGACGCTGTAATGCTTCTGGGGAGAGGGCGGTGAGATAATCAAGAAAGGCTTTAGCATAGGCATCACCTTGATTAGAACCATGCCAACCAATTTCAAAGTCTTTGTAACGCAGCATTCGCCGCAGTCTTAAGGTACTACCGGTCACAAGGCGGTACAAAAAGGGGACATCATAGTAGTCATGATTGCCGAGTACAGGTAAAAACGGTAGATTAAATGTCATGCGATCGCTACCTATCCTATTAGGTTGTTCTCCACCAACTAAAAATTCTCGGTATGGTTCAATAAAGTTGCTTGGGTAATATTCATGAGAACCAACTACATAAATCACATCGCCGGTATGTAAAACAAAACTGCACTCATCTTTGTGCTGAAGCATGAGTTCGGCGACTAGTCTTTGGGGATGACTACCATAATGAGGTTTCGTCCCACTATCACCAATGACTAAAAAAGAAAATTCCGGGTTTTCGTCCCGGTTATCGTCTATGACTATGCTAGTTTGGTCAATTCCTCTTTGTTGAATGCTGGGATGTTGCCATCGTATCCTTTCCTTCATTTTCTGAATTTTAACTGGGATTGATGGTTCGGAAATCAATTTCATTAGTCGTTATCTCCCAAGTGTTGAGGGGGGAGGTGCGTTACGCTGCCGCTAACACACCTAATTGGCGTGTCAAATTTCTTTTATCCGCGTTTATCCGCGTTTATCTGCGTTCCATTGCGTCCCCATATAATGCACAAATTTAGCCTTGTCATGCTACTACATATACTGACGCACCTTACCTCTAAGATAATTTCTGTTCTCATGTCTCCTAAACGACTAGAGACACAGAATATCACACACCTACAAATACCTATAATTGGCAACTAGAATATACTGGACTACATATCACCACACCCCCGTTATCTTAGGTTAACAAGGGTAGTTAACTTTCACAAACCCATGATAATTTGGCAACCTGATCAAAAAATCAACAACGGTAGATTTATCATCCAGGGTAAACCCTTGGGTAGCGGTGGTTTTGGTATCACCTACAAAGCCTTAGAACCCAGCACAGGCAAACTATACGCCATCAAAACCCTAAATCAGCAAATGCAACTCAGGAATGATTTTGCTGAACAACAGATTAAATTTATTAACGAAGCCTTGACTATTAGAGGATTTGACCATCCCCATATTCTCAAAGTGCATGAAGTCATCCAAGAAGGTGAACTCTTGGGCGTGGTGATGGAATATATAGATGGGGTAACTTTATTTCAACACGTCCAAAATCAAGGACAATTATCACAAACAGAAGCACTGTTATATATAGACCAAATCGGTCAAGCCTTAGAATTAATTCATCAAAAGGGACACCTACACCGAGATATCAAACCTCAAAATATTATCCTCAGACAGCATCAACAAGAAGCAGTCCTCATTGACTTTGGTTTAACCCGAAATCTTGCCACCCAAAGCATGACTAATTCCTTTACCCAAGGTTATGCACCCATTGAACAATATAGACGCAAAGGTAATTTTGGTACGCATACAGATGTTTACGCCTTAGCTGCGACTTTATATTATCTGCTTACGGCTGATGGGCTCAAAAAAGAAGAAGAAGAACATCCCGTACCTGCACTCAATCGTAAATATGATGATGAACCTTTACCAGAACCACGCAGTTATAATTCCCAGATTAGTCAGAGAGTGAATGATGCAATTCTCATGGGCATGGAGTTAGAATCAGAAGAACGTACTCCCACAGTCACAGAATTTCGGAAAAATTTAGGTTTGGTTAGTAGTGGCGATCCAGAAGTACAATTAAAGTCAGCTGTAGGGATGGACTACCGCCAACTGCGTGACTTACTCGCTGCTGGGAGATGGTACGACGCAAATTGTGTAACAGGAAGCGTAATCTTAGCAGTAGCGAAACGGGAAAAAGAGAGTTACTTACGTAAAGAAGACATTGAGCATTTTCCCTGTGAAGACCTCCGTACCATTGACCAATTGTGGGTAAGATACAGCAATGGGCAGTTTGGGTTTTCTGTTCAAAAGCGCATTTATCAAAGTTTGGGTGGAACGAGAAACTACGACGAGAAAATTTGGGAAGCCTTTGGCGAGAAGGTAGGATGGCGTAAGAAAGGGAGTTGGTTTAGTGGAGGGAAGTGGAAGTGGTTGTACTACAGCGATATTACTTTTGATAGAACAGCACCGGAAGGACTCCTCCCGCTCAAGAATGCTATGAAATATGGTGGGTGGGGGTGTGTGCCGTCTCTCCTCTCTCGTCGAGATTTGTAAAGTGTAACATATAAAGGTTACAGAGAATTATTAACTTTTATGAATAAGTGATGTCTCACGAAGCATTGCGGGTTCTGGGTTTCCGATACCTGTCACCGAGTTTTTCATTCTGGCTCTGGTTTTTGTAGTACATTATCCTTAGCTATAGGGTTAGAGTTATAACAATTCGCTTTAACAAAGTTAGACGCTACCCGTTCAATTTCCTCATTTTCCATTTCCCAATCATCCCAAAAAAACATGAGATGTGGGTTGGGTTTCCTTCGTCAACCCAACACCAAAGTCCATAATGCAAGAGAAATTTATTTAAAATTAGTAATAACCCTAAAAACTGTTATTGATAAACCATGACAACCGTTATTGCTAGACCTTCATCTTTGCTTGGTAGTATTCAATTAGAAAAAGTAGAGCATTTCCATCTGTTCAAATTTAACGACGCACTGCAAGCACGGATGGAAGAACTTCTGGAACGTAAAAAAGCTGATTTATTGACCACAGAAGAAGTTATCGAATTAGAGTAAATTGGAGAACTAGACAGAATTTTTACCCATATCAATGCTATGTTGGTAGCTCAAAAATGACTATTGACGATGCTACTAAAGAAGCAGCCATTAGGGTGCGTCAGTGCGAGAGAACCTAACTACACCCAGGAATTATTCATACTGACGCACCCTACCAACTATAAGATAGCAGACATGATTATCGTTGAGAAATTGTATAAACTCTTTGAAGTCTTGGTTCAGCATTGTTATATTTCCATTTATGGAATTGTTGTCGTATTTCTTCTAAAGCTTCCAGTCGTGCTTGATAAGGTTGTGTTTGCCAATAAGCAAAATCACTTTTTTGCTCTTTCAGGTTAACTTTACGGTAAAAAATTTCCATTGCGACTTAAATTAACATATATGTTATTTACTTATCTATCATAATTTTAATGTTAAATATATTTAGGCATAAAAAGCATAATATTCATGAAAGACAATAATGAACGCGCAGATTTTGACAGCCCGTGGAAAGAAATTCTCGAAGCATATTTCCCCCAAGCCATGCAATTCTTTTTCCCTGAAACTGCTGCATTAATTGACTGGGAACGCCCTTACGAATTTCTCAACACCGAATTTCAACAAATCGCCCGTGAAGCCGAACAAGGTAAACGCTATGCTGATCAATTAGTCAAAGTTTGGCAAATCCAAGGCGAAGAAATCTGGTTATTAATCCACGTAGAAATTCAAGCCCAAAAAGAAGATGACTTTAGTAAACGGATGTTCACCTACAACTTTCGCATCTTCGACAGATTTGAAAAACCAGCCATTAGTTTAGCAATTTTATGCGACACCAACCGCCAATGGCGACCAAATAATTACAGTTATAATTATCCCCAAACTCGCCTCAACTTTGAATTTGGCATAGTGAAACTGTTAGATTACGAAAATCGCTTTGATGAGTTAGAAAATAACACTAATCCCTTTGCGACAGTCGTGATGGCGCATTTAAAAACCCAGCAAACACGCTCATCACCCCAAGAACGCAAAATCTGGAAATTCAGCTTGATTCGCAGATTATATGATTTAGGTTTGCAAGAACAAGATATTCGTAACCTCTATCGATTTATCGATTGGGTTATGATCTTACCAAAAGCATTAGAAAATCAATTGTGTTCAGAAGTTCAACAATTAGAGCAGGAAAGGACTATGAGATATATTACCTCAGCCGAGCGCATTGGTTACGAGCGTGGAATAGAAGAGGGCAAAGAAGTAGGGAAACAAGAAGGTGAATTAGGAATTATTCTAAAACAACTCAAAAGAAGATTAGGTGAACTATCGCCAGAAATCCAACAACGTATCCAAGCCCTTTCTGTAAACCAATTAGAAAATCTGAGCGAAGCTTTATTAGATTTTAGTAACATCACAGATTTAGTTCATTGGTTAGAGTCGAATTAATCATTTATTTCAGGTTCGTAGTAAGGACTTTAGTCCTGATTTGAGGACTGAAGTCCTTACTACGAACATTTCATTATTTCCACCGTTATACTTACCTATCAATTTAAACTTAAAATCTAATTTAAAAACATCCCATGCCTGCAAAAATTACCCTTACTATTATTAAAGATAAACTTTTAGGAAGACAATATACCTTCGATTCCCGCGCTACGTGTATTATGGGCAGAAGCCCAGAGGCAAATATTCAACTACCAGATGATGCAGACCATAAAACGATTTCGCGCTATCACTGTTTGTTAGATATCATGCCACCAAATATAAGAATTAGAGACTTTGGTAGTAAAAATGGTACTTATGTAAACGGTCAAAAAATTGGGCAGAGAGAAGCACATCAAACACCAGAAGAAGGTGCAAAATTAAATTTCCCTGAATACGATTTACAATTTGATGATGAGATTGAATTGGGCAACACTGTGTTTGCAGTTCATATCGAATCTGACCCAGCAGAAATAAACATTCCTAACTTTTATCCTGTCACTATTAATCATAATCAACCACCAACACAACCGCCCAACTTCTTAGAAATTATCAAACGCTGGTTGGGTTTAGCCGCCAATGGAAATAATCAATTGCTGGCGATTCAAGGGTACAATATCATTAAATTATTGGGTAGGGGTGGGTTTGGTGAAGTTTATTTAGCACAGCATAACAATTCAGGTAAATTGATCGCTTTGAAAGTCATGTTACCTGCAATTTCAGGAAATGAAAACGCAGTGCAGAGGTTTTTACGAGAGACAGAAAATACTAAATATTTAAAGCATCCTCATGTTGTACAAGTCATTGATTATGGCTTTTTTGAGGGTATTTTCTTCTTCACAATGGAATATTGTGCTGGAGGAACTGTTGCAGATTTAATGCAACAATATGGTGGTAAATTACCTGTTGATATTGCATTACCAATTACTCTGCAAGTTCTCAACGGTTTGGAATATAGTCACAATGCAGAAATTCCTTATGTGAAATTAAGCGATGGTGGTTTTGGTAAAGGTAGGGGTTTAGTCCACCGTGATTTGAAACCAGGTAATATTTTACTTAATTACATTGACGGTAAGATTACCGCCAAAATAGGTGATTATGGTTTAGCTAAAGCTTTTGATTTAGCAGGATTAAGCGGACAAACTCTCACAGGTTCTCAGGCTGGAACACCTGCTTTTATCCCTCGTCAACAGCTACTTAATTTTAAATATGTACAACCAGAAGTTGATATTTGGGCAACTGCTGCATCTCTCTATAATATGTTAACAGGGGAATTACCCCGCAATTTTACAGGTGATCCGTTTTTAGCTGTGTTGCAAAATGACCCTGTACCAATTCTGCAACGCAATGCAAGTATCCCCAAGAAGTTAGCGGAAGTAATTGATTTGGGACTAATAGAAAAGCCGGAAATTTATTTCAAGAGTGCGGTAGATTTTAAAAATTCTCTTTTAAATAGTATTTAAGTAGCCGTCATGAACTGGATACACCAGAACACATGAAAAAGTCTTTCCCTTACACCCCTATACCCTTATACCCCTAAACCCCTTTTTCAAGTCAGAACGGTGTAAATAATTAAAGGTTTGTAGTGTACCCCTGCGGGGAAGCAAGCTACGCGCAAGCGTCTCGAAGAGAGGACTAAAGTCCTTACTACGAACTAAATTCAGTTTTTTTTACATTACATTACTTTACATAGTTTGGTTTTTTCAAGTATGTAGGGTGCGTCAGTCGGGAAAAACCTAATTACACAACGAAAATCTTCATACTGACGCACCTAACAAATTAGCATCTAACTTTTCACGTTATGGGATTAATCTTGCCTTTTGATAGAGTTTCAATGATAACCTGCTGCCTGTAATAAAAATAATTTGGCATATAGTCCCTCATAGGCTAACAATTCCTCATGAGTTCCCTGTTCTACTACCTCCCCATTATCAATTACCACAATTTTGTCTGCCATTCTGACTGTTGAAAAGCGGTGAGATATTAAAAAGACCATTTGATGTTCGGTGAGGGCGCGGAAGTGATTGAAAATCTCATATTCAGCTTGAGCATCTATGGCTGATGTCGGTTCATCTAGAACTAAGATATCTGCTTTAGTTCGCATGAAGGCACGGGCGAGAGCGATTTTTTGCCATTGTCCACCAGATAATTCTTGTCCGTTTTTAAACCATTTGCCGAGTTGGGTTTGAAACTGTTGGGGTAGGCGTTCAATAAAGTAGTGTGCTTTGCCTTTTTGGGCGGCGGTTTGCCAACGGATTGTATCATTGAGGCTATCTACGTCACCTACACCGATATTTTCCCCAACGGTGAATTGATAACGCACAAAGTTCTGAAAAATTACGCCGATGCGTTGGCGGAGTTTATCTACATTCCATGATTGTAAATCTACGCCATCTAATAAAATTCTGCCGGAGTCTGGGGTATATAGTCGAGTCAGGAGTTTAATTAAGGTGGTTTTTCCAGAACCGTTTTCACCGACAATGGCTAATTTTTCCCCTGGTTTCAAATGTAGGGAAATGTTTTTTAAAGCTGGTTTAGAGTTTCCAGGATAGGTAAATGTGACGTTTTCAAAGCGAATACCGTCTTGGGAGTCTATTCCTTTGGTGATTTTACCTAGAGGTTGAGTGACTTTTTCTTCGAGGAATTCGTAGAGGTTGGAAAGATAGAGGTTATCTTCATACATCCCACCGATGGAGGTGAGGGCATTGCTAAAGGTAGATTGTCCTTGGCGAAAAACTGTGAGATACATAGTCATATCGCCTAAAGAAATTCTCCCGACTACGGTTTCAAAGACAATCCAAGCGTAGGCAATGTAAAAGGCGATCGTACTGACTAAGCTTAATAAGTATCCCCACATTCCCCGACGGATAGTTAAATCACGGTCTTCGTGATAGAGTTGGTGAAATACGTCGCGGTAACGTCCTAACAGCATTTCTCCTAGTTGATAGAGTTTAATTTCCGTCGCAAAATCTTCTCTAGCTAAGAGATGTTCTATATATTGCTGTCTGCGGGTTTCTGGTGCGCGCCAACTAAATAAACGAAAGGCTTCGCCAGCAAAGCGAGTTTCGGCAATAAAAGCTGGCATGGCTGCCATAATTAAAACAATGACTGCCCAAATGGAGAAGTTGAATAATAAAACGCCGTAGGTGATGAGGGAAAGGGCATTTTGGACTAAGCCAAAGGTGCGGTTAACTAATGAAAGGGGACGTGTGGATGCTTCTCGTCTAGCGTTGGTTAATTTGTCATAGAATTCTGAGTTTTCAAAGTGGGGTAAATCTAAAGTCAGGGCTTTTTCTAAAATTAAAACGTTGACTCTTTGGGCTAAGAGGACGCGCAATAGAGATTGACAGATGATTAATCCTCGTTGAGAACCTGCCAGTAGAACTACAGCGATCGCTTCTAAGCCAACATACAATAAAGGTAGGTAAATATTCCCCTCGGTGTTTCCTTGGGATGCTAATACTACAGCATCCACAATTAATTTACCAAAGTAAGCGATCGCCGCAGGCAGTAAACCAGCTAATAAAGTGAAACCAGCCAAAATAATGGTCAAAGTGCGGCTAGTCGTCCACACTAAATTTATCGCCCGTCCACTGTAACGAAAAACGGCCAGTGATTGACGCAGGAGATGACGTTGCTTTTTACTCTTCATTATTATTCTTATAGCGTGAGAGTAACATCCCTGTGGGAAATTCTGAATTTAGTTCACAAAATTTGTATTTGTAATTACCAATTTCTATACTACAAATGTAATCTTATTGCAACCACCTATGAGTTATTGCATCAATCCTCACTGTCCCCAGCCGCAAAACACGGATATGTCCCTGTTTTGTGTAGCCTGTGGTTCTGATTTGCTATTGCAAGGATGTTACAGAGTGATTAGACCATTGGGTATTGGTGGGTTTGGCAAAACCTTTGAAATTGAGGACAACGGTACACAAAAGATTTTAAAGGTTCTCCATAATACTCAACCCAAAGCCATAGAACTATTTCAGCAAGAAGCAGTTGTATTACAACAGTTAAATCATCCTGGTATTCCCAGGGTAGAAGCTGACGGATATTTTATTTTTCAACCCAAAAATAGTCCCCCTCTACACTGTTTAATCATGGAAAAAATAGAGGGAATGAACTTAGAAACCTGGATGCAAGGGCGTAATCATGAACCAATTATTGAACGTGCAGCGATACGCTGGTTAAAACAACTCATAGAAATTCTGCAAGTAGTTCACCAAAAACAATATTTCCACCGCGATATTAAACCCCCCAATATTATCCTGCGACCAAATGGACAATTAGCATTAATTGATTTTGGTACAGCCAGAGAAGTCACCCAAACCTTCATGCAAAAGCTAGAAGGACAGCAAATCACAGGAATTATTTCCGCAGGTTACACCCCTAGCGAACAAATGAATGGTAAAGCAGTTCCCCAATCAGATTTTTTCGCTTTAGGAAGGACATTTGTTTATTTACTTACGGGAAAAAATCCCACAGAATTTAATGAAGAGTACCACACAGGTCAATTACAATGGCGTGAACAAGCTCATCATATTTCCCCTGGTTTAGCAGATTTAATTGATGATATGATGCAGCCATTTCCTGGGAATAGACCTCAAGATTCTACCGCAATTTTACAGCGTTTACAAACTATTGAGCAGGCTTTTGTGGATGGAACAAAATCCACGCCGCCACAGGTTGCTGTTACAGTTCCACTAACAAATACACCCCAGTCATCACCATCAAAACAACCAATTAAATTAATAGCTGGCGTTAGCATCATCCTATTAGGAGGGGTAGGAACATATTATGCTTATCAAAGTATTACACCATCAAAATCACCAGTGAATGTTGATGTGAATATCTCTAAAAATATTATGATATCTCCCAACAATACCAACCCAACACCCACACCAACAACTATTATTACTAATAATAGCCCTGCCAACAATCAACCCACATCAACACCCACATCTGTAAGTTCACCAACTCCCGTCACTTGCGTTATAGAAGTAGCTGACCCCCAAGACCCCACTTTAAATGTGCGTTCTGGCCCTGGTACTAACTACACACTTCTCGGAGAGTTAGAAAATGGCACACCTATATCTGTTGTGCAAGAACAAAATGGTTGGTATTTAATTGATCAACCCTTAAAAGGATGGTTAGCTGGTAATCGCACCCGTAGAGTTTGTAATTAATATGTGGAAAAAAGCTATGTTTTATCAATCCTTAAGATTTATAATTTTAACCATCACCACATTATTATTAATCGTTAGTTGCCGTCATAGCGAATCGATTACAGCCCAATCTGTTATCCAGACATCAACCCCCAATAATATAGTTATCTCTGCTAACCCTACTCCCACATTGAATCAACAACAGAAAATTAATGTCACAGACGAGAGTCAGTTAGTAGATATTCAATCAATTAATCAAAACATTGTTATTGATATTCGCTACGCCACAAAAAATAACTTTCTCAAAAAGCAACTTTACCCCGAAGCTAGGTGTGTACTGCGGTATGGAGTCGCCCAGAAGCTAGCCAAAGTCCAAGCAGAATTAGAGAAAAATCAATTAGGGTTAAAAGTTTACGATTGCTACAGACCATTATCTGTGCAGAAAATCATGTGGCAGACACTACCAGATAATAGATATGTAGCTAACCCCGCCTATGGTTCTCGACATAATCGAGGTGCAGCAGTTGATTTGACGCTAGTTAACCGCAACAGACAAGAACTAGAAATGCCCAGTGCCTTTGATACTTTTACCCCAGCATCCCACAGAGATTATGACGGTGGCAGCACAGAATCCCGCAAAAATCGCCAATTGCTAGAAGATGCGATGAGAAAACAGGGATTTACCGGTTTATCAACAGAATGGTGGCATTTTGACGCGCCTGGATGGGAAAATTTTCCGGTGATGGATGTGCCGTTTAGTCAGATACATTAGGAGTGCTGAGTGCTGAGTGCTGTTAGCGGAAGCGGGGCGTTTAGCCGGTGCTGAGTAATGAGTAATGAGTAATGAGTAATGAGTAATGAGTGCTGAGTGCTGTTAGCGGTAGCGCGGCGTTTAGCCGGTGCTGAGTAATGACTAATGAGTGAGTTAGGAAATAAATTCTACCTTGTCTACTTTTTCCCTAGTCCCTAGTCTCCAGTCCCCAGTCCCCAGTCCCTATTGCAAAGAGAACATCTAACCTACCCTTGGTAAGTCCAGGCTTTCGCAGTACCATAATAAACGCGCAATTATATCTCTCAGGATGGATGTAATTAGTCAACGTACTCGGAATTTACACTATTCCACCAACCAGGATGCCAACTCAGACTTTCCTCATTTTGAATTTTGTAGGTGCAAGCCTACTCGTAGAGTATTTTGAATTTTGAATTTTGAATTTTTTAAGACAATGCCTGTACGCCAAACTTTAGTAACATCTGAGATTAAATTGTCTTACCTGGAGTGGAATCAAGGTAAAAAGCCTTTGCTGCTGCTGCATGGGTTGGCAGATCATGCTTTGGTGTGGTCGAGTTTGGGAGATGATTTAGCGGCGGAGTATCATATAGTTGCGCCTGATATGCGGGGTCATGGTGAAAGTAGTAAGCCAGAAACAGACTATACTTTTGCTAGTGCGATCGCTGATCTAGAATTACTCATGGATCATCTGGGGTGGTCATCTGCTCATATTGTGACTCATTCCTGGACAGGTAAACTAGCTGCTATCTGGGCTAGAGTTAGCCCCCAACGTCTACGGAGTATGGTGCTAGTTGATCCCATTTTCATTTGGCAAATGCCCAGCTTGTTCCGGCTAACTTTTCCCCTGTTGTACCGTTATCTATCTTTTCTGAAGGGAATGGGGCCATTTAGCAGCTACGAAGCAGCCGAAGCCCAAGCCAAGCAGTTAAATCAGTATCAGGGTTGGAGTACATTACAACAGCAAGTTTTTCAAGCCGGACTAGAACAAAAACCCGATGGTAGTTGGGGTAGTAAGTTCACTATTAACGCCCGTGACGGCATTTTTGAAGATGTGATGCGCGTCCCTGGGTTCATCGCCCCTGTAGACACTCCCTCCCTCTTCATCCAGCCAGAACAAGGTTTAAACCGTTTTGACTGGCAAATCAAACCCTATAAAACCCACTTAACAAATCTCCGCATCTGCCAAGTTCCTGGCAACCACTGGCCTTTCTTAACTGCACCAGCCGCATTTAATCAAACAGTTGCATCATTTCTCAAAGAAAGGGCATAGGGCATAGGGCATAGGGCATAGGGCATGGGGCATTGGAGTTTGAAAACTATTGACTGTTGACTGTTGACTAATGACTATTGACTAATGACTATTGACTATTGACTAATGACTAATGACTTCACATCATGAGCCTTTGCATAAATCCAGTTTGCCCTAAACCGAATCATCCCCTCAATGGAAAAAACCGCTTTTGTCAAAGTTGTGGTTCTCAGTTGGAATTAGTCGGACGTTATCGAGTCAAACATTTATTGAGTGACACGACTGGATTTGGCAAGGTTTATCTAGCTGAGGAACAAGGTACAAATAAAATTATCAAGGTATTACCAGCAAATTCAGCTACTGATAGCAAAGCGGTAGAATTGTTTCATCAAGAAGCTGTGTTTCTGGGAAAACTCAATCATCCTGGTATTCCTAGAGTAGATGCGTATTTTCAACACCATACTAGAAATGACTTAATTCTATACTGTCTGGTATTAGAAAAAATTGAGGGCATTAATTTAGAAGAGTGGGTAGAAAAACAACAGCAGCTTATTTCTGAAAAACAGGCGATCGCATGGTTAAAACAAATAGCAGAAATCTTAGACATAGTCCACACTCAAGGTTATCTACATTTAAATATTAAACCCTCCAATATTCTTATTCGTCCCAATGGACAACTAGTTTTAATCGACTTCAGCACAGCAAAACAATTAACTCAAAATTACCAAAATCGTAGTAACACACCTACAATGTCCTCTGGTTATAGTGCGCCAGAACAAATGCAAGGGAAAATGACTCTGCGCTCAGATTTCTTTGCGCTAGGACGCACTTTCACTTTTTTGTTAGCCAGGAAACATCCCTTAGATATGTATGATGCGCGCCATAATTTATTACATTGGCGTAGATACGCTCATCAATATTCGTCTTCATTTCTAAATTTAATTGATTGGTTGATGACACCAGAAATCAATTATCGTCCAGCCAATTCCCAAGCAATTTTGTTTCGTCTAGAAGAACTGAAAACTACAAAAAATCACCATAAATCCGAAGATAATAAAATTATTGCAGAATCTCCAAATATAGAGTTTAAAGAACCAAAAATTGAGCCTCTTTTATCGCCGTCAACCAAGCACATCCGAAAGATATCTCTCACAGCTTTACTAACTGCACTATTAGTTTCCTTGGGATTACTCAGTGTAGTCGCATTTTTAACTGACAATCGGAAGTTTGTTACTCTACTCCCAACAGTTACGCAATCACCACAAAGAAAAGGCAAAATTGATTATTTTCCTTATGAGGTAGGTAGAGATAATCAAGGTAGAGAAGCAGAATTTAATATAGCTGTTTTATCCGTAGATTATAAATGGTTAGCTGATAGTAACTTTCAAATCACAAATACCAATCAAACCATTAGTCTTGATGTTTTAAAATTAATGTTAGAGCAAGAAGGCATTCAAGAAATTATGGAAGAACCCACAGAGATAATTTCTGTAGGTACAGCAAATTGTAACTTAAAACTAGCAACTGCCCATAGTCGAGCCTTAGAACGTTCCCAAAATATCCAGAATTTAGCCAAAAAAATCTTTAAAACTACTAATGTCAAAAGTTATAGTTTATTAAATTTAGGAAGATTTCAAAAAGAAGGTTGTAAAAATAACCAGGAATTAACTAGATATCAAAATAGTGTAATTATTATGGGGATGAGAAATCCAAGCAAAGGTATTATTATCAATGAAGCCTTAAGAGACAGATTGATAAATAAACCTTTTGCTGATTTTAAATTAGAAGATTATTCGTTAAGTTCACCAGATAAATTTAAAATCATTTCTAATAAACCTTGATTTACTTACTTCATGAGACACAATATCCCCGACTGAAAATGTCTTTAATTTTGAATTTTGAATTTTGAATTTTGAATTGTTAACAGACGTGTTTGTTGTTCTTTGACAAAATCTTCTGGTTCACTAAAATCTAACCAAAAAGCTACTTGGGTAATGTTACATACTGGGGGAAAAGCATTGAGTTGATACCAATTTCTTAGTTCGATTTCCTCAGAATTATTCTGTAATTGGGAAGCTGACTGTACTGTTTTACTTAAGATGCTATAAAATCCAGATAACTTTAAGGCATCGGCAAGAAAACACTCACTTACAGAGAAATGTTCGCTCATACCTCTACCCCACCAGCGCGGTACATTCACAAATCCCTCTAGGCGTGCGATCGCTGTCATCATCTGCGAAAATTCAGTTAGATTCCAGCCTTTGTTTGTCAGCCAAGTCTCTAATTCCGCCTCGTTAGTCACGCCCTGTTGTTGTAAAAAGTTTTGCGTAATTTTTTGAGTAATGCTAGGTCTTAAATGTACCTCAGACTCGCTGTGGGTTTGTTCCGCTAAAGCCCAGAGAGTCGCAACTAAACGATACAATTTCTGCTCACAACTTGCTAATACCGATTGAGTTTGATTGTCTTTCTCTTCTACAGAGAGATGTTTACCAACCATCGTCAGAATCAATTCATGTAATTGCTCAACCTGTTGGTGAAAACCATCATGTTCACTATAAATTTTCAGCAATGCTTGAATCCGTCCCCAACGTTTCACTAAAGCGGGTTCTAACTCATCTGGAGTAACATTAATTTCAGCTAAATTAACCGCTAGGGGTGGCAGATTTTGACTTTGCGCCACAGCATCACACCATCGCACTAGCCCAGCCAGATTACGTAACTGAATGTAAACCCTGCCGAGAAATCGGGCTTCTTGACATACTTTTTCCGTTAGAGGTAGCCAAGAATAGGCTTGTGGTAGGGGACGAATGGCTACTCTCGCCTGGAGTTCTTCTATAAACATTGACTTGTTGAGTTGAAACTGTACCTGATTCTGCTCAAGATTCTCCCCAATCATAGTTGCCAGATGTTTCAACAATTCAACGGCATCTAATTGTTTTTGGTCTACATAGCCACCATTTTCTATGAATTCCCAAAAATGAGCTAAAACTTTAGCATCACCCCCCAGTGCCTCAGCATCCGCCACCGCTTGGCGTAAATATCGTTGACCGAAGAACTGCTTTTTCGCACAATTGATGATTAAATTGGCGATCGCTGGCTCAAGAATGTTGTGGGACACCGCCTGGTTAACTGTGGCGCGAATGTTAACTAAAGCATCTGTCAAGGGTTGGTACTGGGATGTAGCGTTGCTATGTAAAATTGCCACTTCATCGTCCCCGATATACTTGCCATCTCGATAGGCAGAAAAAATTGCCCCAAATCCCTCCATCCCAAAGGCTTCTAGTTCAGTAGCGCGGAGTGCGCCCATACTACTTGCGCCAAATACCCGTACTCCTGTGGCGATCGCCCACAGAATTTCTTTATGCCACACGGAAGCATTGCGATCAAAAAAACCATCAATAATGGCAATCACACGGGGTTTTAACCGCAAGCAAGCCAGAATATCACCACAACGGACAGGAGCTAGGTAACGGGCTGGTAAAATCTGACTAGCTTGGTTAACTGAGAGAGTCGGGCCAAGATAAACGTAAATCTGACTGGGTTCTAAAGCCATCAAGTCCATGTTGATTCATTAGTCGCGCAAAATTAAATTCATTAGTAGAGAAAGTCTAAATTTTGAATTTTGAATTGATACTACACCCCTAATAAGATGCAGGAAGATGTGTTTCTGGCACAACAACATGAACTACCGGGAAGCCAAACTCCTCGCGTGTGTGATTAACAAATACAGCTTGATGAAAGCCTAGACTACTGAGACAATCGAGGATTTGCTGAATTTCTGCTGCAAAGGTGGCTGTCGGGGGAAGTTCGGGCTGCGTTTCAAAATCAATGAGGGTGGCAATTGGTCTTTTGCCACTAAACTTGGGAGTTGGGCTACTACCAGGTAATTTGAAACGTCCCAACGCATAACTTTCAGGATGAGTGTCATCCCGACTACCTGCAATCAGTGTAACCCGTGACTGAGCTGATTCCGTAATAGCCCGCGCTAAGGCTATTTCTTTAGAACTGTGACACCCCCATCCTACAGTTGTGGGGCGGCCGTGCCAATTTTCGATATCACTGATCAGACATTTATAAGTAGGTATCCCCACAGTCGAGGATAAATCTGTAATGACAGCTTTTGCCCCAGCCAGTTGAATTTGATGGAGTAGTGATTGTAGTAAAGGAGACTTAATACTTTGAATCTCCACCAAACAGTTAATCCTCTGCTCTATCGGCAACTGCCACCAACGCCACTCAGCTTCCCTCTCGATGACTTCAAATAAGCCATGTGCGATCGCCTCCAGTAAGTGGTTGCCTGATGCTAGTCCATTGCTAGAAGTGCTGAATATTCCCGTATCATGTTTCTCTACAGTAGTATCTAAATCTAGATAAGCTTGCGGTATATACACAGGTTGATTGGTGAATAAATCTGTGCCGCAAATCCAATCTAAAGGTTTAGTAGGATGATAAGCTGCCCATCTTTTCCCAGGTTCTAGTTTATCAGGCGCGATCGCCTGATGATGACGAGAGATTTCTGCATAGGAAGCAACTATCTCTGGTTTTGGCAGATTTTCAGCGTGATAAGATTCCACAGATTCCATTGCGGCGGAAATCATCGCCAATAGCAGCGAAATTCCTTTACCTTGAGAACCAGAAAAGGCCTTCCCGTTTGGTCGAATCGCTTGAGCAACCGGAATCCCAATACAGTCCAAGCCAGTAATATCCGCAACACGCGTAATGCCAAAAGCAGGTAGAAATTCTTGTAGCCGTTCCCAAGTCTGATGGGGTGCTTGTGTGCGAAACGTACCATCAAGATTGAGCTTTGGTGCATTCAAATTTTGCCACATTGATCATGAGCATCTTTGCTCTTCCAATTGAATAATTGCATTTTGGGAATTTCCTAGAGCATCGATTCAGTAATCAAAAACCTAACCCCCCAGCCCCCTTCCCTACGAGGGAAGGGGGAGGCAAACTCCCATTTCCTCGTAGGAGAGGGGTAGGGGGAGAGGTTATTCCAGCATTACTGAATTGGTGTTCTAGAAAATCAGGATATTCCGTGCAGTCTTCTGAATCAAAATAAGCACCTCCATTAGCCTCGATGGAAGTGCCTGGAAATTTAATTGCTGTCAAACATTGCACAATTGCGGTGTAATTTAGATCACTATCATCTAGCTTGACACCGCCAATATGAAATCGAGACTACCAACAACACATAATTGTAGATTTGGGAGTATCACCAGAAGCAAGTCCACCAGCTACACTTTCCAACTCATCTTCTGATAATTCTCGGTTAGTTGGTCTAGCTTTAATACCATTAACACTCTTAATAGACCGGATATTCACAGTAGGGGTAGAATTTGGTAAACCAAGAACCACTTTCTCGGTCGCAACCATCACGGCTTTCACATCATCAGCATTAAAATCAAAACCGTTGGCTGCACCTTGCTCAACAGCAATTCTGGCAAAATCGCCTGCTTCCGAAGCATCTAAAGTCTCACGCAAATTAGAATTAGCTGGCTGCGCTAAAAAATTTTCGTAGTATTCCACAAAACTCTGTTGAGACATTTTGAATTCTCCTTGAGATTTCAGCAAGTTAATATGGGGAATCGACTTAATTAAGTATTTATCCCCTTGCCCAGTTAAAATTTAGACAAATTGTTTACTTATGTACATAGATAAATCAATTATGATCAATACAATAATGGAGGTATATTAGTCTGTCTAGAGAATTTTTATAAAATTTTGTGACGAACAATACAGACAACTCACATCTGAATTGCAGAAATTAGCTGTATACCTTTTCCGTGAGGGTCAATTTTTTAGATCTTGAAGAGTGTGGATGATAGCTGGAATCAGCTTTCCGGATTGTCGCCCATCAAAGCCATGACGATGGAAAGTAAACATAGCGATAGATGCAAGGACATCAGGTAAATCCTGGGATAATTGACCAATATCTCGGAGATAAACTAACTTTTGGGCAAGAATACGGTTATATTTTGTGTATACTTTCAATACATCTTTTTCCTGTTCTGTAACGGAGTAAATCTGGTATAAATTTTCTAGAGAAAGTAGTTCAACAGTGGTCATTGTGGCTTCAGGATCTGGGGGAATCAAATCACCTAAACTGTGCCAAGCTGCCAGAACTGACACCTGATCTGACATAGCACGGGTAAAGAGGTCATGTAACAAGCTGGGAAGAAGTACATCTTTGGGAACAACACACCGATGATGTTGATGGAGGTAGTCAAGAATGAGCCACTGGGAAGTATCTATGTCGAAGTGCTGATGAACCCATTGCATGGCTTTTGTACCACCAAACCGTTCAGTTTCAGGCTGGTATTCGCTAAAGAAAAACAGATGAATATGGTTTTCTTGTTGAAGAGAATACATTAGCTCGGATATTTCTGCGATCGCCTGTTGCTGATCCCCTTGAATAAAAAACCGCATTCGCACATCTGGCGGTTTTCTCATAAAGAAAAACCAACGTAACAAACCATAACTCCGCCAGCTATTTACTAAGGGTGCGATCTTGGCAAACAAGATCCGCGCACTGGGAAGTGCATCACCCTGATGTCTGACAAGTCCGACATTCAGTTGCACCCATTCTCCAGTTTCCCATTGATCACTATTGGGTGGTTGAGTTGTCTTTGAGTCGTCAATCATGGAACGTTTGAGTACAGCTTGTTGATTATAGAGATTGATGTTAAGTCAAGAAAAGAAATATTGACAAAAGAAGCTAGGTTACAGCAGTATTACGCCATATTAGTAACAGAGAAAATCAAGTGGCTCTCGATAACATTGAGCGAATTGCCGCACCACCAAAGGATGTGTTTTACCGTGAGTATATCCTTGCCCAACGTCCAGTGATTATCACGAATCTCTTTGAAACTTCATCACTGTGTCAAATGGATACTCTAGAAAAGGTCAGAACTGGACTTAGCGACATTCCGGTTCAAGTTTGTCCCAATTACATCGCTAATCTGTTGTCTGCGAAATCAGCTGATGATGCTCGGATGATGAACTTAGGCGCATATCTTGACTTTTTGCAAGCACAACCCACAAGTCTTGATATTTGTGTTGAGTATCCCACACCCCAAAATTTGCTGGAGTTATTACCTTTAAATTTATATCAAGATTTAAGTAATGAAAGCGACTTATATTCCAATATGTTTGTTGCTGGCAGTAAGAACTATGCCCATCTACACTATGATGCTGATCAGCGTAACGTTCTTTTATTTCAGGTGTTCGGGACAAAGCGATTTATATTAATTCATCCCCGTGAAACTCACAAACTAGATGCTATTAATCAGCCTAATTTATGCCGTACAAGTGGCTTATTTTTAGAAAATATGTCAGAAACGGAGAAAATAGATTTTATCCGCTATACCAATGCTATTGATGTGGTACTTTATCCAGGTGAAACTATTTTTATGCCGATGATGATCTGGCATTACATTGAATATTTAGAACCGGCTATGTCAATTGCTTATCGTTTGGGACGTAACTCTTATAATCGGCGATTGGCGCAAATGTTTCCGGCTCCATCTGTTGATGTTCAGACCTTGTCGTTGTTGCTGATGGACGAGACGGTGGCACAGTCACATCATACAGAATGGTTAGACAAACTAGAGCATACTAGTCATTTATTTGGTGAGCAGGAAAGCGATCGCCAAGCGGCTTTAAACTATCTTTGTCTGAAAATTCGTGGTCAATATCTGGGTTTTGAGCCTATTAAGAGTATGGGAGAATTGAGCCGACGGCAAATGATACTGGAACAAGCTCCCTTATATAGAGTCTAATTTGATTCCACTGTTGCGATCGTTTTGGATGACAAGTCAGGTTTGCTCCAATTGAATCAATTTTGCATAAGGACTATCCATCTGTGACATCTGTTGATGATTACCTCGCTGTATTACCTGACCTTTTTCTAGAACAATGATTTCATTACAGTCGCGGATGGTACTTAAGCGGTGAGCCACAATAATGCTAGAACATCCCCGATAGCGCAGATTCCGGTCAATAATTTTTTCTGTCTCTGCATCTAAAGCACTAGTTGCTTCATCCATGACTAAAATTGTCGGATCATTGACTAATGCACGAGCAATTTCCAAACGCTGGCGTTGTCCTCCGCTTAAATTAGCTGCACCCTCAAGCAAGTAGCTATCATAGCCTCCAGGTAAAGCTAGAATGGCTTCGTGAATGGCAGCATCTTTACAAGCTCGGATTAATTGCGAATTGGGTACAGTATCGTCCCATAAGGTTAAATTTTCTCTGACAGTACCAGCATATAAAAAAATATCCTGTTCTACGATCGCCAGAGAATTAGACATGACTGATCTAGGGATTTTCTCTTTGGGAATACCATCAAACAGAATTACCCCCGACCAAGGTTGGTACAATCCTGCTAACAATTTAGCAACTGTTGATTTCCCTGAACCGCTACCACCAACCAGAGCAACTCTTTCTCCTGGTTGTAGCTGAAAACTCAAGTCTTTAATTAATGGCTCATTCGTGTGCGAATAGCCAAAGGTGACATTTTGAAATTCTACATATCCCCGGAGTTGACAGGGTAACGCATACTGTACTGGCTGAATATGTCTATCTTGATTGTCTAGTTCAGGATCAGTCGGGTTTCGCAATACATCATCCAAACGAGTCAAATCACCCTCTAATTCTTGTAGGGTACTGCCAAAATTCACTAGAGAGTTGACTGGAGTTAAAAAACTAGTCATTAAACTTTGGAAAGCAACCAACATCCCAATGCTGAGATGTCCATCCATGACCCGCAGTCCACCGATCGCTAAAATTGATAGTGAACTTAAACTAGTCAAAAATGGCGGCAAAACCCCTAATACTTGATTGGTGATGCCTAATTCCTGCTGACCATTAATCAATTTGGTATAGTAACCAGACCAGCGTGAGAAGAAATCTGACTCTAAAGCTGAGGCTTTGAGGGTTTCCATACTTTGGAGTGCGGCAATTTCTGTACCTGCGACTTTACCCCGGTCTTGTATGGTTCGCATATACATATCTGTGCGTTGCCGCGAAACCCACTGTAATGCCAGGATATTAATTGCCACAAAACACACACTAATAGCCGTTAATACCCCATCATAAGCAAACATCACTATGGCATAAAATACTACCATGACTGTATCAATTACAGTCCTCGCTAATTGACCTGATAGGACTTCTGCGACTTTGGTATTAATATTAATCCGACTGCTGATTTCTCCGGCAAATCTTTGAGCATAAAATCCTACTGGCAAGCGCAAAATATGGTGGATAAATTGGCTAGACATTTCCACTGATAACTTAATATTTAATTTTCTTAAAAACCGTCTTTGCAAAAATGTTAACCATCCCTGAATAAATACAGTGATGCCCATGCCCAAAATGAGTGGACGCAACCAATCTGTACGGTTTTCTATAAGAACTCTATCAACAAAAATCTGATTGAATACTGGTAAAACTAAACCTGGAATAACTAGGAAAAATCCTGCGAGTAAACAATAGAGGATAGCCCCCCAAGAACTTTGTAATCTATCTACCAAAGCACCAATTAAGCTAGGTTTACGACCGCCGCGTTGAAATTCTGTGCCTGGTTCCATGACCAGGACAACCCCTGTGTAAGCTTCATCAAATTCTTGATAGGAAACTCGTCTTGGCCCTGTGGCTGGGTCATTCAGGTAAACCCAATTGTTTTTAAATCCTTCAACTACTAAAAAATGATTGAAATTCCAAAAGACAATATATGGCGGACGGAGTGTTTTTAATTGCTCCAACTGCTTTTTAAAACCTTTAGCCTGCATTCCGTAATTTCTGGCAGCTTTAATCATATTAGAAGCTTTGCTGCCATCACGAGAAATGCCGCAACTTTGACGCAGTTCGGCTAAGGGGACAATTTTACGGTAGTACGCCAAAATAATGCCTAAAGCGGCCGCTCCACACTCCACGGCTTCCATTTGCAAGAGGGTAGGAGTTTTGATACGGGAGGGAATTTGACTTTGTGCTGTTCCTAATTCTGGCGGTGGTGTTGGTTTGCGAAAGGGATTGAGTTGGGAAAGTGAGACGATTAAATTCATTGCTCAAGGGAGGGAACAGAATCGCTAGATTTCTTTAGTTAATTCCCGTAAATTCACGGAGAATAGGCAAAACAAAAGTAATGGGGGCTTGCTCTGCTACTTTTACCCGTACAGTGGTAGTTGTTCCCGCAGAAATGTTTAATTTTGGCCCCTGGGAGGAAGACCAACGATAACCGCTAAAGGTGGATGGGTCAATGACCATTTCTGCTCGCACTTCCATGTCTCCGCCACCAGTCGGCAAGATTTTTGCCACTAAGTCAGGATTGCCAATCAGCGAATTTGCACCTTCTTTAGTCACAGGTAAAGCGGAAACGGAGGTGACTTGAGCCACAATACCACCGAAGCGTTCTCTTTTGACGGAGTCGGGGGTGATTTGTAGGGTCATTCCTGGTTGAATCAGTTTGCCATCTTTGACGTTAAAGTAAGAGATGGCAACGAGGGGAGTGTTTTCGTTGCTGGTATTGACAGATACAAGCGGAGTTCCGGGACTAGCGACTTGACCAACAAAAGCGGAGACTTCTAATACACAACCACTACTGAGGCTGACAATTTGACTATTATCTAATATTTGTTTTTCGAGTTGGGCGATCGCTCGATTGGTATCTTGAATTTGATTAACTTTAGTATTAATATTTTCTGCGTTTTCTTGATCAATACGTTTACTCCTCGTTTCTAAGTCTTTTAATTGTGCTTGCAGTTCACCGACAGAACTGAGATTTCCTAAGTATCTCTGTTGTGCTTCCGTTTCTTGCACATCTAACTGCTTGAGTTGTGCTTGGATATCATAGACGGTTTGTAACCCTTGTTTATATTCTTGCTCTGCTTGTAACACGGTATCTTTGGCAATTGCGCCTGCGTCTAAAAGTTGCTGACGTTTTTGAAATCTATCTTGCAGCACTGGTACAAGTTCCGTCGCATCCTTGAGGCGTTGCTGTAAACTAATACGCTGTTGACGAATCGCATTTAAGCCTTTTTCATAAAATGCAGGCGTGAGAGTTTGGGTATCTCGCAAACGTTGAATGTAGCTAACTCTAGCAGATGCGATCGCTTCTTTTTCCTTGGTGGTACGTTGTCGCTGAAGTAAAATAGCATCCCGTTCTTGTGTTTGTAATTGTGCCAATTTGGAGCGTTGGAGCTGCAATTGTTGTTTGAGATCAGTAGGATCAATTGTGGCGATAATATGTCCTGTTTCGATACATTGTCCAGGTTTCACATTTAGACTTTGCAATTGTCCAGAGATGGGAGACTCAAAAGTTACAACTTGATTGGGTTGCATCAGTATTCCCTTACCTGAGACTGTAATGGGAATTCGTCCAAAGATACTCCAAACTAACCCCAAAACAATAAAACTACCCAAAGTAGCCAAAGGTAGCCAGTCTAAAGGATTGACTATTTGCATTAATTGATCCAATCTCTCTGGAGAAGATAACCGCTCCAGCGATTCTTTGCGAAATATACTCTCTTTATCAGCCATTTATTAGAAGCTAAGAATTGGGTAGAGTTTACCTTTTGTTGTCAAGATTGCTTATTTAGTCGTTTAATCATCCAGTCAAATCTAGCACCGGCTAGGGCAGTATTGTCTAATGTATCTAAGTCGATTTCATCTTCAACTTCGATATTTTCCGATAGGAGTTCATCTAATTGGTAAGCTAATTTACCAAAGCCACGCCGGAATAATCGATCACGGATTCTATCTGTTAAAACTACAGCGATCGCTCGATAAAAACGGGCTGTAAATCCTGTATCCTGCTTTAATTTTTCTGCTAATATTTGCTGTGGTAGTGCCAATAATACTGAAGATTCTGCGGCTTTGACTGTGGCAGAAGCATTTGTCATTTCTACAAAAGACATCTCTCCTAAAATCTCACCTTTAACTGATTTCGCAATTTCTTTTTGAGTCAGCCCATTGCGGGGGGTGCTAACAAAAATTCCTAATTTACCATTTAACAATATATATAATGCTTCAACGGGTTTACCTTCTTCAATCAGTATCGTTCCTGGACTAACTTGTTTTCTGATTCCTTGGGCAATCATCCAATCAATATCACTATCATTCAAAATGGCAAATACAAATAAAACTTTGCGTAATGGTTCACCAGGAACAACGTTATTTTGAGCGAGAAAATCAGTTAATCTTCGCAATTGCTGCGACAGTGACATAGACAGCATGTGATAAAAACGAGCAGCAAACTCTGTATCTCGCTCTAACTTTTGAATTAGTTCCAGTCGAGGCACAGATAACACGCGTGACTTTGCCAACGCTATACAACTAATCGAGGGGGGACGATTATCTATAAAAGATAGAGATTCTGCTATTTCTCCCGCAGCTACCCGATCAATTTCTACTGCATCTTCTATATTTCCAGTGGGAGAAACACAAATACTTAATGCACCTGTTAACAAGATTTCAATTGTATGGAGAACTGTTCGACCTTCTTGAATAATCACTTCATCAGGATGATATTCTATGAATTTGCTGACACTATGTAGCCAATCAATATCTCTATCTGCAAAAGCTAAAAAATGCGGAAAACTAGCCAAAATTTGTTTGAGCATATTGTCTAAACTTGATAATTAATGCAATTAAGTTATCTTTTGTAATCAACGGCGAGCTTGTAAAGTTGTGATGGTCATGAGAATTTTATGAGCCGATTCGGCAATATTAGTTTTAATATAGGTAATTAATTTCCATAAATATCACCTTTGGCTTTAGCAAACATAATTGTTGTTTTTAGTGGCTGGAAAATTAACTTAACTTAATATGAATTTGATAAAAAAATTTATAAATCTGATAGCAGTTTCTCTTTTTCTAGAAATATCAATTATTTCTAGTTTGCCCAGAGGCATGGCTGAATCACCACGGAGATGGCAAAACTGGCAAATCAGTCAGAAATTTATCCCCCCAAATCGCCAAGCACCCCGCACAGCTGCTGGCGGGGGAAGTCGTGGAGATTCTTGTGAGTTAGCAAGTAAAGAAACTTTACAGCCTTTAATACCGCAAAATAAATTCGGTTTAACTTTGGCTGAACGTCCTAGTTTTTACTGGTTTGTGCCGCACATGAGTGTACAAACGGCACACTTTTCCATACTAGATGATCAGGGTGTAGTCTACGAAACAACTGTTAAACTTCCTAACAAAGCGGGAATTATCGGTTTTACGTTGCCATCTAACGCCTCTAGCCTAAAAATTGGTAAAAAATATCACTGGTATTTTGCGATCGCCTGCAATCCAGAAGCAGAAAAAGAAATGACTGTAGATGGTTGGGTAGAACGTATCCCAGCCACGCCAGCCTTATCCCAGCAGCTAGCCAAGACAAATCCCCAGCAACTTTCCCAAGTTTACGCAAATGCTGGCATTTGGCACGAAGCGTTACATACCTTAGTACAACAACGTTTAGCATCTCCGAGCGATCGCAAAGTAGCAGCTAATTGGCAAATCTTTCTAGAGTCAGTCGGGTTAAAAGATTTAGTTTCCCAACCTTTGCTCAATCAATCTCTAGAAAATGTCCAGACTCTAAAAGAAAACCACAAAGGTGAATGTGGGAGTCAGCTTTAAATGCTCTTATTTAATTTTGATTTAATCTCATGTGGAGTCAAATTAAAAAACAAATTTGGCAATGGCGCGGTATCTTAATTACTGCACCCAGCGTCAGTATATTCGTATTGATTCTGCGATGGAGTGGACTATTGCAGATGTTAGAATTAGCTGCATTAGATCAAATGTTTCTATTACGTCCTCCAGAATCTCTAGACTCGCGCATTGTCATTGTTGAAATTAATGAATCGGATGTGCAGAAGCTCGGTAAAAATGGTAATTGGCCGCTACCAGATGGCTTACTTTCCAAGATTTTAGGAAATATCAAACAACAAAAACCCAGTGCAATTGGTCTAGATTTATATCGAGATTTACCAGTGGGTTCTGGTCATGATTCATTAGTGAAAATCTTTGAGAATACACCCAATTTAGTTGGGATACAGAAAGTTGCGGAAAATGATGATAGTTCAGCAGTTGCACCACCACCAGCACTGAAAAAAATCGGACAAGTAGGTGCAAATGATTTTCCTTTAGATGGGGATGGAAAAGTTCGCCGTAGTTTACTGTATTTAGCTGATAAAAATGGAGAAAATATATTTAGTTTTGCTTTTAAATTAGCTTATCTTGATTTGAGCGATCGCCAGATAGATGTCGGACAAACCGATGACTTTTTAGTCAAAACAGGTAATGTCATTTACCCCTTATTTAAAAGTAATGATGGTGGTTATGTGCGAGCTGAAGACCAGGGTTATCAGGTACTAATCAATTATCGTCATGCTCACCCAAGTTTTCAGCAAATATCAATTATAGATGTGTTAGAAAATCGCATACCCCAGGATTTATTCAAGGGACGCATTGTCTTAATTGGCTCTACGGCTGAAAGTCTCAAAGACCTATTTTATACACCTGCCAGCAGCACAATATTAACAGCACCAAAACGCATGGCAGGTGTAGTCATTCATGCTCATGCTATCAGTCAGATTTTAAGTGCGACTTTAGATAATCGGCCGTTAATTAAAACTTGGCATAAACCGCAAGAATGGTTATGGATCTTTCTGTGGTCATTGATTGGTGCAACCTTAATCTGGCAACAAAGATATAGTGGTACTTCTAAAAGAAAATCGCTGTTCCCTATAATTAGCTTATTACTGGCTGGATGTAGTCTCATAGGTATTAGTTATCTAGCTTTCTTATTAGGTTGGTGGATTCCTTTTGTCCCACCATTAATGACATTAATTGGTTCAGGAATTGCTGTAACTGCTTATATTGCGAGGACAGCAGGAGCAATTCGCAAAACATTTGGTCGTTACCTGACTGATGCAGTAGTCGCCAATTTACTAGAAAATCCTGAAGGTTTAAAGCTGGGTGGAGAACGCAAAAAAATCACAATTCTCACTTCTGATTTAAGGGGTTTTACCGCTACATCTGAGAGATTATCGGCGGAAGAAGTGATTAAAGTTATTAATATTTATTTGGGATGTATGGCAGATGTCATTACTCAATATCAAGGTACTATTGATGAGTTTATGGGTGATGGCATTTTAGTTTTATTTGGCGCGCCCATTACTAGAAATGATGATGCAAGTAGAGCAATTGCTTGTGCCGTAGCCATGCAGTTAGCAATGGCAGATGTGAATCAAAAAATTCAGCAAATGGGATTTCCAAAACTAGAAATGGGTATTGGGATTAATACAGCAGAAGTAGTAGTAGGTAATATTGGTTCAGAAAAACGTACTAAATATGGAGTTATTGGTAGCCAAGTAAATTTAACTTATCGTATTGAATCTTATACAGTGGGCGGACAAATTTTCGTTTCCGAATCAACTATTCATGAAGTTGGTGCGATCGCCCAAATTTTGGACATTAAAGAAGTACAAGCCAAAGGGGTGACACAACCCATAAAAATATATGAAATTGGTGGCATCGCTGGAGCATACAATTTATATCTGGTAAAAGAAGCAGAAATATTTTGGCAACTACCAGGCGCAATTCCCCTACAGTATGCAATTTTGGATGGTAAAGACGTAGATAAAACTGTGAGCAGAGGGAACTTAGTTAAGCTGTCAGCCACAGGAGCGCAAATATGCCATGATTCAACCATAAGTCCTATAGTTTTGCCACCATTTACCAATTTAAAATTAAACTTTTTTCTACCCCCTCATACCCCAATCACTGAAGACATCTATGCTAAAGTCTTAGACAAAACAGCAGAACCAAATAGTTTTTATATTCGCTTTACTAACATACCCCCAGAAGTAGCAATGCAATTGCAAAATGCCATAACTCCAAATGAATGATTCCCAGTTATTGCTCACCAGTAATCAGTCCTTGTTATTAGACGATCCGCACACCGTTTGGCAGATGAAATCAGGTGCGATCGCCCTGTTTGCGATTCCCATCCACGAAGGAATTGACGGAGTACGCCGTTATCTATTTACTGTCAATCCAGGGGAAGCATTGTTTGGCATAGCTACTCAGACGCATAAAATTTTAGCGGTAGCAATGGAAGAGACTGTACTGTGGCAATTAACTGATCAGTCTCAAGGTTCGCTGGAGTTAGTGCAGACTTGGGGGAAAAATATCTGTAGTTGTGTAGGCGATCGCTGTGTCATTCCCCCTATATTCTCTCATCCTGAGCAGGTGAGTAATTGGGACAGCATCCAAGTAACCCTCAATCAACTGCACAGTGATTTTTGTCAAATTCTCGTGCAAATAGAACAAGAAGAGTTAGCCACTAAATTAGAGCAATTCCAAGCACGAGAACAACTTAATCATCAAGTCAAAGTTAGTGCTTTAGGAAACTTAGCATCAGTTCTCAAACCCAAACAAGCGGAACTGTTACAAACTGGGACACCCCTATTAATTGCCGCAGGTGCAGTGGGTAGGGCATTAGGGATGAAGATTTTGCCTCCGGCTCGTTCCGAAGATATGAATCGGATTAAAGAACCCCTAGAAGCGATCGCCCGTGCCTCTCGCCTTCGGATGCGGCGAGTATTACTCAACAATCAATGGTGGCTAAAGGATACTAGTCCTCT
The DNA here is from genome assembly GCF_002896875.1 of Nostoc sp. CENA543. Lineage (GTDB taxonomy): Bacteria > Cyanobacteriota > Cyanobacteriia > Cyanobacteriales > Nostocaceae > Trichormus. The sequence goes on from NZ_CP023278.1 coordinate 1,575,771, forward strand.
ACTGGCATATACGCACAAAGATAATCGCCCTGTAGCGATTTTACCAGTAGGAACCAGAAAATACGAAATTTTTGACCCAGAAAATCATACTCGTATCCCTGTCAATGATTATACGGCGCAACAACTAGCTCCCTTTGCCTATGTGTTTTATCGTTCCCTACCTGAGCAAAATTTAACTGCGATCGATTTGTTAAAGTTTGCTTTCAAAGGGCAGATCCGAGAACTGATCATCATCCTGCTGACAGGGACAATCGCCGCCTTACTAGGGATGTTAACGCCCTTAGCCACCGCCATTCTCATTGATGCTGTCATTCCCGATGCCGACCGAGACTTGTTATTTCAAATCAGCTTAGGTCTGTTAGCAGCCACTTTTGGTACAGTGGTTTTTCAAACTGCCCAAGGGTTTGCCGGACTGCGACTAGACAGTAAAGGTAGTTTAGATTCCCAAGCTGCCCTCTGGGATAGATTATTGAATTTGCGGGTATCTTTCTTTCGGCAGTATTCCATAGGGGATTTACAATCTCGTGTTTCCGCTATCACTCAAATTCGTCAGAAACTCGGTGACACAGTATTACGCACCATCTTTACTAGTTTCTTCTCCCTGCTGAATTTGGGGTTGTTGTTTGTCTACAGTTCTAGTTTGGCTTTAGTTGTATTAGCAGTAGCACTGGTGACAATCATCTTTACCACTGTCTCCGGTATACTTACCCGCCAGAAATTGCGTATTTTAGAAGAAATAGAAGGAGAAATTTTTGGTTTTACCGTCCAGATGGTTGCAGGTGTGTCTAAACTGCGTGTTAGCAGTGCCGAAGACCGCGCCTTTGCTTACTGGGCAAAAAAGTATAGTCAGCAACTCAAACTCAAACTAAGTACAGAAGTAGTAGAAGACATCTTAGCTATATTTAATACTGTCATGCCAACAATCACTTCCATCATCATCTTTTGGCTGGCAGTGGTATTAATTACACAAGCCCCATTTCAAGGCAGTGCAGGATTATCTACAGGGACATTTTTAGCGTTTAACTCAGCTTTCGCTATCTTCATCTTGGGTGCAACACAACTGAGTAACACCATAGTTAGCATATTAGACATCAGCATTTTTTGGGAACGAGCCAAACCAATCTTTCAAGCACAACCAGAAATTGACCTCAACAAAAGTGATCCTGGAAGGTTAACAGGTAAAGTCAAAATAGATCATGTGACGTTTCGTTATCGAGAAGACGGCCCCCTGAATTTAGATGATGTCACCATTGAGGCCGAAGCGGGAGAGTTTATTGCCTTAGTAGGGCCTTCTGGTAGTGGTAAATCGACAATTATTAGGATGTTGTTGGGGTTTGAAACACCAAAAGACGGGACAATTTACTACGATGGTCAAGATTTATCAGGATTAGATATATCAGCAGTGCGCCGACAGATTGGTGTTGTTCTGCAAAATGGACGAATTAATAGTGCTTCCATTTTTGAGAATATTTCTAGCGGCGCATTGGTGACAATGGATGAAGCTTGGGAAGCTGCACGCATGGCCGGGTTGGCGGATGATATTCAATTAATGCCAATGGAAATGCACACAGTTATTTCCGAAGGTGGTACAAACCTGTCTGGTGGACAAAGACAGCGACTATTAATAGCCCGTGCTTTGGTATTGAAACCCAAAATCCTGATTTTTGATGAAGCCACCAGTGCCTTAGATAATCGTACTCAAGCTATAGTCAGCAACAGCTTAGACAATTTAGGAGTCACGCGCATAGTAATTGCCCATCGCCTCAGCACCATCCGCAATGCCGACAGAATTTATGTAATTGAAGCTGGTCGAGTTGTCCAGCAAGGTCAGTTTGAGGAATTAGTTTCTCAGAAGGGATTATTTGCGAATTTGATGGCGCGACAGATGGCTTAGGGTAAGGGGTGTAAGGGTGTGGGGGTGTAGGGAAAATTTTGCTCCTATGCCCATATTTTATTAGCCAAAGATAGAGGGTGGTTATTGTTTGCGTAAAACCTTTTCTATTTGGTGAATTTAAATATATAGAGATTTTCAACTACACAAAATATGCGCTTATGTAGGGGGCAAGACATTGCAACTCTGCAAAAGAGTGTTGTGTTTATTAATAGCAATAAAATATATGAATACTCTAAATCAAATTTTAAGTGTGACATCAATTTCTATTTTTTTGGGATTATCTGTTATTTCTGGTGTATCCACAAAAGCAAATCCAGAACCGCAACTTGGGTTAACGCCTGTGCTACAAATGCCGCAGCTAAAAACTAATCAACCATTTATTGCTCCGAATAGAGGCACACCTCAAACTACTGCTGGTGGCGGAATTCGCGGTTTTTACTTACAATCCAAATGGTAAAAATCAGGGTATGATTGCAGCTTTAATAATTGATATTTAGGGTATTTACTTGGTTTGAAATATTAATATTTTCTAGTATTAGAGCCTGAAAAATTTACATAAGGCCAAGACTGATTTTTAACTAAAATATCTGCTTGTGAAAACATGAGAGAATCCCCAGGGCGCAGCAGGCAAATTGAGACGGGAGACGCGATCGCTCCATCTTTGCGAGTCCCAGAACGCTGATTGGCTACCTGACAAACATGGTCTGGGGTGGGATCAACTGCCATAATGTGTGGTTGTGATCCGTCTAGACAAGGGCCAAGACCACGCTGCCAAAACCAAGGCGCACCCCCATCTGAGTACGGTACAAGACGTTTAGCATTCCAGATTTCAGCCACATCAATGACATCATCGGCATCGCACATCATTTTTTGCCGGACTTGCCACATCTTCTCAGGTACAAAAGTTAAATAGCGAGCCACTGAGGAAAATAGATACTGAATCGGATAGAGTCCAAAACCACGATAGCCACCAAAGAGAGTATCAAGCGAACCATAACGCTCTTTGGCTGTAGCTGCTAGTTCTTTGACATTTCCTAGATAATCACGCCCAGAATCAGCAGTCAGTGCCACACGGCGATCGCAATACTCAACCAAATAAGTGTTACCCTGATTACGAATCTCTGGGTGCAGGACTTCCCCAACAGTGGCCTGTTCCCCGTAAAATGGCAAGGCGATAACTCTCATCCCACCAATTTGCCTTTCTTCAAACCAACTCAGGGTGTGAACATTATCAAATCCCAACTGACGCAGCCGCAATGCCATATCAATTGCCAATACAGATTCTCGCTGCACTTGGGGAACAAAGATTGGTGTGTTAGCACCAAGTCTGAGCAATGTGCCTAAATCAAAATGATCAGGATGAGAATGGGTGATAAATACGGCATCAGGTTGTCCTAGTTCCTCTAGGCTGAGGGGTTGATAGTTGGGTGGATAAACCTCAGACTTGGGCAACACAAATGGATCAAACAAAATACTAGAGTTGCCATCACTAAATTGTAGAGTTGAGTGACCCACAAAGGTAGCATGACTTGATAGAGACGTTGCTGGCATAGCCTCTGGAACCAGTGCGCCATACTCATTTAACACATCCCATAACTCACGAGCCACGGTTGTAGTCGGAGCATGACTTCCTTGTTGCCATTCCCCTAAATATGAAGCTAGATCAGATAAAAGATGGGGCGAGAGTTTGAGGGTGGCGATACTTTCACCAATATTGTGTTCCAATTGCAATGCGACGGGTTGAACAGCTTGACTATCGGGATAAAGCCAATCTTCTCGCAGTACCCCAGGACTTGCATATAAATCTGCCAGTCCACCAGAAATCATGGTTGCTGCTAGTAATTCCCGTGAATGCGCCACCACATCTGCCAGTCCATATTGCTGACGATGTGCCATAATGCTTTTACAGTAACGCCGGATGGTCGTGTCGCATTGTCCAGTGACAGCACTGCCAAATTTTGTTTCGTCCTGATAAATCAGTTGGAATCTAATTTTGTTACTTAATCTGCGAAGTGTCATAGATGGTATGGGGCATGGGGCATGGGGTAGGGGGCATTGTGCATTGGGCATGGGGCATGGGGCATTGGGCAGGGGGAGCAGAAGCAGCAAAGACTAATTGACTAATTACTCTTAACTCCCCACTCAGCACGGGCTAACGCCCCGCTTCCGCTAACAGCACTCAGCACTCCCCACTTTCAAGCTAGATTTTTAATTTCCCCCGCCCGTGTTCACTTCTGGCAAACGGTATGGCTAGTTCTACCATGTAATGTTGTCCTTGGGAGTCAACTAGCCAGGGTTGATTAACTAACTCTTCGACAATCAGCCAAGGGGTTTGTGCTGGTAAGTTTTTTTTGAAAAAGGACTCTATTGCTAGGGGGCTATCTCGATGTATCAAAAGTGAATATTGACCAGCAATTTGTAGATTCAGCAGCATCGGCCAGCCATATGTAGCTGCTAATTGTTGCCACTTAGCAAAACGCTCTATTGCGGGCATTTGGGCAAGTTCTGTTAAAGTTTGCCCACTCAAAACAGTCCGACGGGGACGCACAATAGCGTTTTTTGGTAGGCGTACACGGGGGGTAAATCGGGGTGCGGTGAGTTCAATCGGCATTGGCTGTGTAGCAGCACGAAACACCGCCATCGGGTGATCTTGAAAGGTAGTCCAAAGTAACTGCTCACAGATGGGGTCAAAATTTGCGATCGCAGCTGAGGAAAACCAAAATACTGCTACTGGATTAGCAAAGCCAGGCAGCTTTAAGAAAGGTAGCTGTGTTTTAGCATCAAAAAAAATTTTGGCATCAGTTAGAGATGGAGTTTCTGCACTTGCGCCCCACAATTCAATCGGCACAATCCCGAAATTAGGACGAGCTAAAACATTGGGGTTATGCTCAAAGGGAGTTTGTAGTTCTGCCACCTGAATTTGATGTTGGGTTGCTAAATCCTCCAGTTTGGTTTGAAACCAAGAATGCAGTAGATGATCACACTTGAGTAATTCGCTAAACCGGGCAAAGATTCGCACGGGTTCATCACCAATGCCATTAACTAAAAATTCTAGGGGTTTAGGGGTGTGGGGGTGTGGGGGTGTGGGGGTGTGACTAAAAGAACCTAACCCCCTAACCCCCTTCCCTTGTAGGGAAGGGGGAATATGTAGAGATGTTGTATGCAATGTCTCTACAGTTGCGCCTGCAAATAAACTGACAAACAAGCAACCAAAAGGGGCTTGAGAAAGAGGAGAGTTGAGCTTATGGTTACTAGGTTCTAGAACTATTTCCTCTGTGTTTTGAGATAAATAGCTTTCCCACTCTACTATGCGGGTGACAACTGCGGGATAACTATTAGCCTTGGTCATCTGGGAAGTTAGGCTGGAATTAAGATCACCAAGAGCTACACCCATTGCAAATTCTTGTTGCATTCGTTCACGGAAGGCTATCCGCAAGGCTGAGGCTGGACTAATGCCCTGAATCCAGCAGTCTTCGTAGTCTTGGAGTGTTTGCAGTAAAATATTTTGCTGCGTCTCATCAAGGGTAATCCGCAGTGGTAACTCCAAATCACAGTGCAGCACTGGATCAGGTAGCTGAATGAGTTCAACGCTAAGACCTTGGGCGAGTTCCTGAATATATGTCTTGGCTTGTTGTAGATACTCTGCTAGTGCATCCACAGACATCACCTCAAGCTGCGCCACTAGAGTATTGCTCAGTTGCTGTATCTGTTGAATAGCTTTGTCCCAAAGATGGCGATCTGGCTCAATCAGCTTATCTGCTACTAAAACTAAGGCTTGCCAAGGATTGGCAAATTGATAGGGTAGGTCGAGTCCGCCTACAAGTACACCTCCATCAATGAAAATACTCAGAATATCTTGTATTTTGGCTGCATAGTGCCAGTGAGGTGAGGCGGCTATTTTTGTGGATAGTTGATCTAATGTTCCCAGTTCTAATTTTGTGAGTTCTCCCAAAATCACATCTACGATTTCTTGGGAATCAATTTCACGCTGTTCGACTAAGCCATCAGGCTTTCTTGCCCAAAAACGCCAAGAGCCGTCCGTTTGCCGCTTTAAGGTAGGATTGATTCGCCAAGTTGCCGCTTGACGGTATTCTGTACGGTGGGCGATCGCTCGCAATATCCTTTGCCAAGGACGCAAATCAGGTGTAAAGGAATACTCCGCTTTTGTTGATATCTGCTGTGCTGTCTTGCCCAACTCGACTAAACCCACACCAGCCCATAAACCATAGGGTGTTGTGCGTCCTGCCGCCCTGGCTAAAAAACGATACAGTGCTGTTTCTAGATGGCGGATTTTTTTGGTGCGTTTCCCTTCTCTGAGTGGTAGCCCACGTTGTACCTCTGTAAAAAGGGATGGATTGGACAACAGCAATGCTTTCATAAACCAAGAATCGCCTGCGGTAATTTGCCACAGTCTTTCACGCTCTTGGGCGTGTACCTGTTGATAAGCATCTGTGTATTCTTTCCAGGTGTGAGCATCCTGACTGCGGCTGGCGGTGAGTGCCAATTGGGCGAGTTCTGGATTTCCGAAACCTTGAATCGTTTCGATAGGCCAAGCCGCAGCCCGTAAGATAGCAGCCGGGGCAAACTCAAATCTTGGCTGATTATTCATTGTCTGTTGAGTCTGGATGCGATCGCGCATAACGAGCTGTAGCCACGCGGCGATGATTGGCCAGCCACGGCTCAATGACGCTAGTGTAATGCTGCTCTAACTTCAGGACGGCAGTAAAATCTCGCATCACGGCTGAGTATGCTTCTAGACTTAATCCTGCTGCCTTTAACCATTGCTCTGTAGCTTGGCTATCTTGCAAATTAAATTGCTCTCGAAAGGAGTCAGACATGGCTTGAATTTCCGCATCAGAAATATTCAGCCCTAAACGTTCTGCTTCTTTCACCGCCAAATAAGCTAAGAGAACTTTTTTGCTGATGACTCCTGTGTTTTCCCCCAAACGCGTCAAAATCTGAATATCATCGGGACTTGCTAGAGAATTCGGTGCTGTCTCTACCTGCTCACTGGGGATGTTTCCTGCCCCAAAATGACGGAGATAGTAAGTCAGGGGATCGGAGGGGAAATCTTCAGGTATACTCGGCCACTGGGGAGCGGCAAAACGACCATTGCGGATACAGATTACTTTTTCATAACTCCGCACCTCCCCAGCTAGCCAAAAAATTAGCCCTGGTTTGGCACCAGTCATCACCTCTGCCAAAGCTTGTCCGGCAATATGAGTAAAGAAGTTGGCTTCTGGATGTTCACCGGACACCACAGCCAAATCTTGGGAGCGAAAATCAATGGCATAGTTTAACAGTTCGCCATCTCCAGCATGAACCACCAATTGCCAAACAACCTGCTCAGAGGGAAATTTAGCCCAAATGGTATCAGTATGTTTGACTATGCTTTGCAGCCATGAGACAAATTTTCCTGTGAGTAATAATGCCTCTAGTTGTGTTTGTAGAGTCCGCCGTGCTTGCGGTGTTGGTAGTCCTGTGAGGGTGCTGATATCGACTGGTTGCCAACGCAATACCGGAGATGGCTTGACTTGGACGAAATCAGCTGCTTGTTCATGTCGCTGGGGATGCTGACGAGCCTGAAGTTCAATCACATCACCAGGACGCACCGTTGTTGCTCGTTCTGGAGAGCCAAGGCGACGTTGCAACAAGCGCACCGTCTCTTCTGCACTTAAGGGGAACGCATAACGATTAAACCAGGCGTGACGACCACTAAAACACAGCCCGGAAGCGTAGGGGAAGATTAAAGCCGGGTTGCAGGCACAAGCCGTTTCTAACCAACTAACTACCCCTTCCCTGTCAAACGTTGCCCCCATACCATGCTGATAGCCCATGCTAGCCCGGACTACTGGCTGATACTTAGTAGAAATCAGATCAATTGCGCCATAGGCTTGGGTGAGGCGATCGCCTATTTCTACCGTTACCTCTGCATCTGCCATATGCCAAAATGTCCCTGTCACATCCCGCACCACTAACCCAAACTCTGGTTCTTCGTGGTCGGAAGGCGTGGGGAGCAGGTGAGTTTGTCCGAGGGCGATCGCTTGCCAAGGTTGACAGACTCTCACATCGGCAAATCCCATCTGTTGTAGCTGTGCCAACAGTTCCGGCTCATCGGCTGTAATTACAGGCAGTTCACGGGGCAATTTTTCTAGTGTTGGACGATGAAAATGATCAAAGTGTCCATGAGTCACCACTATAGCCGTCAGGTCTGGCAGTTTATCTAAGTTAAATACCCGACCGGGATAGTAGGTGAGTGTTCCGCCCACAAGTTCATCAGCAAAGCATGGATCAAGCAAGATGCGTTGATCAATAGTTTCGATATATAAAGCAGCATGGCCACAGATAGTGACACGCATTATAGTTATTTCCGTATCTTATACTGTCAGCAAATCCTATCCGATTTGTCTCATGAGCAGTATAAATCTTTAAGTAATTTAAGAAGAAATTCTAGAATCTATTGATAAGATTGGTGACAAACAATTGCTAAATCTAATTAGAGAGCGTTTGTAAATGAATTTTAAGTTATTAAGTTGTGTTTAACCGCAGCTAAAATTTCTATTGAGTGAGATGAAGTTATAGCAAAAATATTTATTTATGCTATATTTAGCTCTCTTCTCAACTGTCAGTCTGACATGAAGACATAGACATCAAAACTTGTCTACCTTTCTTAAAAATTATTGATAAATAAGTTGATATTTTTGAGTTATTCGTGTGGAAAAGATCATACAAAATGTTGTAGTTTTCGGCGGAGGTAGTGCAGGTTTTCTTTCTGCCTTAGCCCTCAAGGTCAAAATGCCATTTTTAAATGTGGTGGTAGTCCATTCTACTAATATTCCCATTATTGGAGTTGGTGAAGCAACTACCGCCTGGATACCTTGGTTTCTACATCAGTATCTGGGATTAAATCGTGAGCAATTTTACGAGGAAACCCAACCCGTTTGGAAACTGGGAATTAAGTTTATTTGGGGTGATCCTAGCCAGTCTCACTTCAACTATCCTTTTGTAACTCATTTGGCTGATAAACTGGCTGTTTTGCAAAAAAGCACGGCTTATTATTGTGTAGACTCCACAACAGACTCTAGTATTTACTCTCTGTTGATGGAGCAGTGTAAATCGCCTTGCTTCCGTCGCCAAGATGGGGAATTTGTCATTGATGAACGCTTTGGCTACCATATTGAAAATTCTAGTTTTGTGGCGTATCTAGAAAGGCGAGCTTTAGAACTGGGGATTAAGATTATTGATCAGCCTGTTGTAGATATTACAGTTGCTGAAAATGGCGATATTCACCAACTACGCTTGCAAGATGGTAAAAGTGTAACCGGTGATTTGTTTATTGATTGTTCTGGTTTTCGTTCTACGTTGCTAGGGGAAATTCTCCAAGAACCTTTTTGTAGTTTTGCTACTAGCTTATTCTGTGATTCGGCTGTCACAGGGACATGGATGCGAGATGATTCGATCTATCCTTTCACCACAGCCGAAACTATGCAGGCGGGATGGTGTTGGCAAATTGATTTACAGGATCGTGTCAATCGGGGCTATGTCTATTCATCTGCTTTCATCAGTGATGATGCTGCACTGCAAGAGATGAAACAAAAAAATCCCCTGATGAGTGATGATTTTAGTCAGATTAGGTTTAAATCAGGACGACATCAACGATTTTGGGTGCAGAATGTGGTCGCCGTGGGTAATGCGTCAGGTTTTGTTGAACCCTTAGAATCAACAGGATTACACATGATTGGCGAAACCATTAAATGTGTATGTGATGTGTTAATTGATTCAGACCAACGACCCACCCCAGCGTTAATTAATTTGGCAAATCGGGCGATCGCTCAAAAGTGGGATGATATTCGTGACTTTTTATCGATTCATTTTAAGTTCAATCACTATGTAGAATCGGAATTTTGGCAACACTGTCAACAGCATACTGATATTGGTGAAGCCGCCGCGATCGTAGACTTTTTTCAAAACAATGGCCCGTCACCCATAGGTCAAATTCTCCTCCGTCCTAATAGTGTTTTTGGATATAACGGTTATCTAAATCTGCTGATGGGTCAACGGGTGGCAACAGAGTATCAAAACAAACACGACACCTTAGATTTAGATTATTGGCGACAAGTCAAAAACTATTTCATCAAAAATTGTGACAACGCCTTATCAATTCATGAGGCAATTCAGGTTGTGAAGGAAAGGAAATGTCAATGGCTGAGTTCATAAATACCATTCCCTCAGTACCTCGCATTAATCCCAATGCTCATTTACTCCTCAATCCGGCGGGTGAGGTGTGTAGTTGGGTAGGTAATGATGTATTCGCCCTCGAAGGCATTCAGCCCGATACTATCCGCGAGTTACTCACACTAATTGATGGCGTGCGAACCCTAGAATCAATTTATGTTGAACTAGCAAATAAATATCATCGCCACTACCTACAGGAAATTCTTTCCGCTTTAACTCAACTGCATATCTTAGAGGAATCACTAACCACTGAAGTCACAGCCCAAAATCAAGGCTGGAAATTGCCCACTGTTCCCGATGACATCAAGCAAAAGGCGATCGCTATTTTAGGCAATCACCAATTACTAGATACTCTCACTCACAGTTTCACTGACGCAGGCTTTCAAAACTGTCGCGCTTTACATTTTACAGATTTCGCTTCCTGTCAAACGCCAGAATTCGTCACTTTTCAGCAAGAACGGGTAATTTTTAACGGCTATTTCACATTACCCCACAATCATGTAGACGCTGTGACTGTTGCTCAACTCTGTGAAATTTTGGCACAATTCGACTTTATTGTCTGTGCTTTGGAAGGTGTACCATATCAAGCCCTTTTTGATGTCAATCAATCAGCCTTAGCCACTGGGAAACCGTGTTTATTCGTCACTGCTTCCCCAGACACAGCACTCATCGGCCCCACAGTGATTAAAGGTGCAACAGCTTGTTTTGGTTGTCGAGTCGTCACCTTGGAAGCGATTCCCTCAGTCTTAAATGAGATTTTGCCACACCTGTCAACCCCTCTTCTTTCCCCTACACCCCCACACCCCCACACCCCTACACCCCCAGTCACAACAATAGCCCAAGCTTGTATTGAAGAAGCGATCGCAGTTTTGGCTACTTTCACACCAACTCGCGCTAATAGCGTTGTCAAAATTAATCACCAGGGCGATCGCATTGTCAAAAGGCTGTTTCCCAGTGGAGAATGTCAAGAATGTACACCCCAATTAGATGCACCGTTGGGAGTGTTGTCAACAAGTGCGATCGCAGCTGCGGCTGAGGAAATCGGTAGAATTTGGCCTAATCCCCTGCAAGCTAATATCCGTCCAGCCGCCGATAGTTACCAAACAGTAGGAGTTTTAGGTGGTGGTACGGCAGGATATTTAACAGCTTTGGCTTTTCGTGCCTTCCATCCAAATATTAAAGTGACATTGCTGGAATCGAGTGCCATCCCAGTCATTGGTGTGGGGGAAGCCACAACGCCTGAACTGGTGAAGTTTCTCCATAGTCCCCGCTTTTTAGGGTTGGACATCGTTGATTTTTATCGGCGAGTCGCGCCTACCTGGAAATTGGGCATTAAATTTCAATGGGGACTACCCGATGATTATGATTTTACATTTCCCTTTCAACGGGGACGCTTGCTAGAATCAGTCCTCTATGATGCTACGTTGAATAATCAGTCCTTGGGGGCAATGTTGATGAGTAGCGATCGCGCCCCTATTTTTGATCGGGGTGATGGTCAGCCGTTATCATTACTACATCTAGTGCGCTGGGCTTATCACCTAGATAATCGCCGATTCATCAGCTACCTCAAGGAAGAAGCCTTAGCATCTGGGATTGAACATTTAGATGTGCAGATTTGTGATGCTCAACTTGCGCCTGATGGCGAAAACATCACCCATTTAATCACCAACGATGGGCGCAAACTAGCTTACGATTTATATATCGATTGTTCTGGGTTTCGTTCCTTCTTACTAGAGCAGAAACTTGGCTCAAAATTCGTCAGTTATCAGGATACACTCTTCACTGATCAGGCGATCGCTGCCACTGTTCCCCATAACGGCACTATCAAACCATACACCCTAGCGGAAACCATGAATAATGGTTGGTGTTGGAATATACCCTTTGAAGATGCCGACCATCGAGGCTATGTGTTTTCATCTGCCTTCTGTAGTGTGGAACAGGCGGTAGCAGAAATGCGGGCGAAAAATCCGGGGATGAGTGAACCTTGGGTAGTGAAGTTTCGCTCTGGACGACATGAGCATTTTTGGCGTGGTAATGTTGTGGCGATCGGTAATTCCTACGGTTTTGTCGAACCTTTAGAATCAACAGCACTACATATGATTGTGCTGGAATTAGAACTGCTAATGACTAACCTACCAGCTTCAAAACGTGATGAGGCGATTAAATCTACACTCAATCGCAAAATTAACGACCGTTGGGATGCGCTACGCTGGTTTTTGGGAATCCACTACAAATTTAATCACCGCCTCTCTACTCCCTTCTGGGAAGCAGCCAATAAAGACACAGATATTTCTGGTGCAGCAGAACGTCTAGCGTTATTTCAAGAACGCGCACCCCTGTCTTACCGCAATTCCCTATTTTATACACTGCATCCATCAGAGTTTTTCTCGGATGATCACTCCTACGACACTTTGTTAGTTGGGCAGCAAGTACCCACACGCTTTGTAGAACCCGTGGAAGATGCAGCCACCTGGAAACGCCAAATGGCAATTCTCCAAGGACTGGCTAAAACCGCCCTACCCCAACACAAAGCCCTCAAATGCTTGCGAGAAAAAAGACCAGATTTGCTATACGACTTTGCCCAACGTCGAGATAGTTGGTTACACACCTGGCTACCAGCGTGATATCAATTCAAAATTCAAAATACCCTACGGGAAGCAAGCTACAAAATTCAAGATTCTGTTTCCTAATGACTAATGACTAATGACTAATGACTAATGACTAATGACTAATGACTAATGACTAATGACTAATGACTAATGACTAATGACTAATGACTAATGACTAATGACTAATGACTATTGACTAATTTCCTTTGATTAACCAGCTCAACCGCTAACTCTATAGCGGCTTTCATACTAGTAGCATCAGCGATTCCCCTACCCGCAATATCAAATGCTGTTCCGTGATCAGGAGAAGTACGAACAAAAGGTAAACCAATAGAAGTATTTACCGCGCGGTCAAAAGCCATTAACTTCACAGGAATTAAACCTTGGTCGTGATAAAGTGCCAAATAAGCGTCGGCGGGATTTTTGGCTTGAGAAATACCGTACCAAGCTTGACCAGGTTTAACCCACATTGTATCAGGGGGAATTGGCCCTTCTAGCTGAAAACTAGGGCGTTTTTGCTGTTCTGACTCTAGCCAAGGAATCAACCAATCTTGTTCTTCAGTCCCCAATTGTCCTTGTTCGCCACTGTGGGGATTTAAACCTGCGATCGCAATTCTCCCATGAGTAATGCCAAAATCTTGCTCTAAACACTCCACCAACAAATCTAACTTTTTGCTTAGTAACTCTGGTGTAAGCGCATCTGCAACTTGCGACAGGGGAATGTGGGTAGTAGCTAATAAAGTACGGAGTGTCCAAGCAGTGTAAGGCGATCGCGCCACAAATAACATCCCAAACCTTGTCACACCAGCCTTTTCGGCTAATAATTCTGTTTGTCCTGGATAGTGATGACCTGCGGCTTTCCACGCAGATTTAGCAATTGGTGCTGTCACAATTCCATCAAATGCACCAGCTAAAGTTTGTGCGATCGCATATTCCATATAAGCAAAACTAGCGGCACCACTAGCTGCATTTCCCACACCTGTAATAATTTCGTCATGAATATCTGTATTTAATGGTACATCCAGAACATTTAACTCAGAGGGATTCACCAAAGGCGTTAAATTCTCAGTCATCAGTTCTTCATAGATTCGTGCCAGCAAATTCCGATTACCGATGACAGTCAATTCACAGTTTTGATCAATTTCAGGATTTGCCAAAGCCTTTAAAATCACCTCCGGGCCAATACCCGCCGGATCTCCCATAGTAATCGCCAAACGTGGACGCTGTTGTAAACTTACCGCCAAATCTTGATTAATTGGATACATAAGGATTGGGGGTTGGGGATTGGGGACTGGGGGTTGGGGACTGGGGATTGGGGATTGGGGAAAAGGAGCAGGGAGCAGGGGAGAAGAACTAATAACTAATGACTATTGACTATTGACTATTGACCAATATTAGAGATTGACCATCAAACTGGTTTAGAATTATTTACACAGGTCTAATCCTAATCAGTAGCCCCACCAAGCATGAGAATCATCATGTGGTTTGGTCTTCTGCCCTTACAGATCCACTATTTACAAAGGAGAATACACCAATGAGCAGCGAAATGTTAACAGCAGCTATCTTACCTTTCAGCCTGATTTTCGTAGGCTGGGCTTTAGGTGCTTTGTTGTTGAAGATCCAAGGTGCAGGAGAATAATTTTACCTGATAACCGTTAACGAGAGACCACAATTTTACTCTCTACACGAAAAAATAGCGTGTCCGCCAACCGGACAACGCTGTTTCAAATAGTCTCTCGGTATTCATGACGATTTCCTTAAAAAGAAGTAAACTTTTGTTTACAGATACAATTCTGTTAAGATTCTTTTCATAAAAGTTTAAAAATTGTTAATACCCTCATGACATTATTGATAGTTGGTGCTACTGGCACTTTAGGAAGACAAGTGGCTCGTCGTGCGATCGATGAGGGATATAAGGTACGTTGTCTAGTTCGCAGTGCTAAAAAAGCAGCTTTTTTGAAAGAGTGGGGTGCAGAACTAGTAAAAGGTGATTTGTGTTACCCTGAAACCCTCACAGCCGCACTAGAAGGTGTGACAGCCGTAATTGATGCTGCTACCTCCCGTGCCACAGATTCCTTGACTATTAAACAAGTAGACTGGCAAGGTCAAGTAGCTTTAATCCAAGCCGCAAAAGCTGCGGGTGTAGAGCGTTTTATATTCTTTTCTATCCTTGATGCTGACAAGTACCCAGAAGTCCCCCTGATGGAGATTAAGCGGTGTACTGAACTATATTTAGCTGAATCTGGAATTAATTACACAATTTTGCGCTTGGCCGGTTTTATGCAAGGATTAATCGGTCAATATGGCATACCTATTTTAGAAGGGCAACCCGTTTGGGTAACTGGTGAATCCTCACCAGTCGCTTATATGGATACTCTAGATATTGCTAAGTTTGCTGTGCGTGCTTTGAGTGTCCCAGAAACCGAAAAACAAGCCTTCCCTGTGGTGGGAACTCGTGCTTGGAGTGCAGAAGAAATTATCAGTTTATGTGAACGCTTATCTGGTAAAGAAGCCAAAGTACGACGAATGCCAATCGGCCTGCTGAGGACTGTGCGCCGCATTGCTAGCTTCTTCCAGTGGGGACTGAACGTAGCAGATAGACTAGCATTTACAGAAGTTTTGGCGAGTGGTAAGCCTTTGAACGCGCCAATGGATGAAGTTTATCAAGTATTTGGACTAGAAAAAGAACAGACAGCAACTTTAGAAAGTTACTTACAAGAATATTTCAACCGGATTATGAAAAAGCTCAAAGAGCTAGATTACGAGAAGACTAAAAAGCAAAAATCTAAAAAGACCCCGTTTAAAAAAGTTAATAGTCAATAGTTTTGGGCAAACAGGGCATTAGACATAGGAGCAAATTACTGTTAAAGGTTGACTGTTGACCATTGACTAAATGATTGTTGACTTTTGACTTTTGACTCTACACTAATGACTCGTGATCCAAAATGTGTAAGGATTACATAAGAAAAAGCATCGCCTAGTATTTGGATATTTGAGTGTGCCGAAAGCAGGCATTATCTACAATGACGTTAAACCGATAGCCGTTCGTGTGGCTATCGAACTGAAAGACAAGCTAACCGCAGCCGGTTGGGATGTATGTATGACATCAAGCATCGGTGGCATTTTGGGCTATTCTAATCCAGAAAGTCCTGTATGCCACACTCCTCTTGATGGTCTAACACCGCCTGGGTTTGACTCAGAAATGAAGTTTGCGATTGTTCTGGGGGGGGACGGCACTGTTTTAGCAGCGTCGCGCCAAGTTGCTCCTTGTGGGATTCCCATTTTGGCGGTAAATACCGGACACATGGGATTTTTAACGGAAACTTATCTGAATCAATTACCCCAAGCAATAGAACAAGCAATGGCGGGTGAGTATGAACTTGAAGAACGCGCCATGCTCACTGTGAAGGTTTTACGGGGAGAATCTGTACTGTGGGAAGCCCTATGCTTAAACGAAATGGTATTACATCGAGAACCATTAACCTCGATGTGCCATTTTGAAATTGCTGTAGGTCGTCATGCACCAGTTGATATTGCTGCTGATGGGGTAATTGTATCCACACCCACTGGCTCAACAGCTTATTCCTTAAGTGCGGGTGGCCCGGTGGTCACTCCTGGTGTACCTGCATTACAGTTAGTACCTATTTGTCCGCATTCATTGGCTTCTAGGGCTTTAGTCTTTCCTGATACCGAACCTGTAAACATCTATCCAGTGAACATTCCGCGCTTGGTGATGGTAGTAGATGGCAATGGGGGTTGCTACGTTTTTTCAGAGGATCGTGTATATTTAGAGCGATCGCCTTACAGCGTCAAATTCATTCGCCTACAACCACCAGAATTTTTCCGTATATTGCGCGAAAAATTAGGTTGGGGTCTACCTCATATTGCCAAACCCACTTCGGTAGAATTACCTTAGTCAAATAGTCATTAGTCATTAGTCATTAGTCATTAGTCATTAGTCATTAGTTCTTCTCCCCTGCTCCTTTTCCCAATCCCCAGTCCCCAACCCCCAATCCCCAACGGTTATGACAGCAGTTCACAATCCTTGTGTTTTAGTCATAGAAACCGATGACAGCTTGGCTAATCAGCTTTCTTTTGATTTGCAGGAGGCTGGTTATGAGTCTGTTTTGGCCAGTGATGCTTCCAGTGGCTTGCAATGCTATCGCGATCGCCAACCTGCTTTAGTAGTTGTTGACCGAATGCTCGCAGGTGAGTCAGGATTGGCGTTATGTAAAAATCTCAGAAATGCGGGGATGCGATCGCCTGTGTTGGTGCTAATGGCTAGGGATACAGTTGATGATCGGGTAGCTTGTTTAGAAGCTGGTGCTGATGATTACATTCTCAAACCCTATCGCTCAGAAGACTTTTTAAAGTTAATTCGGCTTTACCTCAAACCAGATATTGATACCACCGAACAGTTACGTTTTGGTGATCTAATTTTAGATATAGCTAGCCGTCGTGCCATCTACAACGGACGGATAGTTGATTTGACAATGAAAGAATTTGAACTTTTAAAATTCTTAATGGAACATCCCCGCGAAGTCTTAACTCGTGAGCAGATTTTAGAAAACGTTTGGGGTTACGACTTCATGGGTGAATCTAACGTCATAGAAGTTTATATTCGCTACTTACGCCTAAAAATCGAAGAAGAAGGGCAAAAACGCCTAATTCAAACAGTACGCGGTGTAGGCTACGTACTCAGAGAGTCTTGAATTAGTCAATAGTCATTAGTCATTAGTCATTAGTCATTAGTCAGTAGGAGTGGGTTCAGTGAGAGATTCACGTTGTCAAACAGAGATTTTGGTTAAACCCGCCCGTACATTAGTCACTAGTCAATAGTTTATCTCCCTGCCCCCTGCCCCCTGCCCCCTGCCCAATCCCCAGTCCCCAACAAGCAGGCTATTTTTGAAAAATTTCTGTAAAATCGATATCTAAATAACTAAATTAAAAATTGTATGATGCGTTGGTTAAGTTTTTTTCCGATGCTGTTGAGTGTTTTATTAATGGGGTGTTCTGTGCAATCCACTGCTCAATCTCCGACAGCAAACCCTACTAACACTCAAACACCAGCATCACTGGGGCAAACATTACCTATTTCTGCTAAAGCAACAGTTCCCAATGGTACCAAGATTGATTTAGAAGTGGCGCGCACACCAGAACAACAACAACTAGGACTGATGTATCGCCCAGCTTTACCCGACAATCGCGGAATGTTATTTGAACTTCCTTCAGCGCAGTCAGTAAGGTTTTGGATGAAAAATGTACCTGTGGCTTTGGATATGGTTTTTCTACACAATGGTGTAGTTAGATATATTCAAACTGCTGCTCCTCCTTGTCCTAATGAACCTTGTCCTACTTATGGAACTGATGTACCAATTGATCAAGTGATTGAGTTGCGAGCAGGACGCGCTCAGGAATTAAGTCTGAAGAAAGGAGACAGTATAAAAATTGAATTTTTAAACACTAAGGATTTACCCTAAAAATTCTTGGACTTGCTGATTTGTGTAGGTTCTAGCTCATCAAAATTCATAATCTTTGCGTAAAAAATCTATCAAGTATACGTAAAATAATGAATTTTGAGGCTACTATCTAGTATGATGTCAAAAATGTTAAATCTCAAGATTGATCAGATAGAGTCACAAGCTGGTGAATTTAATTGCCTAATATCTGACTTTTGGCATAAGTGTAACCAGCCACTCATAAGGCACTATTAGCTATGGAATCTTAATTATTGAATGTGTAGCCAAACATCACTTCAATAGCAAAGATATCATCCATGCCCCATACTCACTTTGAGTCACAACAATCAGCAGTAAAACATCGCTAGAGTTAATAAAATCTGGTTTGATCCCAGTCTATGAGGATAAATAGTTTTATTCTCATAAAAATACCCAAATTGACTAGAGTGTTTATCCGGTAAATGTACATTCACTTGTGAAGTAATAGTTGCAAGGCTACATATCAATGAAAAACCAATACTTAACAGTAAATGCTCAACAAGGAGGTGAGTTACAAATGTCACCATCTACATATTCACGACTGATTCATTTTCTTCAGGAAGATTTATCAATTTCTGCTGCATCTTTAGCGGTGGCGTTGCGACATCGGGAACAAGATCCTGGCCCTCTACCGATGATTCTTTGGCAATATGGTTTGATTACGTTAGAACAACTAGAAAAAATTTATGACTGGCTGGAAACAGCGTAGAATCTGAGTTCTCAGAAAGGAGAATCAAATTATGCTATGTCTACTCTGTCTCTTGCTGGGACTGATTAATAGAGAAGCTGTGTCTTGCATTTTCTATTTATTTCCAGACGAATTACATAAAAGGGCGAGTTAAGTAATTAACTCGCCCTTTTATGTAATTATGTAAAAATTAAGCCCCGACTGCTTCTTTAGCAGCGTAAAGCACTTCAGCCGATATATCTTTAAAACCGCGATCGCGCGCAAATTTTTCGGTGTTGCGCTTCACTTTACCCCTGACAAACCCAGGAATTTTATTTAATTCCGCTAAACCATCTTTTGTCCAATTTAAGTCAGATTCCGCAGAAATTCCTTTGGTAATGACTTCTTTGGTATCGTGTCCACCAAAGATTTCTAATAGATGATCTTCCATTCCTAAAGTAAAGGAATTGTAAATTAAATCTGTAATTTGATTTGTCCCCTCGTAACCCAAAAATGGTTTATATCCTATAGGGAAATTTTGTACATGAATTGGTGCAGCAATGACACCACAGGGAATATCCAAGCGTTTTCCAACGTGGCGTTCCATTTGTGTCCCGAAAATGGCGGAGGGTTCAACACGGGCGATCGCATCCCCGATTATGCCATGATCATCGGTAATTAAAACTTCATCGCAATATTCGCTGACTTGTTCTCTGAACCAATCAGCATCATATTTGCAGTATGTCCCCGCCCACACGACATGAATTCCCATTTCCCGTGACAAAATCTTAGTCATAGCCGCAGCGTGGGTACTGTCACCAAAGACTACAGCTTTTTTCCCTGTCAAGTTTTGACAGTCAATGGAACGAGAGAACCAAGCGGCTTGGGAGACATACAGGGTTTGTTCGTTGATATATTCTTCATAGTCAACGTTCGCGCCTTGTTCGTTGATTACCTGCTGAATTTTACGGATACATCTAGCAGTTTCTACCACACCCATCGGGGTAATATCTATATAAGGTGTACCAAACTCAGCTTGTAGATAATTAGCTGTCATTGAGCCTAGTTCCCGATAAGGGACGAGGTTAAACCAAGCTTTTGGTAAGTTTTTCAACTCATGGACTGACGCGCCTTCAGGAATGACGGCGTTTACCTCAATTCCCAAATCAGCCATGAGCTTTTTGAGTTCTGTACAGTCGTGGTTATTGTGGAAACCCAGGGTAGAAATACCGATGATGTTAACTGAGGGTTTTTCGGTTTTGCTGCGGGGGAGTTCGCCTTTTTTGCGGGCTTTCTCAATGTAGTATTGTACGATTTGGGCGAGAGTGCGATCGCCTGCTTGCAGTTCATTAACGCGGTAGTGGTTGACATCTGCTAAAAGTACGTCACATTTG
The DNA here is from genome assembly GCF_002896875.1 of Nostoc sp. CENA543. GTDB lineage: Bacteria > Cyanobacteriota > Cyanobacteriia > Cyanobacteriales > Nostocaceae > Trichormus. The sequence continues at coordinate 1,596,068 of NZ_CP023278.1, forward strand.
GCTTCTATTTGCGCCCGTTCGACAAAATTATGCAGGTCTTCTTGCAAAATACTAGAGGTACAAGTAGGAGTTAACACAATTAAATCTGGGTGTTCCTCTGCATCTTTGCGGGTGATGTTATTAACCACCTTTTCTTGAGAACCACGCGCCAAAACGTTGCGGTCAACTACACTGGCTGTAACTGGGGTAAAGTCCCTTTCCCGCGATAACATGGAGCGCATGACGTTAAAGTAATCATCGCCCAAAGGTGCGTGCATGATAGCGTGGACGTTTTTAAAAGAACTAGCGATTCTGAGAGTACCGATATGGGCTGGGCCTGCATACATCCAGTAAGCCAATTTCATTAATATCTTCTCCTAAATGGGGATTGGGGACTGGGAATTTTAGATTTTGGATTTTGGATTTTAGATTGAATCCAATCCAAAAGATGCTCCTGCGTTGCTAACGCTACGCTATCGTCAATTCAAAATCCAAAATTGAAAGGTTGGGGGTTGGGGACTGGGTAGAGAACAATAAAAATAATCTTTTACTTTTTGCCTTTTACCTTTTTTAATGTGGCGATTTTGAGAAACTACTTCCTGATTATGATTCAGTTGGCACTTGAAACAACTTCATGGGTTTTAAATTACATGAATCTTAAAGTTCAGCAAATTTTGTTATCAATGCTGGGTTGTCAAGATGTAATAAAATATGAGCCAGGAATACAAGTTATAGCAATATAATCACGGACGAACAGTAAAGCTATGCCAGCTAAAGTTCAGGAACAACTTTCTATTGTTGATGCAGAAATTATTTTAGAGCGTCTACCTGAGCGCATTCGAGCTGCTTTAATTGCTCGTGCTACTGAAATTGAGTACCCTATTGAAGCAGTTATTGAAATGGCGTTCACGTAGTGTCTCTGAAAGAGAATCGCTAGTTTTCTGGACTCAGAAGCATTAGGTTTTGCAGATTGCAAACCTGGACGCGGAATTTGAAATTTTTTCTACTTGCTTGGGAGCTTTTATTTCAGTAAATAGCTGCTTGGCTTGGTTAAAATTTATTTCACTTTCAGCAGAATTGGACATTTTTTGATATGTTAAGCCTAGTTGAAAATAGGCTGCTGCTAGGTCACATTTAGCACCAATTTTTTCTAATAGTTTGATGGCTTCTTGGTGTTGAGTTAAGGCTAGTTGATAATCTGCTTGTTGGCGATAGATTTCTGCTAGACTACTCAATGTTTTTGCTTTAACTTGCATATAATGACTGGCTTCGGCAAAGGTTAAGGCTTGCTGAAACATTTCTTTAGCTTTGCTAAAATCTCTAAGGTTGATGTAAGTTTGACCTAAGATTTGCATGAAATAAGCAAATCTACCAGTTTTTACCAATTTTTCTTGCGTAATATTTTTATAAGCTACATCTGCTAAGGCAAGAGCAGCATCATTTAAGCCTAAATAGGAATTCACTAAGGCTAAACATACTGAAGCTTTTTCAGCCCAGCTATGATGATCAGTATTTTGTGCTAAATAAATTACTTGTTGAAATAAATCGGCGGCTGTTTCTAGTTCCCACAAATCTATTTTATAAAGACCAATGCTTAACAGCGAATCTACTTCTAACATTCTCAGATAGTAGACTTTATGTTTATTTTCTGGTTGTGGTACAAGAGATTTGAGGGCTTGTGTGGCTAAATTAATGGTTTGTTCTTGACAGGTTATGGCTTGGCTAATCTTGCCTGTAATCCAATATAAATCACCCAATATATTGTATAGTTCAATGAGATTATCTTCAAACTCAATATTATTTATGACTTGATTAATTGCAGTTAATATCGGTTGAGTAAATCCCATACGATACAATGTACTACCCAGAGGTAGGAACTGTTGCCATTGATTATTGCGACTTTTGAGAATAACTTTACCCGCTAACTCAAAGGCGTTAATTTCTATGTAGTGATAATATGCTTCTAAAGCCTGTAAAGCATCTGAAAATGTCGCAATTTCGGTGATGCTAGCTGTCCAAAATTCGGCGGCTTTGTGGTTGGTAATTTCCCAATCATCGCTATGGCGTAAACGCGCGATCGCTTCGGCTCGAATTACTGGATGTAGCCAATATTCTCCTTGCTCACACTCGATTAAAGAGCGATTTCTGAGGGAAGTAATAATCTGACGATGTTCAGTTTTTGGTACATCCCAAAGTAAACAAAATAGTCCTGACGAGGGAATTTTGGGGATATCTTGATAACGGTAACATCCCAAACGACAAAGCAGGCGATAAGCTTGGGAATCAAGGTTTTGCAGACGATTAATTTGACTTACCGCTAAATTTTTTAAGTCGGTTGCTGCTAAAGGATCTGTGTGATTTTCTTGCCAATATAAAGTCAAATCACCACCAAAATCCTCTTTAATTGCACCGCAAATAATGCCCATTGCTTTAGCATTACCGCCATAGGTATGATGTATTTGCTGCAAGGTGGGCGTGTCGATAATTAAGCCTCGGTGACTAAAAAACGTCAGCCATGCACCTTGGTCTAAACTCGGCAGTCGATAGTGATGTATATTAATTCCAGGTTCACACAGGCGATCGCGACTAGTGATTAGAGTCACAGATTGCACCCGCACATCAGCCAAAACCCGCAACAATTCGACATAACTGCGGTGAGGCGCAATCAATTTTCCTTGATGATCTAATGCTGGTTCGAGATTATCAATTAACACCCCGACTCGCCGGTGATGGAGTTGGCGTTTGAGTCTTCCCAATGTCACCCCAAATTCTACCCCTGCTTCTTCTCCAAAGTCTTGTTTTAGCCACTCCTCCACCACCCGTTCCACTGAGGTAATATTTTGGGTTTCCTTCGCCATTAATAGTTCTAAAACCAAGTCAAAACCCTGATTTTGCAGATATTGCTGGGCGAGAGTCGTCTTACCTAATCCTCCCTCACCCTGAATAAGAATTACCTTCGCGCCTTGATTTACCAAAGTATTCAGGTGAGCGATCGCGTCTTGTCGTCCGATAAAATTAGTGTTTTCTAGTGGAATTTTATAAGAGGCAGGGGGCAGGGGGCAGGGGGCAGGGGGAACTAAAGGTACAAAGCTCACCCCTTGTAGGTGAAAGCTCCGTTCACCCTTTTCCCCATTGGTTGAAACCTCACCCCTTGTGGATGATTTTTCCCCCTGCTCCCTTGCTCCCTGCTCCCCTGCTTTTTCATTCCCCTCGCCTTGTAGGAGAGGGGTAGGGGGAGAGGTTAAGCAAAAAGTATGGGAGATAGCAGAAGTTTTCCTCAGAACTCGTTCCAAAGTAGTGCGACAATTGCTTTTAGTTATCTTTTGTCGCAAAACCTGAGAAAGTAACTTCCATAATTGTGAACCGACATCCTTAACGTGTCCTTCCGTACAACCGTAACTGCGGGCGATATCTAAATATTTTCTACCCAACCAAACCTGCTGAAGAATCACTTTTTGCAAATCGCTCAATCTTTCCCCAGTTTGAGCAGGAATGATGCTTTCTAACCATGCTAATGCTGCTTCAGCGTTCATTGTGTAACGATGAGGGTAGTTAGATTTTAGAACTATAGATTAATCTACAGTTTTTCTATCCCAACTTTCGGATAAGTTTCTATGAATCCGACTTTTTACCCGACTTTTTCTAATGTTTGAAAAGTCATGATTGATGTATCAACATATGTTTTACCTCACCCTAAACATTCCCTAGAAAAAAGAAAGGTAACTAAATTATCAATTGCATATTTGTAACCTAAATTAACACACCAAATAAATCCGACTTTTACGCCGACTTTAGCAACTGCATCATATCAAACTGCCGACTTTCACCGACTGACAAACACAGGTGCGATCGCTTAGGCTATTGGGCGTAGAGTTGAAAGTATAAAAAACATGGTGAATACTACCACCCCATTAGCAGAAGATTTGGCAGGCCAAAGCTATACCAGTCCTAGCTACTGGCAAATACAGCAGCGTCTACGCTCACTGATAGATAACTACGTAGCTACCGAAAAACTACAAGAACGCTTAGAAGATTTACCTACGCAATTTACCAATCATCAAGCCCGTCCTTGGAAACATATTGATTGGCAAGCTATCAACCGTAATCAAATTATCGGCGTAGATCCAGAAGTATTTCTATCCATTTTGATAGGTGCATTGGATACAGAAGCCCCGATTCGCGGCTACACCCAAACGAGTCGCCAGTATTTAGAACAATTACATCCTCAGATGGCGCGCGTGGTTGGTGGAACAGTCGGTGAAGATGGTGAACTCCAAGAAATCGGTTTATGGGAGAAAGAAGAACGTCAACACACCCCCGCCTTACTCAAAGTTTACACCCAACTCACCGGCGAAAAAATCACCCCCAAACTCCGCACAGTTAGAGGCTACCTACCCACAGATGACCCCCAAGAAGACCTATATCGCCACGGTTTACATCGCGTCGCTACAGAATACGGTGCAACCTGTCTTTACCTGTGGATGATGGCACACACCACAGGCGCACTCCAAGACGTTTTAGAAGAACTCACCAAAGACGAAGTTAACCACATGACCAAATTTTGGGGTTTTGGAGTTTGGGCTTATCCTGACACCGGACTCATCCGCATTACCAGAACCTTAATTAAAACCCGTTCCCAAAACTATGAGCGCAATAATCTGATGCGTACCCTGCGCCGCATGATGAATACCCTCAACTGGAAAGCCTGGACATTCAGCAACAAAGCCACTCTCCTGTTCACCTTCATCTACACCATGCACCACCTCTGGAAATGGCACAACACCCTAACACCCCAATACTTACAAAACCTCTTTGAATAACTCTTTGCACCCTTCTTTGCGTCTCTGCGCCTCTGCGTGAACTTTCAATAAATCCCCTCATTAACACCATGAATTTACCCCTAGACCTAGAACCCCAAAGAATCCCCCAACACCTAGCCATCATCATGGATGGTAACGGTAGATGGGCGACTAACCAAGGACTACCCCGCATAGCCGGACATCGCCAAGGTGCAAAAACCCTCAAAGAAATTTTACGCTGCTGTAAGGATTGGGGAATCAAAGCCCTCACCGTCTACGCCTTCTCCACCGAAAATTGGCAACGTCCCCTGCAAGAAGTCAATTTTCTCATGCGCTTATTTGAGCGATTCCTGCGCCGAGAATTAGCCGAAATGTACCAAGAAGGAGTGAAACTTTCTTTTATTGGCGATTTATCAGCTTTACCCCCATCTCTGCAAACAGAGATAGAACATTCAACTGTAAAGACCGCAAATAATCAAGCGATTCACTTTACTCTAGCGATTAATTACGGTAGCCGTAATGAAATTACTAGAGCCTGTCATCAAATAGCGGCACTAGTAGAACAAGGTAAACTTAATGCAGCCGCAGTTAATGAACAGCTTGTAGAACAGTATTTATACACAGTAAATACTTCCCCGCCAGATTTACTAATTCGTACTAGCGGAGAAATGCGCTTAAGTAACTTTTTACTATGGCAATTAGCCTATACAGAGATGTATTTCACTGATATTTTTTGGCCTGACTTTGACCGAGAAGAATTATATAAAGCTTTACTTAGTTATCAACAACGCGATCGCCGTTTTGGTAAAGTTAAACCCTTACTCTCAGCTTAACTTTTTCAATCATCAAAAAAACAAGGCTCAACAACCAATCCCGAAACTGATAACTTAACAGGAGAAACTATGCAAACTATACTTTTAAGCAGCGAAGAAGTTGGTAAACGTGCCAGAGAATTATATGAAAATAATATCCGTCAGCAAGTAGAAACAGAAGAAAACATCGGTAAAATGGTGATTATTGATATAGAAACTGGTGAATATGCAGTTGATAAAACAGGTATAGAATCAGCGAATTATTTACGCAAAAAGAACCCATTAGCTCGACTGTTTGGTATTCGCATTGGTTATAAAGTCGCAGCTTCTTTTAATGGTGACATGGAGCGTGACTATCAGTGGTTTAATGGCTGATCATCAACCTATACCTAAAGAAGTTTTCTAGTGTTGATCCTGAAATCATAGCGATCGCTCCCATTCTCCACAGGTGTAAAATAGCTATGAGTGGCTGAGAAGCGATCGCAGTCACATAAATTAGAAGTTGTAACCTATCCCCAACAACAAACCCACATCGGTTTTATCAACAAAAGCTGCATTTACAGCACCTGTAAGGGTAAAGCGATTTCCCAAGGGAACATCTACACCACCAGTTAACAGCAACCCAATATCAGTATCATTGCTAGCTTCAATAGCCACACCAGCACCAACATAAGGGGATACAGAAAACTGCTGTACAACGCCGGGTTCCACCTCACGAGGCGCGAAATCATAAGTCAAGGGTACGAGAAATACGGTATCGTCTCCAAACACTACCGATGGACGCACTGATATAGTCCGAGTTAGACCGATTTTACTGATAGCCGCAAAGTTACTTTCACTCAACGCTGTATCACCGCCCAAGCCGATATTACCCGCTACGCCAACATAACTAGAACCGCCACGGGTAGCCCTTCCTGGTGTGACATCTGGGGTTTGTGCTTGATTATTGGGTGGTTGTGGCTGTTGACTAGTCAGATTAGGTGGAATCAGAACTTGGTTAATGGGATAGATGACTCCGTTACTCGCTTGAATATTAGGCTGAATCACTCGCGCTTCATTGACTGCAATTTGATTATTTGCACTATCAACTCGAATATTCACGGGTGAATTCTCCACGGTTTTTAATTCCCCAGATGAGAGTTGATTCGCCGTCACCTGTCCAGGAACTACGTGATAGCGCAATATCTGCACCAATAATTCTTTATTTTGGGGTTGTTGTAACTGTTCTAAAGTCCCAGCCGGTAAAGCTGCAAAAGCTTCATTAGTAGGCGCAAACACTGTATAAGGGCCTGGCTGTCGCAAGATATCCGTTAAACCTGCTGACTGGATTAAAGAAGTTAAAGTGCTAAAAGAATTACTAGACGCGGCTAGAGAAACGATGTCATTCCCTGTTTGAGTATTACCAGTTCCCTGGCTGACTACTACATAGTTAGAGGCTGCAACATTGGTAGCTAGAGGTTGCAACTGTCCCTGACGCACTAAGGCTTGATACAAGAGTGCTGCTGCTTCTGCACGGGTGAGAGACTGTTGGGGATTGAGTTGTCGAACATTGGGATAGTTCACCACTAAGTTAGCTTGTGTTGCCGCCGCCACACTATTTACAGCATAATTAGGGATAACAGAAGCATCTGCATAGTAGGTACCTACCACATCTGATGCAGAGTTGCTATTTTGTAAGCCTAAACCACTAGCTAAAGCTGCGATCGCCTGTACTCTAGGAATCTGTTGATTAGGTAAAAACACATCCCCTGGGTAGCCAGCCATAAATCCAGTTTCGTAAGCCTCTCTAATTGCAGCATTCGCCCAGTAGTTAGACGGAACATCTGTAAATCCGCTTGCACTTAATTGTCTGACTGGCTGTTGGTTAAAGGCTTTCTGAATCATCGTGGCGAATTCCGCCCGACTCACCGATTGGTTCGGCTTAAATGTGCCATCAGGAAAGCCTGCAATAATATTTCTTTCGGCTAAAGCTTGAATAAATGGACTCGCCCAATAATCTGCACCAACATCACTAAATCTGGGAGCTACAGTTGTTGAAGGAACAGTATCTTGAGCTAAAGCGACTGTAGAAATCATCACAGGAGAAATTGTTGCAGCTGCTACTCCTAAAGCTAGCAATTTCATACTGAATGATGACCAAGATAAGAGATGATTCACAGATGTATCCTCCAGAAAAATTAATTTCTCTCTAAGTTGATGTATGGTTTTTAGGAAAATATTTCAGGGTAACTCAATCAAAAAATATCTATTTGATGATAAAGATATGTTTGAAATTAGCTTTTCAATCAATCATGATTTCTAGCTAAACACCCTTAATTAAACTCACAATTTAAGACAAAAATAATTTAGATGCTTCTTCATCAGATCATTGGTTTAAATGCCTTTTGGTTACTGAAAACACTCCTAAAACACTGTGATTGAGATGAAAACAGTGTTTTGTATCAAAGTAATTTATCTTTGATAACTCTCATTTTTCACTGATGAGTCATAATCAACAACTAGCTAAAGGTCAAAATACGCGGCAAACACTTTCATCCTTTAGATAGTTGATCACATCCATCTAAGATTAATTAGTAGTAAGCTATTCCCAGATTTTATCCAGCACTATATATTACAAAAATCATTTTTTATTCTCTATTAAAATATTAAATGTCCCCACCTTATTGGTGTTTAAATCTTAGTATCTTGGGAAGTCAAGTAACTTTTAATACACTTAGGGTATCAAAGAACACATAAAAATATATTTTTTCGATGAAAATTAACTAAAGTCAAAAAACAAATATTTTATTTATCTAGTTAGCCATATATAACTTTGGTTGCTATATTGTATGAAATAATCACTATCCTAGTGAAAATGGGGAAAACTGTGCGTAATGATTTGCAAGGCTTAGAGATTAGTCAAAAGGAACTACAAAAGTTAACTAATTTGCCTGTGAAGGATGAACTGGTCATCATCATTAATCCCTTAAAAGAGATAGGTAAGACTATTGTCCAAAAAATTAAAGGTTCGGAAGGGGCTACAGTCCTTTTTATAAGCTTTTCTATCGCTGTCTTGACCTATTTAATACTAGATGTTTTGATTAAGCTATTTGCTAATTGGATTAGCATTCCGGCGTGGATGTTATTAATAATACTATGTTTTCTGGGCGGAGTAATTACACAATGTAGTCTATATTACTGGTGGCAAAAAAGACTCAAAAATCTCAAAGGAAGTATGACGCATTCACTGCAAATTCTTTTAAATGATGTTGATAGATATAATGCTGTAATTAAAGCTATAGATATTAATGATCAAATAGAAGATGCTGGCAATCCAGAAGTGAATATTAAAGAAAGATCAAAAGTAATTGCGGCGTTGAAACTCACAAGAGACGATTTAGTCAGAGCTTTAAAAACAGAAAGAATTTTGCGAGAAAATAAAAACTTTATTCTGGGTAATACAGAATTATTTGTGAATAATTTAGCGACTTTAGCTGCGATGCAAGTTACAGAACAAGCAACTGAGCATGGCAAATTATTAAATGAAGCATTGCAGATTGCTTTAGATGTGCAGCAGGAAATGAAAAGTTTACAAAGTCAAACTAGGGACTAGGAAATTAAAAAGGCTATAATCGCAGGGAGCGTAGAGCAACGTGGTCTTTTAATGTTGTTTGCTTGTGCTGCATCATTCACCCAGTAAGGTCTAACATAAATTAAGTGTGATTAGAGCGATCGCCTACAGGCATGGATTGGAAAGAAATTAGAGGAAACTGGGTATTGATTCCCCCAAACCCCGTGGGTATCATTCATTTCTTGGGAGGTGCATTTGTAGCTACCGCACCTCACCTCACTTATCGATGGCTACTAGAACAAATAGCAGCTAAAGGATATGTGATTATCGCTACACCTTTTGTTAACACTTTAGATCATATTGCGATCGCCAAAACTGTACTACTCAATTTTGATCGCACCATAGAAAGATTGAGTGACTCTGGCGCACTCCGCAAAGCTTATCTCCCCGCCTATGGACTAGGACATAGTATGGGTTGTAAACTGCATTTGCTCATCGGTAGTCTATTTCCCGTCGAACGCGCAGGTAATATTTTAATATCTTTCAATAACTACGCCGCCAAAGATGCTATTCCCCTAGTGGAACAGTTTAATTCAGCGTTGACGATTGAATTTACCCCTTCACCCTTAGAAACCAACAAAATAGTCCAAGAAGGTTATCAAGTCCGGCGTAATTTACTCATTAAATTTCAGAATGATAACCTCGACCAATCAACCGTTTTAACCAAAATCTTAAAGGCGCGCTTTCCTGAGATGGTGACAGCGCAAATCCTCCCAGGAAATCACACCACACCACTAGGACAAGACATCAAATGGCAAACCGGCTCATCCTTCACCCCTTTAGATGCTCTAGGACAGTGGTTTCGACAAGAAGTATATCGTGACCTCAACCAGTTAAAGAACTCCCTGCTGTTGTGGTTGAATCCCCTTTCGCCACCGTAGGGATTGGGGACTGGGGATTGGGGACTGGGGACAAGGGAGACAAGGGAGACAAGGAAGACAAGGGAGAGCAGGGGAAGAGAAACTAATGACTAATGACTAATGACTAATGACTAATGACTAATGACTAATGACTAATGACTAATGACTATTGACTATTGACCATTGACCATTGACCAAATTTGATTCAAGCGATGGATAATTAGATATGGTGAGTATTATTTTTCTAGAGATAATACTTATCCACATATTAATCTTGACAATATTTTTAATTTCTATTGGTAATAACTAACTATTAATAACCTTGTCCATAACCACCGATGTTCAAAATACTTGTCATTGATGATGATCTATCTATCCAGATACTACTTAAAAGAATCTTACAAAAACAGGGTTATGAGGTAGTTGCTGTTAATAATGGTGAAGAAGGAGTCGCTCAAGCTGTAGCTCATCATCCAGCTTTAATTATTTGTGATTGGATTATGCCAGGCTTGAATGGACTGGAAGTTTGTCACCGCATCAAAAATGACCCTAATCTATCAACTACCTTCTTTATTTTACTAACATCTCTTGATTCGGTAGCCGATCGCGTCAAAGGTTTAGATGCTGGTGCTGATGACTTTATCACTAAACCGATTGAACAACACGAATTGAAAGCTAGAGTGAGAGCAGGTTTGAGACTACATCAAGCAAGTCGAGATTTGCAAACTCAAAAACTGCTTTTAGAAGAACAACTAACGGAAGCGGCTGAATATGTGCGATCGCTGCTTCCAGAACCGATGAGTCAACCTTTCACCATCAATTCTCGATTTATTCCCTCTCGTCAACTAGGTGGCGATTGTTTTGATTACTACTGGCTAGATAATGAGGCGATCGCCATTTATCTACTAGACACAGCAGGCCACGGACTCAAAGCCACACTCCCTTCTATTTCTGTCCTCAATCTTTTACGTTCACGCGCGCTTAAAGGACTCAATTACTATCAACCTAGTGATGTCCTCAAAGCTTTAAATGAAACATTTCAAATGAATTATCAAAATGATAAATATTTTACTATTTGGTATGGAGTTTATAACCGAGTTACACGACAATTAACTTACGCAAGTGCTGGACACCCACCCGCAATTCTTATATCTGGAACATCCCCAACTAGCAATGAAGTTCAAATTTTAAGAACTCCTGGGATGCCAGTTGGTATGTTTCCAGAAGCACAGTATATTGATGCTTCCTGCTATGTTAAAAAATTCAGTAGTCTTTATATTTTTAGTGATGGAGCTTACGAAATCACTAAATCAGATGGCACAGTCTGGAATCTAGACGCTTTTGTCCAGATTCTTACTAGTATCCACCATACTGCTGATTATCAACTCGATCACGTATTAAATTACCTCACAGCTTTAAACCCTAAAGAAGCTTTTGAAGATGATTTATCAATTCTGCAAATCAAATTTGATTAGCTTCTAGATAGAATCGCTGCGTGAAATTCATCTTGATTTTTAAAAATTTCAAATACACTATCCATACCAGTTAATTCAAATAAAATTCTAACTTGCTCATTAATAGAACAAAGAAATAACTTCGTACCTGCGGCTCTTAGGGTTTTGAAAGCTAATACTAATGATCCCAAAGCTGAACTATCCATAAAAGTTACTTCTTGACAGTCAACTAAAACAATTTTTGCCCCACTGTCCACAAGATGGGTAATATTTTCTCTTAATTCTAAAGAGTTAGTAGTATTGATAATTCCAGAGAGTTTAACAACCTGTACTTCTTGATTCATTGTTTTTTACCAAAGTGCTGCCTATGTAAAGTGAAAATTTGCCAATATTATATAGCAAGTAGCTACATGGCTGGAGAAGAACTTAGTAGCCTCAAAGTATAAGTTAACTTCTCAATAATAATCTCTCATAATTTAAACTAATTTAAAACACAACTTATGATAGATAAATTATATTTTAAAAAAGCATAGTACCTAAATTTAGAAATCTCAAATGAGAGAGAAGATAATTCTAATGCTTAGTTAAGTCTTGAGAATTAGAAATATATTTTACTTTTATATAATTTGTAGCAATCAACTCCTTTTTACTCATTTGTCTCAGTAAGAGATATGAAGATAACTTAATTTCCTGATCAAATTTTGTATCTCTTGTGCCAAAATGATATTATCTCTATAAAAAGTTTGAAAACTAAAGCTAAAAATTCATAGATTGCTGGAATTTTTAGACGAAACCAACATCCAAAAGTGATCTGAAGTCAAAACACTACAGATAGATCGTCTTGATAGTGCAGATTTTCATCCTCGGTAGTGATATCTGTAGGTTCAGTAAGTGACTCATTGGCTTCTTGTCCTTTGCCATACGCGAATTCCTATTGATAAGCTCTTTAACTTCTGATACCGCTATTTAGATACACCACTATTATCTAGTATTCCCAATATCTTCTATTTTCAATCGGTGGCATGAGGTAAATTAGGGAACTGTTGACGGTTAACTAAACTGGGCTGACTTTAGCTCGATATAGTAACTTATCACCTTGGATATAGCCTGTGTAGCGAATTCTGACTATTTCTCCTGGTTGAGCAGTTCCTTCTAATAATTGGTGTAGTTGGGGGTTATATGGTAACTCTGCGCCTACGGGTGCGATCGCTTCGATTCCCCACGCCTGTAATAATTTTTCTAGAGGCTTTTCTACTAGAGGTAAAATCTTCACTGCTGCTAATTGGTGATTTTCTTGAGCCTTGTGGGCAGCTGTCGGCCATTGTAACAACAAAGATTCCAGCAGTTGTAAACTCGACTGCTGGAACTCTTGCAGCAAAACTTCTCGCTGCTGTTCTAGTTGTAATTGCGATCGCTCGTATTCTTTTCTTAAATCAGCTAGTTCTTGGGGGTTGGGGACTGGGGACTGGGGATTGGGGATTGGGTATTGGGGATTGGGGATTGGGATTAAAAAAGTGGCTACAAATTCATTTAAGGGAATTTGTAGCACTTGGGATAATTTCAGCAGTACATCTAATCGCATCTGTTCTAGTGCGCCTTGTCGTAACCGTAATATCTGCCGTTCAGAGACACCAGCCGCACGACTCAAGGCTTTGAAACTAGAAATACCTACCCGTTGCATTAAATCTTGCAACTCAGGAGTGCGATCGCAGTTAGACATAGGGATTGGGAGTGGGTACTAGGGATCAGGGATAGGGAAAAACAATAGAAAAATTCTACCTTTTTCCCAATACCCAGTCCCCAGTCCCTACTCTTCCAACAAACTTCTCAACATCCAAGCAGTTTTTTCATGCACTTGCATCCGTTGAGTCAACAAATCGGCGGTAGGTTCGTCGTTAACTTCATCCACCACAGGGAAAATTGAACGCGCAGTTCTCACTACGGCTTCTTGTCCTTCCACTAGAAGCTTAATCATATCAGTGGCTTTAGGTACACCAGGAGTTTCCGGTATAGAACTGAGCTTGGCGTATTCACTATAAGTTCCAGGTGCAGGATAACCCAAAGCCCTGATTCTTTCAGCAATTAAATCCACTGCCAAAGCTAACTCTGTATATTGAGTCTCAAACATTAAATGTAATGTTTGGAACATTGGCCCTGTAACATTCCAATGGAAATTATGAGTTTTGAGATACAGTGTATAGGTGTCGGCTAATAATCGAGACAAACCTTCCGCAATCTTAGCTCTATTGGCATCATCTATGCCGATATTGACATTTTTAATTGTTGTTCCAGAAGACATGAATTTTCTCCTATTTGAGTAATTATGGATTAGGGCATTGGCAATTGAGAATGGGGCATGGGGCATTGGCATCGGGTATGAAATAAAGATTACCGGATCAAAGTTAAATTCAGCATATTAATACTGTTCTTTCCCCATTCCCTATTCCCCAGTCCCCAGTCCCCAATCACGCCAGGTGCATTTTCAAAACACTACGGGGTGCTTTCCGAACTCTCGCTAAAATTGTTTCTTTTCCTAAACGTTGGCAGGCTTCATACCGATGACAACCAGAAAAGCCATAATATTGTCCATCTACTTCTAGAACATCTATGGGTTCTTGCTGTCCAATCGCCGCAATTGATTCCATTAAGGCTTGTACTTTGTTGGGATCGTTGCCACGGGGCAAAGGACGATGAATTTGATTTAATGGAATTTCTTGTATCCTAACCATGAGGAGTTGACCCACTAAATTCTGTTTCGTATCTCTAAATAAATCATACTCATTATGACTTCGTTTTGCAAGTAGTGCAGAAGCAAAACCGATAAGGGTATTATGGAATCGCCCATGCGACAAAAACACCACGCCACAAAGCCAATGTCAAAACTGCTGCCAAGCAGGGATGTAAAGAATCGGAGAACCAGAGGCAATAACTTCTGGCGTTTTTCCTTGACTGTGCTGATGACTTTTAGTTTGTTGGGATTAACGGGCGCATCAGGTACTCAAGACAAAGTTAAGGACTTAGATTTGAGAGTTGGGATTGTACAGAGATTTGGTGCAGAACCGACGGACAAACTGCAATTAGAACCGACAAAAGACGATCGCTTACAACTGAAATTTTTAGATGGTAATCAAAATCGTACTGTAATGACAACCAAACCAGTCCAACTGGAAGTTGTCATGCAGCAATTACCCAGCCCAGCGATCGCAGAGGTGGTAGTTTTAGGAACATACCGCACTTATGAAACGGCAGAAGATAGTGCCAACCAATGGCGAAAGCAGGGAATTGAAGTAGAAATTGCCCAGCCGGAACGTTGGCAAGTCTGGGCTAAACGAGATGTGTATAACACTCCCTTACTACGACGCTTGTTATTTCAGGCGATAAAATCGCAGGGAAATCAACTAGCATATTTAGATACTCAAGTTGCTGCCAAAGTACCGCAAGTCAATTGGGTAGTCAACGGGGAAAGCTATAGGTTCAAAAATGTAGAGATTAGTACAGCTAAAAACCTAATTCGGGTAAAAAGTGGGAAAAAACTAGATACGACTCGCGTTTACGCTGGTAAAATTCAATTTCAGCCCAACGCTTACGGTACATACACTCTCGTTAATCAAGTCCCCTTAGAAATTTACCTACGTGGTGTAGTTCCGCACGAAATTGGCACTGATGCACCAAAAGCAGCAATGGAAGCCCAAGCAATTTTAGCTCGGACTTACGCTTTAAGAAATCTCCGCAGATTTGCCGTAGATAATTATGAATTATGCGCTAGTACCCACTGTCAAGTTTATTACGGGCTAACAGGAGCGACCAATAAAACCGATCAGGCGATCGCTACTACTAAAGGGATGGTGTTAACCTATAAAAATCAGCTAGTAGATGCCCTCTATTCTTCTACTACTGGCGGTGTGACAGCTTACTTTAGCGATGTTTGGAATGGTGAAGATCGTCCTTACTTGCGTCCGGTTGTCGATACACCGACAAATTTATGGGACTTATCCAAGCAAAATCTCGCCGACGAACAAAACTTCCAGAAATTTATTAGCCTCAAGCAAGGTTTTAACGAAAGCAAATGGGATGTATTTCGCTGGTACAAAGAATCATCATTAGACAGAATCATCCCAGACTTACAAAAATTCTTGCAAGCTAAAAATAGCCCCTACGCCTCATTTAAAACCATTGACGCTATGTCTATAACCAAACGCAGCCGCAGTGGGCGAATTCTGGAACTAGCAGTGAAAACAGATATTGGTACTTTCACTCTCCACAAAGATGAAGTGCGTAGTGCCTTTGCTGCACCTAGAAGTACCCTATTTTACATAGTACCACTCAATAAAGGTGAACCAGAATTGTGGGGTTATGCTTTTGTAGGTGGTGGATTAGGACACGGAGTGGGTTTGAGTCAGACAGGAGCGCAAAATCTAGCCAAATTAGGCTGGAATAACGAGAAAATTTTGCAGTTTTATTATCCTGGGACAGAACTTAAAGCACTTAGCCCAGAAATCAAATTTTAATCAAAGGAGAAGAAAGACAAGCCTTGTCGGTGACTATGGGTGAATTAATCCTAATAGGGAGTCAGAATTTCAGAATAATGATCTGCGATCGGCTAGAGCCTCTTATAGTTATGGTGAATCGCTATTAATTAGCGAAGTCAACAACAAGTTTTCTGATTAGCAACAGACTTCATCCTCACAGGGGGTGGAGTCATTTTATAGCGATAGCCAACTCGCAGGCTATTCTGAATACAAGATTCTGACCCCTTGGATAATTCTGAGATATCTAACTCTTAGTAGAGTTCTTCTTCTTTGTGAGTTTCGATGGTGACATCAGAGGTAGGATATGCAACACAGGTCAGTACATATCCAGCTTGAATTTGATCATCATCCAAGAAAGATTGATCAGATTGGTCTACGGTACCGGAAACTAACTTACCTGCACAGGTGGAACAAGCACCAGCACGGCAGGAGTAGGGCAAATCAATACCTGCTTCTTCAGCAGCATCTAAAATGTAAGTATCGTCTTCAACATCAATTGTTGTGTTGATACCTTCAGCTTCACTGATCAATGTAACTTTGTAAGTTGCCATTTTAGTAGTCCTCTCTTGTGCGAACGGCAGTATTCAATTTATCCCAAAGCAACGCTAACAGCTTTTCTGATGTAAATAAGCTGTTGTTTAAAATTTGCTTCAATTCTGATACTACGGGAAAATTTAAAGTATGTAACCAGAAATCACACACGATTAGTAATGAGATTTAGTTAGTAGATAACAATAAGTTTTGTTTATATCTTGCGGATGCAATATCTCTAGCAATAGTCAATAGTTATTAGTCATTAGTCATTAGCTTTTCTACCCCTGTTCTCCCTTGTCTCCCTTGTCCTCAGTCCCGAATCCCCAGCAACCCCTAGATTTTATGTATAATGCAAAAGCAGCTTTGGGAAAAGCAAAAGTGCGTGTGGGTTTAGTTGGTACAGGATATGCAGCAAAACTACGAGCAGAGGCTCTACTGCAAGATCAACGTTCAGATTTAGTTGCAGTTGCGGGAAATACTTTAGAAAGAACGCAAACCTTTGCTAAAGACTACCAAACAGAGGCGATCGCCCCTTGGCAAGATTTGATAAAAAGAGAAGATATAGAGCTAGTAGTGATCTCTACAATTAATAGTGAGCATGGAGCGATCGCCCGTGCCGCACTTCTAGCAGGTAAACACGTAGTTGTAGAATATCCCTTGGCCATTGATTTGGCTGAAGCTGAAGAATTGCTGGCTTTAGCAAAAACGCAAAAAAAATTACTCCACGTTGAACATATTGAGCTTCTAGGCGGACTGCACCAAGCCTTAAAGCAAAATATAGACAAGGTAGGGCATTTATTCTACGTCCGCTACAGCACGATTAACCCCCAAAACCCTGCCCCCCGCAAATGGACATATAATCATAATCAGTTTGGGTTTCCTTTAATTGGCGCGCTCTCTCGTTTACATCGGCTGACAGATTTATTTGGTGAGGTTTTTTCTGTCAACTCTCATCAAAGATTTTGGGAAATAGAATCAGACTATTACCAAACTTGCTTTTGTATGACACAAATTTGCTTTCAGAGTGGTTTATTAGCTCAAATAATTTACGGCAAAGGTGAAACTTTGTGGCAGTATGAACGTAAATTTGAGGTTCATGGCGAAAACGGCGGTTTAATTTTTGATGGGGATACGGGATTGTTTATTCAACATGGGCAAACTACAGCTATCGAGGTGGGAACTCGTTGGGGTTTGTTTGCCAAAGATACGAAAATGGTGTTAGACCATTTATTTGACGGTACACCTTTGTACGTCACTCCAGAGGAAAGCTTGTATACCCTCAAAGTGGCTGATGCTGCAAAAAGAGCCGCAGAAACTGGCTTAACTATATTTCTTACAAATCAATCAAGTAGAAAATGAAAACAGAGATAATTGTTATTTTATCCCAAAGAGAAATAGAAAAAATGCGCCAGGCAGGACGCTTGGCTGCTCAACTCTTGCAGCATTTAGAGCCATTGGTCAAACCAGGAGTTACCACCCTAGAACTCAACGACGAAGCCGAACGGTGGACACAAGCACAGGGAGCAAAAAGCGCGCCTTTGGGCTATAAAGGCTTTCCTAAATCAATTTGCACCAGTGTTAATGAAGTCATTTGTCATGGTATTCCCAATGCCAAGCAGGTTCTCAAAGAAGGTGACATCATTAACATCGATGTGACACCGATTGTAGACGGCTATCACGGTGATACATCGAAAACTTTTATTGTTGGTAGTGCATCTCCCAAAGTACAGAAACTAGTGGAAGTTACAGAAAAGTGCCTGCATTTAGGGATTGCAGAAGTTAAACCAGGGGCGCGCATTGGTGACATTGGCGCAGCAATTCAAGAGTACGCTGAGGGAGAGGGCTTTTCTGTAGTGCGTGATTTTGTCGGACATGGTATCAGCCATATTTTCCACACAGCACCGGATGTTCCCCATTATGGTGTCAGAGATAAAGGTAAACGCCTGCGTCCTGGAATGGTATTTACTATTGAGCCGATGATTAATGAAGGTACTTACGAAGTAGAAATGCTCAACGACGGTTGGACAGCCGTCACACGCGATCGCAAATTATCAGCACAATTTGAGCATACCGTAGCTGTCACAGAAGACGGCGTAGAAATTCTGACTCTGCCTTGATAGTCAATAGTCAATAGTCATTAGTCAATAGTCATTAGTCATTAGTCATTAGTCATTAGTCATTAGTCATTAGTTCTTCTCCCCTGCCCCCTGCCCAGTCCCCAGTCCCCAGTCCCCAGTCCCCAATCCCCAACCAAAAGAAATATTACAGAAAGTTACAAAATTTATCTTATATTGGGTTTGCACCTGTATTTTCAGGTGTCTATTTTGATGTAGATGCGGATTAATTTCGCCTTAATTTATAAAACCCATGACTCAAATAGTTTGGATCGCAAGACACGCTAACCGTCTTGACTTTGTAAACCCCGATTGGTTTCTCACCGCAGAACGACGCTACGATCCACCCCTGTCTGAAGATGGTTTTGTACAAGCCAAGCAGCTAGCGAGGCGATTAAAAAACGAAAATATCTCTCATATTTTTGCTTCTCCGTTTCTCCGAACGGTGCAAACTGCTAATGCTGTAGCAGAAGCTTTAGACTTGCCTATTAAACTAGAGACAGGGTTGAGTGAATGGCTAAATCCGGCTTGGATGACAGAAGAACCCGAAAGACTGTCAATATCAGCCCTTGTAGAATTATTTCCTAGAATTGACACTAGTTACACACCGCGCATTGCGGCCAAATATCCTGAAACTCATGAACAGGTACGCGCCCGTTCAGGACAAACAGCCAGATGTTTAGCAACAGAGTTCTTCCCAGATGATATTTTGCTAGTAGCACACGGTGCTTCTGTATTAGGGGGCGCAATGGGATTAGTTGGGGAGATTGCCAAAAGTGAAGTTAAAGCCTCCTTATGTTCTCTAGTCAAAGTCGTGCGTCAAGAACCTGAATGGTTGTTAGAACTAAAAGGAGACACCAGCCATTTAACTCAGGTAGAGGAAGTCATTCGCTTTGCTTAGGTTGGGGATTGGGGACTGGGGACTAGGGACAAGGTAGACAAGGTAGACAAGGTGGATATTTCTTCACTCAGCACTGGCTAAACGCCACGCTATCGCTAACAGCACTCAAATCAATTCAAAATTCAAAATTCAAAATTCAAAATTAAAGAATTGATTACTAAATACTCAGCACTCACCACTCAGCACGGGCTAAACGCCCCGCTTCCGCTAACAGCACTCAAATCAATTCAAAATTCAAAATTCAAAATTCAAAATTAAAGAATTGATTACTAAATACTCAGCACTCACCACTCAGCACTCACTACTCACTACTCACTTACTGATTTATGACTTTACTATTAGCAGGAGATATTGGCGGGACTAAGACTATTTTGCGTTTGGTGGAAATATCAGACGCATCTGAGTTACAGACTATTCATGAGGCAATTTACCGCAGTGGGGATTTTCCTGATTTGGTGCCGATAGTGCAGCAATTTTTACTTAATGCTAATGCAGGTACACCGGAAAAGGCTTGTTTTGCGATCGCTGGCCCCGTGGTTAACAATACTGCTAAACTCACTAATCTAGCTTGGTTCTTAGATACAGAACGCCTCGCACAAGAATTGAGTATTCCTCTCATTTCTCTTATTAATGACTTTGCGGCTGTCGGTTATGGCATTTTTGGCTTGAGTAAACAAGATTTGCTGACTTTGCAAGTAGGTAAACACCAACAAGAAGCACCGATTGCAATTATTGGGGCTGGGACTGGTTTAGGACAAGGATTTTTAATTAAACAGGGGAATTACTATCAAGTCTTTCCGTCAGAAGGGGGACACGCCGATTTTGCGCCACGTAATGAGTTAGAGTTTCAATTATTAAAATATCTGCTGGATAAACATGATATTCAGCGTGTGTCTGTGGAAAGGGTAGTATCTGGACAGGGGATTGTGGCGATTTATCAATTTTTGCGCGATCGCTATCACACTACTGAATCCCCAGAAATCGCCCAAATTGTTCGTACCTGGGAACAACAAGCCGGACAATCAGAAAAAACCGTTGATCCTGGTGCAGCCATTGGGAAAGCAGCAGTGCAAGGAAGCGATCGCCTCTGTCAACAAACTTTGCAAATATTTATCGATGCTTACGGTGCAGAAGCCGGAAATCTCGCCCTCAAACTCTTACCCTACGGTGGCTTGTACATTGCTGGTGGTATTGCCTCCAAAATCTTACCTTTGATACAAAATGGCAATTTCCTCTTAAATTTCACCCAAAAAGGCAGAATGCGTTCCTTGTTAGAAGAAATACCAGTGCATATCATTCTCAATCCACAAGTTGGACTAATAGGTGCTGCTTTGTGTGCTGCTAGGTTATAACAGCTACATCATCAGTGTATTAGCATCTTGTGAATGCCAAAACCATGACACTTAGAGTTTTGTTCTCATTCCTAGCCGCCACCTTAATTTGTGGCGGATCTGTAATTGTAGACGCAAGCCAGCCTAAACGCCCGACTGTATCAGCCAAAAGAGTAGCAGTAGCACGCAAAAAAACCACTGTTGCACCTGCTAAAACTTCCGTTTTACTGAAAAAAACCACTACTACCCAACCAGTACAACCCCAGTGGAAGCCATTCACATCCCCAGATGGGCGTTTTACTGTATTAATGCCAGGAATTCCCAAACAGGAATCCCAAACCCAAAAAACGCACATGGGGGAAATCGACTTACAAATATTTGCGGCTCAACCACCTAAACAAGAAGTAGCCTATCTAGTGGTATACAATGATTTTCCTCATAGTTATGCCCAAATTAATAACCCACAAGAAATCTTGAATGATGTGCAAGCGATGGCGTTAAAAACTACTCAAAGTAATTTGCTCAATCATCGCAATATTCGTAGTTCTAATGGTCATCCCGGCAGAGAATTCGCCTATATTAACGCAGGGGGGAAAATCACTAGAACTAGAATTTATCTAGCAGAAGGGCGTTTATATCAAGTAATGGCAATAACTACCAAAAAGCAACA
Source organism: Nostoc sp. CENA543 (assembly GCF_002896875.1). GTDB lineage: Bacteria > Cyanobacteriota > Cyanobacteriia > Cyanobacteriales > Nostocaceae > Trichormus. The sequence continues at coordinate 1,617,661 of NZ_CP023278.1, forward strand.
AAGGAATTTATCTAAAACAATTACAGGATACCTCAACTCTTTTCAGATAGTTCTGAAAAAGTAAGTGTACGCCGTGTGAGACTTTCGCTTTGAGTGGTGTTAGCGGAAGCGGGGCGTTTAGCCCGTGCTGAGTGGGTGAGTGCTGAGTAATGAGTGCTGAGTAATGAGTGCTGAGTAGTGTTAGCGGAAGCGGGGCGTTAGCCCGTGCTGTTAGCGGTAGCGGGTTTAGCCGGTAGTGAGTCAAGAAATAAATTCTGCCTTGTCTCCCTTGTCTCCCTTGTCTGCCTTGTCTCCCTTGTCTGCCTTGTCTCCCTTGTCTCCCTTGTCCCCAATCCCCAATCCCCAGTCCCCAATCCCAATGAAAAGGGGACTGCTTCCTTACTTCGTGGAATCTAGTCCACAAAGTTTGCAACAATACCCCAGATATCCGGTAATGTAGTATCTACATCATTACTAGCTACTTCATAAGCAACTGCTGCAACCATGTCAGAGTCTCTTACTCCCCCCACAATTAAACCCCAAAATCCCAATTTTTCTTCTGGCCCTTGCGCCAAGCGTCCAGGTTGGTCTGTAACTAATTTGCAAAATGCTTGTTTGGGTCGTTCCCACAGATCAGAAGATGGTAAAGCTAAATTAACTGAAGCAATTGAACGTTCTAAAAAAATTCTCGGTCTACCTGCTGATTATCGCTTGGGTATTGTTCCCGCATCTGATACCGGTGCGGTAGAAATGGCTTTATGGTCACTACTCGGACAGCGACCCCTTGATATCCTGGCTTGGGAAAGTTTCGGTCAGGAATGGGTGAAAGATGTCGTAGATGAATTGAAATTGTCTGATGTCCGTCTCATGAAAGCACCCTATGGCAGTTTAACCAATTTAGAGGAAGTGGATTTTAGCCATGATGTGGTGTTTTTGTGGAATGGGACAACATCTGGTGTGAGAGTTCCCAATGGGGATTGGATTCCCGATGACCGTCAAGGGTTGACCATTTGTGATGCTACATCTGCGGTATTCGCGATGGATATCCCTTGGGAAAAAATCGATGTGCTGACATATTCTTGGCAAAAAGTTTTAGGTGGGGAAGCGCAACACGGTGTAGTTGTTCTCTCACCCCGCGCTGTAGAAAGACTGGAAAGTTATCAACCAGCTTGGCCGATTCCCAAAATTTTCCGCCTCACCCAAAAAGGGAAACTCATTGAAGGTGTTTTTAAAGGAGATACCATCAACACACCATCAATGTTGTGTGTAGAAGATGTCATAGATGCTTTAGTTTGGGCAGAAAGTATTGGCGGACTCTCCGGCTTAATTAGTCGCAGTGAAGCGAATTTGGCAGCAATTAGCAAATGGGTGGAACAAAGCAGTTGGGCGGATTTCTTGGCAGAGAAACCAGAAACTCGTTCTTGTACTTCGATTTGTTTAAAAATTGTGGATGCTGGATTTACTAGCCTCAGCACAGAAGACCAAGCGAAATTTGCCAAAAAAATGGCGAAGCTTTTAGAAAAACAACAAATTGCTTATGATATTGCTCCCTATCGCGCTGCACCCCCAGGACTGAGAATTTGGGGAGGTGCTACGGTAGAAACTGCTGATATTGAAGCATTACTTCCTTGGTTAGATTGGGCATATACTTCTGTAAAAGCTGAATTTGCAGTAGCGGCTTAACGTAGGGGTGCAGGGGTTTAGGGGTTTAGGGGTGTGAGGGAAGATAGAAAATATATAATGTTTTCACTTACGCCCTTAAATTACGCCCTTAAAACCCTACAACCCTTACCTCTAAATTCGTTCTAGTTGCGTAAATTAGCGGGAATTTGTTCTGGAATCACCCAATAGTAGATAGTTTTGCCATCTACTTGTAATGTCTTTTCGGGTTTCCAATCTCCCATATCAAAGGCATGGGAAACTACCCTTGTGCCAGGTTTAAGTTCTCTGAAAAGTTTAGGACGTAGTTTGAGGTTGATTTCAGGTAACAGGTAGAGTGTAACTACTGTGGCGTTACTCAAGTCAGTATTAAACAAGTCTTGTTGAATAAACTGTACTTTATCGGTTACTCCGGCTTGTTGGGCATTGGCGTTAGCTTCTTGGATACGTTCTGGACTAATATCTATGCCAATGCCTTTTGTACCGTATTTTT